>NZ_CP109603.1:2042222-2356666 GCF_025905425.1 Pseudomonas putida | reverse complement strand
AGCCCTGACGCAGTTGCTGCAGTTGCTCTCGTTCGATCACATTCACTTGTCGTGCCTGTGGTACCACATTGCTGGAAAGCCGAGAGGACGTGATTTCAGTACCTGCCAGTTCTATGGCGCTGCTTGTCGCAGCCGGCCCGTTGCCTGCCACCGCATCGCCTGACGGCAGGACGATGAATGTCCGCGCATCACGTGCCTTGACGACCAGCCCGCTGTGTTCAAGCACATGCCCCAGAGCCTGCTCCAGCGTGTAACGCCCGTGCAGTGCCGGCGCCTGCTTGCCCGCTGTCAAGTCACTGGAAAACAGCACTTGAGAGCCTGCCTGGCGAGCCACTGCATTCAGCGAGCTTTCCAGCGTTGACGTGGGAACATTGAATTCGACAACCATCGACGCTTGCGCGAAAGCCCCTTGGCTGGCCATCAGGGTGCTGGTCAAAATCGACACGTGCCAAGGTGCACGCAGGAAGAGCTGACTCACTTTTATTCTCCAGAAGAGGGGGTACTGAGTGATAGCCGCTTCTCAGCGCACGCAACCCTACCTCGTTGGAGAATTATTTTTTGCGCCGCGGGAGTGAATGCGTACGGTTGCGCCTTCCGTGGTCAGCGTCACCGGAAGAATGTCGGGCAGCAGTGCCAGCAGGGTTTCGGCCTGATCGGTATTGAAAACCCCTGAAACCGGTAAGCGCCCTACTTCCGGGCCGATCAGCTCGATCGGTTGGGCGTAATAGCGTTGAAGTGCCGCAACGACTTCTTCCAGCGGCGTGCCGGCGAACACCCACCGGCTTTTTTGCCATGCGGTTGCATCTTCGGCAATGCCCGCGACGACTTCATCCGGGATGCCGTGATGGACGAGCAACTGCTGCCCTGCCTGAAGCTGCGAGGTTCGGTCCAAGGCCCGCCCTTTGACTTCCACCTTGCCTTGCGCAACGCTCACGCGGACGTCGTCAGCGTACTTGTTGACGTTGAATCGCGTGCCGACCACACGTATGTCCGCGTTGCCTGCATCGACCAAAAACGGTCGATAGAGCATGGGCGAAACGTCGAATAGTGCCTGACCGCGCACCAACACCACTTGCCGGCTGAGCAAATGCCAGCTCACGCGTACCTCACTGCCCCCGTCCAGCTTGATCCGGCTGCCATCGGCCAACTGCACTGACTGCCGCTGCCCAATCAGCGTGACAAAATGCTCGTTACGGTACGCAGGGTTCTTCCACGCCACACCCGCGACCAGAGCCAACAATACAAGCGATACTGCCTTGCCGCGAGTTCGGGGTTTTCTGGCAGGTGCTCGCTCGGGTAAAGGGAAGCGCCGCTTCAGGTCCTCGCGACATGTGGCCAGCGCTTCATCGACTTCGGCATTGTCTTCAGTGCGTGGACGGCTCACGGCGCCACCTCGGTTTGCAGGTATTCACGGCAAGCGATCATACCTACACGCAAATGCTTTTCTACCGTTTTCAGGGAGATGCCCAGCCGCTCGGCGACTTCGGCCTGCGGTATCTCGTGCAGCTTGTGCATGATGAATACTGCCTGGCAGCGAGGTGGCAAGTGGGAAATGGCAGCAGCCAGCCTGTCCAGCGTCTTCGCGGCGTCGACCTGGCGCTCCTGGGATGCGGTGTTGCAGGCGACTTCGGGCAGCTCCGCCAGCGTGACGATCAAACTGCTCCGCCGACGCTCGCGACGGCAATACGAGATGGCATTGTCGTGAGCGATCTTGCGCAATAGCGCCAAGGGCTGACGCACCCCTTCTCGCTCGTCATTCTCCAGCAACTGAACGCAAAGGTCGTGAACGACTTCGCGCGCGAAAACCCGTTCACCGAAGCGTCGGCGTACATGATCGACCAGGTCGTCGTAATGACGGATCAAGGTGGCGAGCAAAGAGGGTTTTGGAGGGTCTGCCTGCACGATAGCGATAACAGAGAGGGAATGAGATGCAAGTATAAATGGGAATGCATGTCATTAGAAAGCGGTGTTACCTGCCATCGCCCTACCCTTAGCTGAGCATACGCACCGAGCTCACCGCAGCAACCGCCATCTCCAGATCGCTCCCCGCCAGCAGCTGCGCGTAATGCGCCTTCAGTTCGTGCTCCCACCCCGCCACTTCCGCCAGCAGATGCTCGGCATGCTCGCGCGTAAGGGCAAAGTGGGCGTGATGGCTGAGCAGATTTGCGCGGCTGATCTGGCTGCCCTCTCGGCCAACCGCCATGGCCAACGTCTGTGCGGGCCCTTCTTCAAGCATGGGCAGCACATCGTACATGGGCGACAGGCGCCACCCGCCGTCAAGCCAGATCACCGCATGATTGCGCGGATGATCGTCGGAGTTGCCGACCAGGGCGTTGTAGCACATGCGTTTGAACAGCTCCTGCAGATCGGCATCGGGCACACCCCGACGGCGCATTTCATCGGCCACGGCGGCATAGCGCCAATCTCGATGATGCGCCCCGTTCCACTCCGAATCCAGCAAGGTCAGCGCACTGAGCATAGGCATGCGCCGGGCGCCCTGCGCGATGGGCGTGCGGTCGAAACGTTCGATCAGCAAGGTCGAGGGGGTTTCGGCATGCAGCGCGGTTTTTGCCACGTTCAAGCCCTTCCCCGCCGCAAAGGTCATGCAGGCGTATTCAATCGAAGGCAGGTCGTAATGGTCGAAGCGATCACGCGGCTTGGCCAGAATCAGCATGCCGTTATCCTGCAACGTACGTTTTGGCCGTGCGCCGCCCAGGGCGGAACGCTGTTGGCGCACGTTGAGGGTTGCCACCGACTCGGCGTCGAGCTGGCCGTCATACACCGCCTCACATGCAGCAACGAATTTCGCCAGGCCTTTCAAGGTTGGCACCGTGCCATCGCCAAGGCCGGGAGCAGGCGTTGTTGCACCTCCTGCCATGAGGTTGCCAACGCGGTCGTTGTTCGGTGACTTGAGTAGGAAGTCGAGGGTGCCAAGCTCCTTGCCGTAAGCCCGGTGCAGCAATCTTTCGCCCCAGCCATCAGGCATGGCGTCATTGATGAAGCCGGGTATGCCGCGGTTCTTGGCGATGCCGGTGTAGGCCTCGGCGCGTAACGGGTAATTGATGGGGTCTGGTACCCAGCCGCCACGCGCGACGTGGTCAGGCGCATAGAGAAACTCGCCGAGTTTGCCTTTGAGAGTCAATCGACCAAGGGTGACGACTTCACCTGTATCCGGTTGCTCCATATAGATGTAGGCACGTGACATCAGAACGCCTCAAACTTGGGTTTCGCCAGCCGCACGCGGCGGGATGCCAGGCTTTGGTGGGCATCATCGTCATCACTGAATCGAGTGATCTGGGAGGTTTGCTCTATGCCTTCCAGCGAGGCGAAAACCGTGTCGCTGATACCCAGGCGCCACAGCACCAGCATGAACGAACGCAGGTCCACCAGTTCGGAGCCGCTTTCAATCTTGCGAAGGGTATGCGCGGAAACGCCGGTTGCCGCTGTCAGGTCAGCTTGGCGCAGTCCGAGCGCCAGGCGCCGTGCCTTGACCAAAAGGCCGATTTTACTGAGCGTATCGGCGCAAGCGACTGGGAAATAGGTCGTCATAAGACTCGCCAAGGTTAACTTTAACTAGGTTAAGGTTAACCATAGCACACTTAAAGAATATTTATAGCCAACATAATACTCACCCAGGTGAGCATTAGACACGATAAGGCTCACCTGGGTGAACCTTAAAATACCTAGGCAAGACCACCAAATCGCTTGTAGAAGCTTTCATTCACATCAGGCAATGGGCCGTCAGCCGTTTCGAGTGCACTGTTCAACCACTCTTCGGCCTTGGCAAACACCAGGCGATAGAGGTTGCGACACAGCTGGCGTGCTGCCCTGCCCTCCCAATCCCCAGGCAGCAACTCATCGGGCAACTGCGGGTCACGCAGTAGCAGCCGCCGGTACTCATGAATCAAGAGCGTGCGCGCCAGGAAGCAATCCTGGGCATCGAGTTGCGGCTGCTCTTTAAGACCCTGCCATAACGGCCTGAACAGCTGGATGAATTCACTGTACTGCTGCCCCAACTCATCGATACGCCAGCTCTCGCGCACTTGCGCGCGCATGGCCTTTGAGGCGAGCACTTCCTGGGTGTGCGTTTCAAACACGATACTGTCGTCACTGGCTTCCAGCTCGCGCAAAGTCGCAGCCAAATCGGCGCGGTCAGCGCGTGGGCACCCCATCACGTTGGGCGCCATCACGCCGAAGCCCTGCCACTCCAGCTCTTCACGCAGGGCTTTACGCTTGCCACCCTCCAGTTGCGACAGCAGCACCAGGGTCCAGGCACCATCCCATGCGGGTTGGCTGGGGCTGTAGACACGTTTGAAGGCTTTTTCGAAGCGCCGACGGCCAGTCCCGGTAAGGCTGTAATAGCTGCGTCGGCCGACCTTTTCGGCGGTCAGCCAGCCTTCTTTGGTCAAGCGGAAGATTGAGGTGCGGATCAGCCGTTCGTTGATGCCAATCGGCTCCAGCAGGTTGATCAGGCTGCCCAACCACACCGTGCCACCATGCGGTTCGATGGCATCGCCGTACAGGGTGATGATCAGCGAGCTGGCGCGGATCGGCGTCTGTTCCTGAAAACGAGTGATCAGGTTGTTCAGTGGGGCAAGATTGCTCATGGAGGAACTGTGCGCGGGGAAAGCCCCGACTATACCCGCGCGGCGGGTCACCTGGCCATTGCGTGACGCTGACAGGCTCATGCCGGGGCCTTGCCTTTGGGCCTGATGCCAGAGTCACCCATGCGCGGGCGGCCAGGCTCGGCCTCGGCCAGCGGCGGGCACTCGACCAGTGCAGTCATGCAGCGCTGGGTCAGGTGCTGGTACTCGGCAGTGCCGCGCTGCTTCCAGGCCAGTTCTTGGTCTGTGAGTGGGCGCTTGACCTGCGCCGGGGAGCCCACCACCAGGCTTTGTTCGGCGCATTCGAACCCCGCCTTGACGAATGCCGTGGCGGCAACGATGCAGCGCGGCGCCACGTGGGCACCGTCCATGACCACTGCGTTCATGCCAATCAGGGCATCTTCCCCCACCCGGCATCCATGCAGCACCGCACCGTGGCCAACATGCCCGTTGCGCTCGATGACCGTGTCGCCTCCCGGAAAACCATGCATCACGCAGGTGTCCTGCAGGTTGGCGCCTTCCTCCAGCACGATGCGGCCAAAGTCGCCCCTTAGCGAAGCCAGCGGGCCGACGTAACAGCGAGGGCCAATGATGACATCGCCGATCAGCACCGCGCTCGGGTGTACATAGGCGGAGGGATGAACCACGGGCGTCAGGCCGTCTAGCCGGTAGCAAGGCATGGCAAAGCTCCTGAAATGATTTGAAATGTGAAGTCAACTTGTATCATAAAAATTATGATCGTCAATCTTGAGTTCAACTGTATCGCTTTAGCGTTGTGCATATCTGCGTGCAAATCTGCTAGAAAACAGCGTAAATCGTGAAGATTAATCGTTAAATCACGAATCTGAATCAGCAATGAGTTTTGCGGATCCCCGACAAAAGGGATACGTCAAACATTTTTGTATGTTGATTTTGTGTATCACGTAAGGCATATACTGTTGGCACCTGGACGTGGGGCAGCCCTCGCCCCTGCAAACAATTCCAAGAAATGCCGGCCAATCGATGTGCCGTGCGTGCAGCCAGAGGAACCCGTTATGCCTCGTTATCTCGATGCGCAGGCGCCGGAACACGGCGTACGGCTCATTACCCTGCAACGGCCAGAAGCGCTTAACGCCCTGTGCACCGAACTGCTGGTGGAGCTAGCCACCGAACTGGACGCCGCCGAGCGCGATGATCAGACCTTCGCCGTGGTGATCACCGGCAACCGCAAGGCATTCGCTGCCGGTGCCGACATTCGCGAGATGGCCGAACGCGATCTGGTCGGCATCCTCAATGACCCTCGCGTCGCCTGTTGGCAAACAATCGCAGCCTTCTCCAAGCCCCTGATCGCCGCCGTGAACGGCTACGCCCTGGGTGGCGGTTGCGAGCTGATGATGTGCGCCGACATTGTCATCGCCGCTACCGATGCCCGTTTCGGTCAGCCGGAGATCAACCTTGGCATCATCCCCGGGGCTGGCGGTACCCAGCGTCTGATCCGCGCCGTGGGCAAGCCGCTGGCGATGCAGATGGTGCTGACCGGTGAAGCCATCACTGCCCAGCACGCCTTGCAAGCCGGCCTGATCAGTGAAATCACCCAGCCGGAACTGACCGTCGAGCGCGCCTTGCAAGTGGCCCGCAGTGTCGCTGCCAAAGCGCCGCTGGCGGTACGCCTGGCCAAAGAGGCGCTGCTCAAGGCCGGTGATATCGACCTTGCCAGTGGCCTGCGTTTCGAGCGCCACGCGTTCACCCTGCTCGCCGGTACCGCTGACCGCGACGAGGGTATCCGCGCCTTTCAGGAAAAGCGCCAGGCCCGGTTCAAAGGCCGCTGATCACCTTCCCATCGACTGACCAAGCGAGTCTGCCATGACCTTCGAACACATCCTGTTTTCCATCGAGGACGGCGTTGCCCTCCTGTCACTGAACCGCCCGGAGCAGCTGAACAGCTTCAATACGGCCATGCACCTGGAAGTGCGCGAAGCATTGAAGCAAGTACGCCAGAGCAACCAAGCGCGGGTGTTGCTGCTGACCGGTGAAGGCCGCGGCTTCTGCGCGGGCCAGGACCTGTCCGATCGCAATGTCGCCCCAGGGGCGCAGCTGCCTGACTTGGGCGAATCCATCGAAAAGTTCTACAACCCGCTGGTGCGCACCTTGCGCGATTTGCCGCTGCCGGTGGTCTGTGCGGTCAACGGCGTGGCTGCGGGCGCCGGTGCGAACATACCGCTGGCCTGCGACCTGGTGCTGGCCGCCCGTTCGGCCAGCTTCATCCAGGCCTTCTGCAAGATCGGCCTGGTCCCGGATTCAGGCGGCACCTGGCTGCTGCCACGACTGGTCGGCATGGCGCGGGCCAAGGCGCTGGCCATGCTGGGTGAACGCCTCACGGCCGAACAGGCTCAGCAATGGGGGCTGATCCACCGCGTGGTCGACGATGCCGCGCTACGCGACGAAGCCCTCACCCTCGCCCGCCATCTTGCCAGCCAGCCAACCTATGGCCTGGCCCTGATCAAACGCAGCCTCAACGCCAGTTTCGACAACGGTTTCGACCAACAACTGGAGCTGGAGCGTGACCTGCAGCGCCTGGCCGGCCGCAGCGAGGACTACCGCGAAGGCGTGAGCGCCTTCATGAGCAAGCGCACACCTGCGTTCAAGGGGCGTTGATCATGAGCGCACTTGACCGCAATACCCAGGTGGCCGTGATCGGTGCGGGCGCCATGGGTGCTGGTATCGCTCAGGTGGCCGCGCAGGCCGGCCACCCGGTGAAACTCTACGACAACCGCCCAGGTGCCGCTGCCCAGGCCGTCGCGGGCATCGCCCGTCAGCTCGCCCGCCTGGTAGAAAAAGGCAAGCTGCCAGCGGGGGAGCGTGAAGCGATCATCGCGCGCCTGTGCCCAGTGGACACCCTCGACACGCTGGCCGATGCCCGCTTGGTCATCGAGGCCATTATTGAAAACCTGCCAGTGAAGCAGGCCCTGTTTCACGAGCTTGAAGCGCTGTGCGCGGACGACTGCATCCTGGCCAGCAACACCTCGTCGTTGTCGATCACCAGCCTGGCCGCTGGCTTGAAGCGGCCACAGCAAGTGGTTGGCATGCATTTTTTCAACCCGGCACCGCTGATGGCCCTGGTCGAGGTGGTTTCGGGCCTGGCTACCGCCCCCGCCGTCGCCACCTGCCTTTACGACACCGCCAGTGCCTGGGGCAAACAACCCGTGCACGCCCGTTCAACGCCGGGCTTTATCGTCAACCGTGTCGCCCGGCCGTTCTATGCCGAAAGCCTGCGCCTGTTGCAGGAAGGTGCGGCCGATTGCGCCACCCTGGATGCACTGTTGCGCGACGCCGGTGGCTTTCGCATGGGGGCGTTCGAGCTCACCGACCTGATCGGCCATGACGTCAACTATGCCGTTACCTGTTCGGTATTCGAGGCGTTCTATGGCGATTTTCGCTTCCAGCCCTCGCTGGTGCAGAAGGAGCTGGTGGATGCCGGGCGTCTCGGCCGAAAAACCGGCCAAGGCTTCTATAGCTACGCCGAGGGCGCCGAGCGCCCGCTGCCGGCAGAACTGCACAGCACGGCACAGCCTGAAGGCTGTGTGGCCGAGGGGCACCTGGGCGTCATGCAGCCCTTGGTCGAGCGCTTGCGCCACAGTGGCATCACCGTGACCGAGCGTGCCGGCAGCGGCGTGATCCAGGTGGGCGATGCCACCCTGGCACTTTCCGATGGCCGCCTGGCTACCCAGCGTGCGCGCGAGGAGGGTCTGCGCAACCTGGTGCTGGTTGACCTGGCCCTGGACTACAGCAAGGCATCGCGAATCGCCATCAGCTGGTCTGCCGATACCACAAGCGACGCCCGGGATCACGCTGTCGGCTTGTTACAGCGCGCCGGGCTGAAAGTGACCGCAGTTGCCGACCTGCCCGGGCTGGTAGTCCTGCGTACTGTCGCGATGCTGGCTAACGAAGCAGCCGATGCCGTCTTGCAAGGCGTTGCTTGCGCCACCGATATCGACCTGGCCATGCGTGCAGGCGTGAACTACCCCTGCGGCCCATTGGCCTGGGCCACACGCATCGGCATTTCCCAGACCTTGCGTGTACTCGACAACCTACAAAGCAGCTACGGCGAGAGCCGCTATCGCCCTTCCCTGCTGTTGCGCCGCTGCGAAGCCCAAGGAGGCAATCTGCATGAATGAGGTCGAGCTGGCACACGCCTGTGCCGATGCGATGTTTTCCCGCGATCAGGCTACCCAGGGGCTGGGCATCAGCCTGCTCGAAGCCGGCCCTGGCCGGGCTTGCCTGCGCATGCCGGTACGCGCCGACATGATCCAGGGCCACGGCACCTGCCACGGCGGCTTCCTCTTTGCCCTGGCCGATTCGGCCTTTGCCTTTGCCTGCAACAGTTACGACCAGGCCACCGTGGCCCTGGGCTGCAGCATCGATTACCTGGCGCCGGCGCTGCGCGACGATGTGCTGACCGCCACGGCCAGCGAAGTCAGCCGCAAAGGGCGTACCGGCCTGTATGACGTACGCATCGAGAACCAGCACGGTGAGCTGGTGGCGGTGTTCCATGGCAAATCCTACAAAGTACGCGGCACGGTGCTCGCGCTGGAGACACAAGATGAATGAACACACCCTGGCCGATGCGCTGATCATCGACGCCGTGCGCACGCCGATCGGTCGCTACGCCGGCGCCTTGAGCAGCGTACGGCCCGACGACCTGGCCGCTATCCCGCTCAAGGCCCTGATCGCGCGTCACCCGGAGTTGGACTGGGCCGCAGTGGACGATGTGATCCTCGGCTGCGCCAACCAGGCCGGTGAAGACAACCGCAACGTCGCCCACATGGCCAGCCTGCTAGCGGGCCTGCCGATCGAGGTGCCGGGCACCACCATCAACCGCCTTTGCGGCTCTGGCATGGACGCCATCGGCAACGCTGCGCGCGCCCTGCGCTGCGGTGAAGCCGGGCTGATGCTGGCCGGTGGCGTGGAGTCGATGTCGCGGGCGCCGTTCGTCATGGGCAAGTCGGAACACGCCTTTGGCCGCGCGGCCGAACTGTTCGACACCACCATTGGCTGGCGCTTCGTCAACCCGTTGATGAAGGCCGAACATGGCACCGATTCGATGCCCGAGACGGCGGAAAACGTCGCCGCCAGGTTCGGTATCTCCCGCGAAGACCAGGACACCTTCGCCCTGCGCAGCCAGCACAAGGCCGCCGCCGCCCAGGCCCGAGGCCGCCTGGCACGGGAAATCGTGCCGGTCGAGATCCCGCAGCGCAAAGGCCCGGCCAAGCGGGTCGAGCATGACGAACACCCGCGCGGCGACACCACGCTGGAGCAACTGGCCAAGCTGGGCACGCCGTTCCGTGAGGGTGGCAGCGTTACGGCTGGCAATGCATCCGGTGTCAACGATGGCGCGTGTGCGCTGCTGCTGGCCAGCCCGGCAGCGGCCCGTCGGCATGGCCTCAAGGCCCGAGGCCGGATTGTCGGCATGGCTGTGGCCGGGGTCGAGCCGCGCATCATGGGCATTGGCCCGGTACCGGCAACCCGCAAGGTCCTCGAACTCACCGGGTTGTCACTGGCCGACATGGACGTCATCGAGCTCAACGAAGCCTTCGCCGCCCAAGGCCTGGCGGTATTGCGCGAGCTGGGCCTGGCCGACGACGACAAACGGGTCAACCCGAACGGCGGTGCCATTGCCTTGGGGCATCCGCTGGGCATGAGTGGCGCGCGCCTGGTCACCACCGCGCTGCACGAACTGGAAGAAACCGCCGGCCGCTACGCCCTGTGCACCATGTGCATCGGGGTTGGCCAAGGCATCGCCATGGTCATCGAGCGCCTCTGACCAACGGCTTGTTACCGAACACAACGCAGCCGGTTATGCTGCGCCCATGACACTCACGGTCCGGCTGCGAACCAGCGCCGGCCGGCGTACAAGAACAATTCGAGTGAAGCCATGAACATGTACCATGATGCCGATCGTGCCCTGCTTGACCCTATGGAAACCGCCAGTGTCGATGCCTTGCGCCAGCACCAGCTGGAGCGCCTGCGCTGGAGCCTGAAGCACGCCTACGACAACGTGCCGCTGTACCGCAAGCGTTTCGACGAATGCGGCGCCCATCCCGATGACCTCAAGTCGCTCGAAGACCTGGCCAAGTTCCCCTTCACCGGCAAGAACGACCTGCGTGACAACTACCCGTACGGCATGTTTGCCGTGCCCCAGGAAGAAGTCGTGCGCCTGCATGCCTCCAGCGGCACTACGGGCAAGCCAACCGTGGTCGGCTATACCCAGAACGATATCGACACCTGGGCCAACGTGGTCGCCCGTTCGATCCGCGCGGGCGGTGGGCGCAAAGGCGACAAGGTGCATGTTTCGTACGGTTATGGCCTGTTTACCGGCGGCCTCGGCGCGCATTATGGCGCCGAGCGGCTGGGTTGCACGGTCATACCCATGTCCGGTGGCCAAACCGAGAAGCAGGTGCAACTGATCCGTGACTTCCAGCCCGACATCATCATGGTCACGCCCTCCTACATGCTCAACCTGGCCGACGAGATCGAGCGTCAGGGCATCGACCCGCACGACCTCAAGCTGCGCCTGGGCATCTTCGGCGCCGAGCCCTGGACCGACGAGCTACGGCGCTCCATCGAGCAGCGCCTGGGCATTCAGGCCCTCGACATCTATGGCCTGTCGGAAATCATGGGGCCGGGCGTGGCGATGGAATGCATCGAAACCAAGGACGGCCCGACCATCTGGGAAGACCACTTCTACCCTGAGATCATCGACCCAGTCACCGGCGAGGTGCTGCCGGACGGGCAACTGGGCGAGCTGGTGTTCACCTCGCTGAGCAAGGAAGCCCTGCCAATGGTGCGCTACCGAACCCGCGACCTGACCCGTCTGCTGCCGGGCACCGCGCGGCCGATGCGGCGGATCGGCAAGATCACCGGGCGCAGTGACGACATGCTGATCATTCGTGGGGTCAATGTGTTCCCGACTCAGATCGAAGAGCAGGTGCTAAAAATAAAACAGCTTTCAGAGCTGTATGAGATTCATCTGTATCGTAATGGCAACCTGGACAGCGTTGAGGTGCATGTGGAGTTGCGTGGCGAATGCCAGGCGATGGATGAGGGCCAGCGCAAGCTGCTCATCGGTGAGTTGACCAAGCAGATCAAGACCTACATCGGCATCAGCACCCAGGTGCGGCTGCAGCCTTGCGGTACGCTCAAGCGTTCTGAAGGCAAGGCTTGCCATGTGTACGACAAACGGTTGGCCAGCTGATTTTTCAGCTGCCTTTTGCAGCCCCGGCTCAGCCCGGGGCTTTTTTTTGCGTTGAATCTGAAGGCCTCTTCGCGGGACAAGCCCGCTCCCACAGATCTCTCGGCAAGCCTGAGATCACATGAATCCTGTGGGAGCGGGCTTGTCCCGCGAAAAGGCCAGCATGTGATACACAAAACTCATTCGATACACATAAAACAGTTTGACGTTATGTTTTGTATCGCTTACAAATGACTCATGCCTTAGCAGGAGTCGGAACATGTACGCACAGCTAGTGGAAACCGGAGTCAAACGCGTCAAGTCGCTGGACGAGATGTCGCCCGAAGAACGCAACTTCCAGGAAAAGATCGACGCCGAGATCAAGATCGAAGCCAAGAACTGGATGCCCGAGGCCTACCGCCAGACCCTGATCCGGCAGATCTCCCAGCACGCCCACTCGGAAATCGTCGGCATGCTGCCCGAGGGCAACTGGGTCACCCGCGCCCCGAGCCTGAAGCGCAAACTGCAGCTGATGGCCAAGATTCAGGACGAAGCCGGCCACGGCCTGTACCTGTACAGCGCCATGGAAACCCTCGGCGCCGACCGCGACGAAGAAATCGCCAAGCTGCACAGCGGCAAGGCCAAGTACTCAAGCATCTTCAACTACCCGACCCTGAGCTGGGCCGACATGGGCGCAGTGGGCTGGCTGGTCGATGGCGCCGCGATCGTCAACCAGGTGGTGCTGCAGCGCACCTCCTACGGCCCCTACTCCCGCGCCATGATCCGCATCTGCAAGGAAGAGAGCTTCCACCAGCGCCAGGGCTACGAGCTGCTGCTGACCATGATGCGCCAGGGTACCCAGGCGCAGAAGGACATGGTCCAGGACGCCATCAACCGCCTGTGGTGGCCGTCGTTGATGATGTTTGGCCCCAGTGACGAGCACTCCCCCAACAGCGCCCAGTCGATGGCCTGGAAGATCAAGCGCCAGACCAACGATGAACTGCGCCAGCGCTTCATCGACCAGACCGTGCCACAGCTCGAACTGCTCGGCTGCACCGCGCCCGACCCGCACCTGAAGTGGAACGAAGCCCGCGGCCACTACGATTTCGGCGAAATCCAGTGGGACGAGTTCTACGAAGTCATCAAGGGCAACGGCCCGTGCAACCTGGAACGTGTCGCCACCCGGCGCAAGGCCATCGAGGACGGTGCCTGGGTACGCGAGGCCGCCGTGGCCTATGCGCGCAAGCAACAGAACAAGAACGCCGCCTGAGCGGCGATTGATGCGGAGATCGAAAATGTCTGTCTGGACCCTCTACGAAGTGTTCGTGCGCAGCAAGCACGGCCTGAACCACAAGCATGTCGGCAGCGTACATGCCGCCGATGCCGCCATGGCCATCGAGAATGCCCGTGAGCTGTACACCCGCCGCAGCGAAGGCGTGAGCCTGTGGGTGGTGCCTTCGGCGCTGATCACCGCCTCCTCCCCTGACGAGAAAGACCCGCTGTTCGCCCCCTCGGACGACAAGGTCTACCGCCACGCCAGCTTCTACGAACTGCCCGACGAAGTCGGACACATGTGAGGTTGGCCATGCATAACGAAGCGCTTATCCCCTACTTGCTGCTCCTGGGCGACAGTGCCCTGGTGCAGGGCCAGCGGCTCTGTGAATGGTGCGGCCATGCGCCGGCCATCGAAGAAGAACTGGCCTTGATGAATGTCGGTCTCGACCTGGTCGGCCAAGCCCGCAACTGGCTGGAGTACGCCGCCGAGCTGCTCGACGACGGCCGTGATGCCGATGCCCTGGCATTTCGCCGTGACGAACGTGCCTACCGCAACCTGCTGCTGGTCGAGCAACCCAATGGCGACTTCGCCGTGACCATGACCAAGCAATTTTTTTACGACGCCTGGCATTTCGCGGTGCTGCAGGGCCTGGCCGCGTCCAGCGATGAGCGTATCGCCGGCATTGCCGCCAAGGCGCTCAAAGAGGTCACTTATCACCTGCGTCGCTCCGGCGAGTGGGTGCAGCGCCTGGGCGGCGGTACCGACGAAAGCCGTCGCCGCATGCTCGACGCGATCCCGGCGCTGTGGCGCTTCACTGTCGAATTGACAGCGGGCAGTGACAACGAAGTTCGTCTGGCCGAGGCCGGTATCGCTGCCGACCCGCACAGCGTCGGCGCAGCCTGGCTCAAGCAGGTGTCAGCAATTTTCGATTCGGTCGAACTGCCGCTGCCCAAAGCGGCCAGCCATTTCTACCTGGACAGTCGCAAAGGCCTGCACACCGAGCACCTGGGGCTGTTGCTGGCCGAAATGCAGTTCCTGCCACGGGCCTACCCCGATGCAACCTGGTGAGCTGATCGCCAGCGACCTCGGCGCCCGCGCGGCCCGTGGCGACGACCTGGCCCGGGCGTGGGCGGTGCTGGAGCAGGTCATGGACCCGGAAGTGCCGGTGGTCAGCGTGGTCGACCTCGGCATCGTCCGCGACCTGGACTGGCGCGCCGGCCACCTGCACCTGGTGGTCACGCCGACCTACTCCGGTTGCCCTGCGACCGAGGTGATCGAGGCCGACATCCGTGACGCGCTGCAACAGGCCGGTTTTGCTGCCCCTGCTGTGGAGCGGCGCTTGACCCCGGCCTGGAGCACCGACTGGATCAGCGACCTGGGTCGCCAGCGTTTGCGGGCTTACGGTATCGCGCCACCCGAGGGCAGCACCAGCAAGCGCAGCCTGCTCGGCGAGGCGCCCCAGGTGTGCTGCCCGCAGTGCGGCAGTGCACACACCGAGTTGCTCAGCCAGTTCGGCTCCACGGCCTGCAAGGCGCTGTACCGCTGTCGCGAGTGCCTGGAGCCGTTCGATTATTTCAAATGCATTTGAGCCGTGGAGAACACCATGAGCCAGTTTCACAGCCTGACCATCAAGCAAGTGCGCAACGAGACCCGCGACGCGGTGTCCATCGTCTTTGACGTACCCGAGCACCTGCAGACGCAATTCCGCTTCACCCAGGGCCAGTACCTGGTCATGCGTACCCAGCTGGATGACGAAGAAGTGCGTCGTTCCTACTCCATCTGCAGTGCCGTTCAGGACGGCGAGCTGCGTGTGGCGGTCAAGCGCGTGCCAGGCGGGCGTTTTTCCGCCTTTGCCAATGAAGTGCTCAAGGCCGGCCAGCAACTGGAAGTGATGCCACCGTCCGGCAGTTTCTTCGTGCCGCTTGACCCTGCCCGCCAAGGCCATTACCTGGGCGTTGCCGCAGGCAGCGGCATCACGCCGATCCTGTCGATCATTGCCACCACCCTGGCAAGTGAGCCGCACAGCCGTTTCACCCTGCTTTACGGCAACCGCTCAAGCTCCGGCGCGCTGTTTCGCGACAAGCTCGAAGACCTGAAAAACCGTTACCTGGATCGCCTGAACCTGATTTTCGTGTTCAGCCGCGAACAGCAGGATGTCGACCTCTACAACGGCCGGATCGATGCCGACAAATGCGGCCAGCTGTTCTCCCGCTGGCTGGATGTCGACACGCTGGACGCTGCGTTCATTTGCGGCCCCCAGGCCATGACTGAAACCGTGCGTGACAGCCTGCAGGCCAACGGTATGGCCAAGGACCGTATCCACTTCGAACTGTTCGCCGCCGCAGGCAGCGAAGCGCGCCGCGAGGCCCGTGAAGCCGCGCGTCAGGTGGATTCGGCGCTCAGCCATATCACCGTGATCAGCGATGGCCGGGCGCTGAGCTTCGACCTGCCGCGCAACAGCCAGAACGTGCTGGACGCCGGTAACGCCATCGGTGCCGAGCTGCCCTATTCGTGCAAGGCCGGCGTGTGCTCGACCTGCAAGTGCCGGGTGATCGAGGGCGAAGTGGAGATGGACAGCAACCATGCGCTGGAAGACTACGAAGTGGCCGCCGGCTATGTGCTGTCGTGCCAGACCTACCCGGTGAGCGACAAAGTGGTGCTCGACTTCGACCAGCTCTGAAACACAGGTGCCTTCTTCGCGGGGCAAGCCCGCTCCCACAGGCACCGATCCCTCCGCTGCCGATCCGGTACCTGTGGGAGCGGGCTTGCCCCGCGAAGAGGCCCTGAGCACCGCCGCAATACCTGTGTGACCTCAAAACAACTACAACACCAAGAGATCGCTTGCCATGACCCCCGAACGCATAGAGAGCATCGCCAACCACCCCGATTTCCAGCACCTGGTCCGGCGCAAACGTCGCCTCAATGGCACCCTGACCCTGGCCATGCTGGTGATCTACTACGGCTTCGTCCTGCTGGTGGCGTTCTCGCCCAGCACCCTAGGCCAGTCGCTCAACGGCGGCGTGACCACCGTCGGCATGCTGGTGGGCGTGATCATGGTGCTGTTGTCGTTCGCCCTCACCGGCATCTACGTGCACCGCGCCAACAACGTGCTTGACCCGCTGAACGACAAGGTCAAGCAGGAGTGCGCGCAATGAACTGGACTGCCATCTCGATGTTCATGGTGTTCGTCTGCTTCACCTTGCTGGTGACCCGCTGGGCCGCCCTGCGTACCCGCTCGGCGAGTGATTTCTACACCGCTGGCGGCGGCCTGACCGGCATGCAGAATGGCCTGGCGATCGCCGGTGACATGATCAGCGCAGCCTCCTTCCTGGGCATCTCCGCCATGATGTTCATGAACGGCTACGACGGCCTGCTCTATGCCTTGGGTGTACTGGCCGGCTGGCCGATCATCCTGTTCCTGATCGCGGAGCGCCTGCGCAACCTCGGCAAGTACACCTTCGCCGACGTGGTGTCCTACCGCCTGGCCCAAACCCCAGTACGCCTGACCTCGGCATTCGGCACCCTGGTCGTGGCACTGATGTACCTGGTGGCACAGATGGTCGGGGCCGGCAAGCTGATCGAACTGCTGTTCGGTATCAGCTACCTGTACGCGGTGATGCTGGTTGGGGTGTTGATGGTCGCCTACGTGACCTTCGGCGGCATGCTGGCAACCACCTGGGTGCAGATCATCAAGGCGGTGATGCTGCTCTCCGGCACCAGCTTCATGGCCTTCATGGTGCTCAAGCACTTTGGCTTCAGCACCGAGGCGATGTTTGCCAGCGCCGTGGCCGTGCACGCCAAGGGCCAGGCGATCATGGCACCGGGAGGCTTGCTGTCGAACCCGGTGGATGCCATTTCGCTGGGCCTGGGCATGATGTTCGGCACTGCGGGCCTGCCGCATATCCTGATGCGGTTCTTTACCGTCAGCGATGCCAAGGAAGCGCGCAAGAGCGTGTTCTACGCCACCGGCTTTATCGGCTACTTCTACTTGCTGCTGATCGTCATCGGCTTCGGCGCCATCGTCATGGTCGGCACCGAACCGTCCTACCGTGATGCGGCGGGTGCGATCATCGGCGGCGGCAACATGGTCGCGGTGCACCTGGCCCAGGCGGTCGGTGGCAACCTGTTCCTGGGCTTCATCTCCGCCGTGGCCTTCGCCACCATTCTTGCGGTAGTGGCGGGCTTGGCCCTGTCCGGCGCGTCGGCGGTATCCCACGACCTCTATGCCTGCGTGGTACGCAAAGGCCAGGCCACCGAACAGGAAGAAATGCGCGTGTCACGTATCGCCACCTTGGTGATCGGCCTGCTGGCGGTCGTGCTTGGGTTGGTGTTCGAGTCGCAGAACATTGCCTTCCTTTCCGGCCTGGTGCTGGCCGTGGCCGCCTCGGTCAACTTCCCGGTGCTACTGCTCTCGATGTTCTGGAAAGGCCTGACCACCCGCGGTGCGGTGTGCGGCAGCATGGCCGGGCTGTTCTCGGCCGTCGTGCTGGTGGTACTCGGCCCTGCGGTGTGGGTCAACGTGTTGCACAACGAACAGGCACTGTTCCCGTACAGCAACCCGGCGCTGTTCTCGATGAGCCTGGCGTTCCTCGGTGCCTGGGTGTTCTCGGTCACCGACAGCTCCGCCAGAGCCCACGAGGAACGTGGCCGCTACTTGGCGCAGTTCATCCGCTCCATGACCGGTATTGGCGCCGCCGGCGCCAGCAAGCACTGACTTCGAGAACAACCATGTCGGGTACAACAACAATGAACCGCACTCGCTTCTCTTCTGCCGCTTGGCTCGCCACGCTCGCCCTGCCCTTGCCGGCCATGGCGGACTTGATCAACGACAGCCATGCACGCCTGGAACTGCGCAACCACTACATCAACCGCGACTTCCGCCAGAGCAATGCGCCCCAGGCCAAGGCCGAGGAATGGGGCCAAGGCTTTACCGCCCGTTTGGAGTGGGGCTTTACCGAAGGCCCGGTAGGCTTTGGTGTGGATGCCATGGGCCAGTTGGGCATCAAGCTCGACTCCAGCCGCGACCGCCGCAACACCGGCTTGCTGCCGTTTGGCCCGAACAGCCACGAGCCTGTCGATGACTACAGTGAACTGGGCCTGACCGCAAAGGTGCGGGTGTCCAAGAGCACGCTGCGCCTAGGCACCTTGCAACCGATCCTGCCGGTGGTGGTGTACAACGACACCCGCCTGTTGTCTTCCACGTTCCAGGGCGGCCTGCTGACCAGCCAGGAGCTCAACGGCCTCACCGTCAACGCCGGGCGCCTGAGCAAGGCCAACCTGCGCGACTCTTCCGGCCGAGACGACATAGGCTACGGCGCCGCCAGCAGCGACCACCTGGATTTCGGCGGCGGCAGCTATGCCATTACCCCGCAGACCAGCGTCAGCTACTACTACGCCAAGCTCGAAGACATCTACCGCCAGCAGTTCGTCGGCCTGGTCGATACCCGCCCGCTGGGCGAAGGCCTGAGCCTGCGCAGCGACCTGCGCTACTTCGACAGCCGCAACGACGGCGCAGAACGCGCCGGCAACATCGACAACCGCAACTTCAACGCCATGTTCACCCTCGGCGTCAGGGCGCACAAGTTCACCGCCACCTGGCAACAGATGTCCGGCGACAGCGCCTTCCCCTTCGTCAACGGCGGCGACCCGTTCACCGTCAACCTGGTCACCTACAACACCTTTACCCGCGCCGGGCTCGACTCCTGGCAGGTGCGCTATGACTACGACTTCGTCGCCATGGGCATCCCGGGCCTGAGTTTCATGACCCGCTACACCGACGGCCGTCATGCCGAGACTGCGACCGTCAGCAACGGCCGTGAGCGCGAGCGCGACACCGACCTTACCTACGTCATCCAGAGCGGCCCGTTCAAGGACGTCAGCCTGCGCTGGCGCAACGTCACTTTCCGTTCCGGCAATGGCCTGACCAATGCCGTGGACGAGAACCGCCTGATCATCGGCTACACCCTGGCGCTGTGGTAACAGCGCCCACACGAGGAGAACAGCATGTCTGACGCCCCAACCCTGCAGAGCTTCATCGCTGGCCGCTGGATCGGCCAGCACGGCGCCCAGGCCCTGCGCAGCGCCCTGAACGGTCACGTTCTGGCCTACAGCCATGAAGAACGCCCAGACTTCGCCGAAGCCGTGGACTTTGCCCGCGCCCGTGGCCTGGCCGAACTCATGGCCATGGACTTCCAGCAACGCGCAGCCCGCCTCAAGGCCCTGGCGCTGTACCTGGCCGAGCGCAAAGAGCAGCTTTACGCCTTGTCCCACCACAGTGGCGCCACACGCGCCGACAGCTGGATCGATATCGAAGGCGGGAATGCCACGCTGTTCGCCTATGCTGGCATCGGTAGCCGCGAACTGCCGTCGGGCAACCTGGTGCATGAAGGCCCGGCCATTGCGCTGGGCAAGCAAGGCCACTTCGCCGGCAGCCATATTCTGGTGCCGCGCGCCGGTGTCGCCGTGCACATCAACGCGTTCAACTTCCCGATCTGGGGCATGCTGGAGAAGTTCGCGCCGACCTTCCTCGCTGGCATGCCGTGCATCGTCAAACCCGCAACCTCGACCAGCTACCTGACCGAAGCCGTGGTACGCCTGATGCAGGAGTCTGGCCTGTTGCCGGCCGGCAGCCTGCAGCTGGTAATTGGCAGCACCGGTGACCTGCTCGACCGCCTGCAAGGCCAGGATGTGGTGACCTTCACCGGTTCCGCCGATACTGCCGCCAAATTGCGGGTTACGCCGAACCTGATCCGCAACTCGGTACCGTTCACCGCCGAAGCCGATTCGCTGAACTGCGCGATCCTCGGCCCGGACGTGACCCCGGACAGCGAAGAGTTTGACCTGTACATCAAAGAGGTGGTGCGCGAAATGACCACCAAAGCCGGGCAGAAATGCACTGCCATCCGCCGCGCCATCGTGCCCGCCAAGCACATCGACGCCGTCGCCACCCGCTTGCGCGAGCGCCTGAGCAAAGTAGTGGTTGGCGACCCGTCGCTGGAAGGCGTGCGCATGGGCGCCCTGGCCTCTCATGACCAGCAGCGTGACGTGGGCGAGCGGGTTCGCAGCCTGCTGCAAAGTTGCGATCAGCTGTTCGGCGCCAGCGACGGTTTCGCGCCGCGTGGCGAGGGTGTTGCCGAGGGGGCATTCTTTGCGCCAACCTTGCTCCAAGCGCGCGACCCGCATGCCGAAGGCGGTGCTCACGATATCGAAGCGTTCGGCCCGGTCAGCACGTTGATGGCTTACCACGACCTTGACGAAGCCCTGGCCCTGGCCGCCCGTGGCAAGGGCAGCCTGGTGGCGACCCTGGTTACCGCCGACCGTGCGGTTGCCGCCAAGGCCATCCCCGCTGCCGCCGCCTGGCACGGTCGCCTGCTGGTACTGGACCGCGAGGCCGCGCTCGAATCTACCGGGCACGGCTCGCCGCTGCCCCAGCTCAAGCACGGCGGCCCTGGCCGCGCTGGCGGCGGTGAAGAGCTCGGCGGCCTGCGCGCAGTCAAGCACTACCTGCAGCGTGCCGCCGTACAAGGCTCACCGAGCATGCTCACGGCGGTAACGGGCGAGTACGTGCGCGGCGCCGACGTGATCGAGAGCGAGGTGCACCCGTTCCGCCGCTACTTCCAGGACTTGCGAATCGGCGAGTCGCTGTTGACCCACCGGCGCACCGTGACCGAGGCGGACCTGGTCAACTTCGGCTGCTTGTCGGGTGACCACTTCTACATGCACTTCGACGAGATCGCCGCCAAGGAGTCGCAGTTTGGCAAGCGCATTGCCCATGGCTATTTTGTACTGTCGGCGGCGGCGGGCCTGTTCGTTTCCCCTGGCGCAGGCCCAGTATTGGCCAACTACGGCCTGGATACCCTGCGCTTCATCAACCCGGTGGGCATCGGCGACACCATCCAGGCACGCCTGACCTGCAAGCGCAAGATCGACCAGGGCAAGACCAGCCCGCTGGGGCAGCCGCAAGGGGTGGTGGCGTGGGACGTGGAGGTCACCAACCAGTTGGGTGAGCTGGTGGCCAGCTACGACATTCTGACTTTGGTGTTGAAGAAGCCTGTCTGACAGGCGCCGTTGGTCAGCAATGGGCTGCATCGCAGCCCATTGCCAAATCGGTTGTCAGCCGACCACTGCAGGGTCACCCACTGGCTGGTTGGGTTTGCTCCCCGAAATACGCCAGCTCACAGCCGTAATCCCATATCGCTCAGCCATCGGCCTGCTCACTTTCTTGATCTTCTCCCGCCCGAACTTGGGAATGATGCCGATGCCCGCATCACAACTTGCCCAATGCCAGGCCTCGGCATTGTCCAACCGTTCCAGACGAATGATGAAACTGCGTGGCTGACCATGCAGTTGGTAATCGATGATGTACAGCTGTGGACCAGGCATCGCAGGGGCCTCCTCTTCTCCATGGATGACCTTTTGATTGATCTGGGCAGGCCCAGAAAATTCAAAAAACTTGGCAACCTTAGGCACAAGCGGCGAAAAACGCCCTTTGATCCTCTTTTCCAGGGGAACCACCGACCTCACGCATGCACGCTCCACTGGGTGGATTGCGACTCGATGGGCAGTTCGTCGATGGCATGGATCAGCCCGCTCTCCAGCGCCTCTTTGGGCCCCAGTATCCGCGGATAAGCCATCAGGTAACGCGGCACGTCCAGCACCTCGGCACTGCCCTCGGTACGTTCTGCCACAATCTGCGCGTAGAGCCGCAGGTCGTAGTCCAGGCTCATTGCATATTCGGCCATCCTGGCATGGTCGACCGACCCATGCAGCGTCCAATGGAAGGGGTGAAACAAGAACTTGCTGAAGGCGCAGGCCGTTCGGTGCTCGCCTGCGAGAAACAGGATATTGCCCATGGATTCCACTGTCCCCAGGTTGTGGGTGTGCAACGGAATCGGCAACGCCCGCAGGAAGTTGTACAGGGTAAACCCGTAGCTGCATTCACCGCCCATGGTCGCGATGTTCAATTGCAGCAGCTCTGCACCTTGTTGCATGGCGCGCGAGCAGGTATTGATCAGGTTGCCGCAGGTGGATGAGTTGATGGGTCCGGTAAAATGGATGATATGTCTGGCCATACTAGCCTCCAGGGGTGGCGGGGCATTCCAGTGAACAGGCAAACCTTCATTGGGCTACATCGTCTTTCGCCTCTTGGCCATCGTCGCCTTGCCCGGCCATCTGCCGGTACTGCTTGCGCAGCGCGTGCAACTGGGCCGGGTCCATGTCTTCCAGGTCCAGCAATGCCTTGTGCGCCCGCTGGGTAGTGCGCAGCAGTTCGTCGATCTTGATGTGCAATCACCGGTATGCGGTGGAAACGCCATGGGCGGCAAAGTTCAACTGCGCTCATGCTCCCGTTGGTCAACCGTGCTGAACCTCAGCGCGCCGTGCCAGTCGCATTTTCAGAGTGACCTCCCAAAGAGCTGGCAATGAGGAAGGCAGCGTGAGCGAGATCCGCATCGGTATTTCAGGGTGGCGCTACAGGCCTTGGCGCAAGGATTTCTACCCCAAGGGGCTGCGCCCGGACAAGGTCCACGCGCCCTACGACGCCCGCCGCCTTCTGGAGAAGTTGAAGCTGGACTACGACCAGCTCACCGAACCTGGCGTCGAGCCGGAGGTCGAGCGTTGAACAGAACCCTGCCAGCCCCCCGCCGCATCATCGACAACGTCACCACGGTGCATAGCCTGAATGTGCTGACCATCAACGTGCACAAGGGCTTCACGGCATTTAACCGGCGCTTCATCCTGCCTGAGCTACGAGAGGCTGTACGCGCCACCGGCGCCGACCTGGTGTTTTTGCAGGAGGTACACGGCAGCCACCAGCAGCACGCAGTGCGTCACGCGGCCTGGCCAGAAACCCCGCAGTACGAGTTTCTCGCCGACAGCATGTGGCCGCAATTCGCTTATGGGCGCAATGCCGTGTACCCCCATGGCGATCACGGCAATGCCTTGTTGTCGAAATTCCCTATCAGCCAGTTCGACAACCTGGATGTCTCCATCGACGGCAATGAACAGCGCGGCTTGCTCCATTGCCGCCTGGAGGTGCCCGGGCACGCCCAGGTGCATGCGGTGTGCGTGCATCTGGGCCTGCGCGAAGCGCACCGCCAGCGCCAGGTGCGCTTGCTGCTGGACTTACTCGACAGCCTGCCGCGCGAGGCACCGGTGATCATTGCCGGCGACTTCAATGACTGGCGTCTGAAAGCCGATGCGCTGTTGTCCGAACACTTGGTCGAAGCCTTTGGCGAGCATTTCGGCACGCCGGCACGCAGCTTCCCGGCGCGTTTGCCGCTACTGCGGCTTGACCGAATCTACCTGCGCAATGCCATGCCGGCCAAGGCGCAGGTGTTGTCGAAATACCCATGGTCGCACCTCTCCGATCATGCACCCCTTGCCGCGGAGATAAGCCTGTGAACCGACCCTGGCTAGACGGCAACAGTGTGCAGCTGTTGATCAATGGCGAAGCGTATTACCCGCGCGTATTCGAGGCGATGGCCCAGGCGCGGGAAGAAATTTTGCTTGAGACGTTCATCATTTTCGATGACAAGGTCGGCCAGCAGTTGCAGCAAGTATTGATAGAAGCCGCACAGCGGGGGGTGCGCGTCGAAGTGGCCGTCGATGGTTATGGCACTGCCGACCTGCCGGATGCGTTCATCTTGGCGATGACCGAAGCCGGTGTCAGCTTCCATGCCTTCGACCCCCAGCCGAAGCTGGTTGGCATGCGGACCAACCTGTTCCGCCGCCTGCACCGCAAGATCGTGGTGATCGATGGGCAGCGAGCCTTCATCGGCGGTATCAACTACAGTGCCGATCACCTGGGCGACTTCGGCCCCATGGCCAAGCAGGACTATGCCGTGGAGGTAACAGGCCCGGTGGTCGCGCAAGTGCACGCCACCAGCCGGCGCCTGATGTCCCCCGTGCTGCAGCCCCCTAGCGAGGTGCGGCCGGTCACCGAACCTACCGGGGCAACCACGGCCGTATTGGTCGAACGCGACAATGGCCAACGCCGTACTGCGATCGAAGCGCAGTACCTGCAAGCCTTTCGTGCCGCCCGGCAACGTATCGTAGTGGCCAACGCCTATTTCTTTCCCGGCTACCGCTTGCTGCGCGAATTGCGTAATGCGGCGCGGCGCGGTGTGGACGTGACCTTGATTCTGCAGGGCCAGCCCGACATGCGCTGGGTACGCGCCCTGTCGCGGTTGCTGTACAACTACCTGCTGCGTGACGGCGTGCATATCCACGAGTATTGCAGCCGGCCTTTGCACGGCAAGGTCGCGTTGGTCGACGATCAGTGGGCGACCGTGGGCTCAAGTAACCTGGACCCGTTGAGTTTGTCGCTCAACCTTGAGGCCAATTTGTTTATCCGCGATCACGGGTTTAACCGGCAATTGCACCAGCACTTGCAGTCACTGGCCCGCGAACAGTGTAAAGCGGTGACGCTGGAGCGCATGATCCGCGGCTACTGGTGGCGGGCACCGCTGATCTTTCTGTGCTTCCACGCCATACGTCACTTTCCGCGCATCGCCGGCTGGTTTCCAGCGCATCGCCAGCGCTTGCGCTCACTGCAGCCAGAAGACCAGGCCCACGGCGATTTTCACGAGGGCCAGACGTGATGGCACGAAAACAATGGCAAACCTGGGGCAAGCGGCTGTTTACCGTATTGTTGCTGATACTGATCCCTGCCCTGCTGTACATGCTGGCGCGCAATCTGGATTGGAACGAGGTACGTCAGTCGCTGCTGGCCTACAAACCCGGTACTTTGGCCATCGGATTGGCCATTGCCTTGTGCAGCTATCTGACGTTTGCCAGTTACGACTTACTGGCGCGTGCCTACACCGGCCACACGCTGCCCGCCAGGCAGGTGCTGCCCGTGGCATTCGTGTGCTATGCCTTCAACCTCAATTTCACCACCTGGGTGGGCGGCGTCGCCTTGCGCTATCGGCTGTATGGCCGGCTGGGCCTGGACACGGCGACGATCACCCGCATCCTGACCCTTGGCCTGCTGACCAACTGGATGGGCTATATGCTGCTGGCCGGTACGGTATTTGCCCTGCGCCTGGTCGAACTGCCAAGCAACTGGGCAGTCGGTGCCACGGGCTTGCAACTGATCGGCTTTGCCTTGCTAGCCATCGCCCTTGGTTACTTGCTGGCCTGCGGCTTCGCGAAAAAACGCACCTGGCAATGGCGTGAGCATGAAGTCACCCTGCCTGGCTGGCGGCTGGCGCTGTGCCAGGTCGCCCTTGGCGCCAGCAACTGGGCGTTGATGGCCTTGCTGATCTTCTGGCTGCTGCCTGGGGAAGCCTTCTACCCGTCGATTCTCGGGATTCTGCTGATCAGTTGCGTTGCAGGTGTGGTTGCGCATATCCCGGCCGGGCTTGGCGTGCTTGAAACCGTTTTCCTGGCGTTGCTGCATGGCCAGATCCCCCAGGGCACTCTGGTAGCGGCGTTGCTTGGCTATCGAACGCTTTATTACCTGCTTCCGTTGCTGCTGGCCGTCGTGACGTACCTGATTCTGGAAAAGCGCGCCAAGGCCATGCGCCAGCGTGATAATCCAGCCTAGCGCTCTAAAATGGCCTCGGGCCGGGAAATTGGGGCTGCTGTGCAGCCCAAGGCAAGCCAGCTCCTACAGGATTCTGTGTAGGAGCTGGCTTGCCCCCTTGGCCCTAACCGACTGGCAGCGATGCATAACGAGCGCTCAGGACTTGTCCTCCTCGTCTACCACATCATCACTCCACGGCTGGCCGTCGAGTGGTGCAGACCGGGCCAGCTCCGCTTCATCCAGGCCGAAACCCCCGCCAATTTCGTTCGCATTGACCTGCCGCAACAACTGGTCAGCCGGCCCTTCGCCGTCGCCGTCTTCATACGGGTCCCGGGCACCCGTCTCATCCAGCAAGGTATCCGGGCTCATGTCGTCATAGGTGACATTGTCTTCGTGGAGGCTGTCGCTCAGTGCTTCGCCGCCCGTCATGCCGCTTTCGGCGACGCGCTGTGGCGTAAACGCCTGCGCATCTTCACGGGCAGGTCGCTCATTGCCCACCCACCCTTCGCGTTCGTCATTCCGGTCACTGAAGTCCAGCTCATGGACACTGCCCATGCGGTCTTCGGTGTCGTCGATTTCGGTAGGTGTGTAAGGCTTGGGTTGATCGGGGCGAGACATGTGCGTTCTCCATCAGTGGGCTACACACGGTCGACTGCACCCACCGGGGGAAATTCAGAGTTTTCATGCCAGAAACGGCCTCAAGCCATCAGAATATTCACCCGCATCAGCGCAGAGGACGTTTCAGTCGAGTATTACGGAAATTTTGAACTCCCTTGTCACCGCCCTCTCCCACCTGAAGAGCCCCCGCGATTCAGGACCCCGCCATGGCCAAGCCCCTGCAGGAGTATCAGCGCAAGCGCGATTTCAACGCCACGCCCGAGCCCAGTGGTAAACGTGGCCGTGGCCGGCAGCCGCATGCCCTGCAGTTTTGCATCCAGAAACACGACGCCGGCCACCTGCACTACGACTTTCGCCTCGAGCTCGATGGCACCCTCAAGAGCTGGGCCATCCCCAAGGGCCCGTCACTGGACCCGAAGGTGCGGCGCTTGGCCGTGCACGTCGAGGATCACCCGCTGGACTACGCCGATTTCGAGGGCACTATCCCGGAAGGCCACTACGGCGCGGGTGATGTGATCGTCTGGGACCGTGGCATCTGGGAGCCTGAAGGTGACGCGCAGCAGGCCTACGCCAAGGGCAAGCTGCGTTTTCGCCTGCAGGGCGAGAAACTCAGTGGTGTCTGGAACTTGTTTCGCACTCACCTGGCCGGCAAGAAAGAGCAATGGATGCTGGTCAAGTCGCACGATGAACAAGCCCGTAGCGAGGCTGATTACAGCATCGTCGAGGCCCAGCCTGACAGCGTGCTCAGCGAGCGCACCCTGCTCCCCAGGCGCAGCAAACCTGCCGAAAAAGCGGCACCGCGTACACGCAAGCGCAAGGCAAGCGCACAAAAGGCTCCGTTGCCCGACACACTGCAACCGCAGTTGGCCACCCTGGTCGACTCGCCACCTGCAGGTGACTGGCTGTACGAGGTCAAGTTCGACGGTTACCGGATCCTCGCACGCATCGACGGCGATGACGTGCGCTTGTACACCCGCAACGGCCATGACTGGACCGCCAAGCTACCCCATCAGCACGCGGCGCTGCGCAAGCTTGGCCTCGACTCGGCATGGCTGGACGGCGAGATGGTGGTCAACGACGAGCACGGCGTAGCCGACTTCCAGGCCCTGCAGAACGCGTTTGACGTCGAGGACGATCAGCACATCCTTTATTACCTGTTCGACCTGCCCTTTCTGGGGGGCCAGGACCTTCGCCAGTTGCCACTGCAAGCGCGGCGCAAAACCCTGCAGCAGTTGCTTGAGCGTGACGACTCACCATGGCTGAGGTTCTCTGAAGGATTCGATCAACCGGTTGACTCACTGCTTGACAGTGCCTGCCGCATGAAGCTCGAAGGCCTGATCGGCAAGCGCGCCGACAGCCCTTACACGGGCCGCCGCAGCGCCGACTGGATCAAGCTCAAGTGCCAGCAACGCCAGGAATTCGTGATTGTCGGCTACACCGACCCCAAAGGCAGCCGCAGCGCGTTTGGTGCCTTGCTGCTGGCCGTGCACGACGACAGCGGCGAGCTGCGTTATGCCGGCAAGGTCGGCACAGGCTTCAGCGCTGCCACCCTGGGCACTCTTCATGCGCGGCTCAAGCCATTGGAAACCGCCAAGCCGATGCTAAGCAACCCGCCAACCGGCGCCGAAGCCCGGGGCGTGCACTGGCTCAAGCCGACGCTGCTGGCCGAGGTTGCCTACGCACAGATGACCCGAGACGGTGTGGTGCGTCATGCGGTGTTCCACGGCCTGCGTGATGACAAACCCGCGGCTGCTATCGACCTGGAGCAGGCCATGCCTGGCAAGTCCGTGACCAAAAGCAAGGCTCAGCACACGCCCGAGGCGCCGGGCGAACTGCGCCTGAGCCATCCTGACCGCGTCATCGATGCCACCCGCGCAACCACCAAGCGGCAAGTCGCCGAATACTATGCGCAGGTCAGCCCATGGATTCTGCCCCACCTGAAAAACCGCCCCGTGGCGCTGGTACGCGCCCCCGATGGCCTCGAAGGTGAGCTGTTCTTCCAGAAAAACGCCGGCCAGTTGCACATCCCCACTATGGTCAGCTACGACAAGAAACAGGCAGGTCATGCCGCCATGGTCATCAACCGCGCCGATACCCTGCTGGGCGCGGTACAGATGAACATGCTCGAACTGCATACCTGGAACGCCACCGACAAAGACTTCGACAAACCCGACCGCTTCGTGCTCGACCTGGACCCCGACCCGGCGCTGCCGTGGAAGGCCATGCTGGAGGCCACACAACTGACCCTGACCCTGCTCGACGCGCTTGGCCTCAAGGTGTTTCTCAAGACCAGTGGCGGCAAGGGTATCCACATTGTCGTGCCACTGACCCGAAGGGCCGGCTGGGACGAGGTGAAGGACTTCAGCCATGCGATCGTCAATTACCTGGCCAATCTGTTTCCCGATCGGCTCAGCGCCGTGTCGGGCCCGAAAAACCGGGTCGGGCGAATTTTCATCGACTATCTGCGCAATGGCAAAGGCGCTACCACCGCTTGTGCCTATTCCTTGCGCGCGCGGGAGGGCCTGCCGGTGTCCGTGCCGATCTGGCGCGAAGAGCTGACGCAGCTCAAAGGTGCCAACCAATGGCACATCGGCAACCTCCACGAACGCCTGAGCGAAGTGGACGACCCCTGGGCCGATATGGGCAAGACCCGTCAATCGATCACCGCGCGCATGCGCAAGCAGATAGGGCTGGGCTGATGAGCATTATTCAGGGCTTTGAACTGAACACCCTCGACCGCCTGTTGCGCGCCTTCACCGAAAGGCCGCAGGCGCTGAACCTCGATACCCAGCTCCCCGCGCTGATGCAGGCGCTGCAGGCCGATCACCTTGACCTGCTGCCCCTGCCCGGCCAAGGCAACACGCTACGCCGGTGGCAGAGCCTGGCACGTATCGCAGGCTGTGACATGGCCTTGGCCAAGCTCTACGAGGGCCATACCGATGCCTTGGCGATTCTTGCCGAATGCGGCGCCGCGCACCTTGCGCAAGCAGGTATCTGGGGTGTCTGGGCAGCCGAACCGCCGGATGCCCGCGCGCGTATCATCGAACGCCAAGGCGAGCATGTGCGTCTCTCTGGTCGCAAAGCCTGGTGTTCAGGGGCCTTGCAGATCGACCGTGCGCTTATCACCGCGTGGGGCGATGACGAACAACCCCAACTGGTGGCGATAGAGCTGTCGCACCCAAGCCAAGGCTTGAACATCGAGCACTGGCAGGCTGTGGGCATGGCTACCACCGCGAGCGTCGAGGTCGAGTTCAACCATACACCCGGCATCGCCATCGGAAGGCCGGGGCAGTATGTGTCGCGCCCCGGCTTTTGGCACGGCGGTGCGGGCATAGCGGCGTGCTGGTACGGCGCCGCCGAGGCACTTGCGGACTACTTGCGTGAACACTGTCGCAACCCGCGTCCAGACCCCCATGCCGACGCGCACCTGGGGGCTGTAGACGCCGCCTTGTCCGGCGCCAGGGCAGCGCTGCGCGAATGCGCGGCCTGGATCGACCGCCAGCCGAGCGCAGATGCCAGTTTCGAAGTGCGGCGAACCCGCGCGCACGTCGAGCAGGCCGTCGAGCAGGTGATCCATCACGTGGGCCGGGCCTTGGGCGCCTCGCCGTTTTGCCGCAGCAGCCACTTTGCCCGCTTAAGCGCCGACTTGCCGGTGTTCCTGCGTCAAAGCCACGCCGAGCGTGACCTGGCGGCCCTCGGACAGCAGTTGGCTAACCTGCCAGCAGGAGCCTGGCAGCTATGAATCTGATCCAGTCAAGTAGCGGTACACCCTGGTCGGCCTGGCAACATGCAGCGCACCTGGCCAGGGCCACCTGGATCGACCCCAAGCAACTGTGCCCGCCGGGCCGTCGCCTGGTAATGATCGCCCCCCACCCGGATGACGAAATTCTCATGGCGGGTGGTTTGCTGGCCGGCTTTCACGGACGTGAGGACGACCTGGTGCTGATTTCGGCCACCGATGGCGAGGGCAGCCACCCAGGTTCCAGGCACTGGACAGAACATCGCTTGCGCCGACAGCGACCGCTGGAAAGCCGTCACGCACTGCAACAGCTCGACCTGGACCTCAACCGGCTGGACTGGCGCAGGCTGCACCTCAAAGACGGCGCGCTACCCCGCGACGAAGCCTTTCTAGTCAACCACCTGAGCCAGTTGCTCAAGCCTGACGACCTGCTCATGGCGACCTGGCGCAACGACGGCCATTGCGATCACGAAGCGGTCGGCAGGGCTGCCGCGCAAGCCTCGATGGCGCGCAAGGTGCAATTGGTGGAGGTGCCGGTCTGGGCCTGGCACTGGGCGCAACCCGACGACCCGCGCCTGCCTTGGCCACGGGCTCACCGCGTGCAGCTGGATGAAAGCCGCCTGGCCCGCAAGCGCAAGGCCCTGGCCGCACACACCAGCCAACTGGAGCCGGATGACGGCCAACCGCCCGTGCTGCCAGCCCATTTGCAGGATTGTTTGCTGCAGCCTTTCGAACTGGTGTTTTTGTAAGGAGCCGTGATGAGCCTCGACGCACACTACTTCGCCGACCTTTATGCCAGCAGCGAAGACCCCTGGGCCTTTCGCACCCGTTGGTACGAAAAGCGCAAGCGCGAGCTGGTCATGGCCAGCCTGCCCCGCCAGTGCTATCAGCGCGTGTTCGAGCCCGCCTGCGCCAATGGCGAGCTCAGCGCCTTGCTGGCCGAGCGTTGTGCCGACCTCTTGTGCCAGGACCTGAACCCAACTGCTGTGGGCCTGGCACAGCAACGTCTGGCGAACGTGAGCCACGCCTCGGTTGAGCTCGGCAGGCTACCGGGTGATTGGCCGGGGGGGCAGTTCGACCTTATCGTACTGAGTGAACTGGGTTACTACCTAGACCCCACAGACTGGCTGCAGGTGATTGAGCAATCGGCCGCGAGCCTGAGCGACGACGGCGGCCTGCTGGCCTGCCACTGGAAACACCCGATTGCGGGTTGCCCGCAGGAGGGGCGTGAAGTACATCGCATGCTGGCCAAGTACCTGCCGCTGTACCCGGTCTATCGCCATGAGGAGGCGGATTTCCTGCTTGAATACTGGTCCTGCCAGCCCAGCGTGGTCGACCTTGACGAGACGTGCTTATGATTGCGGTGGTCATTCCGGCCCACAACGAAGCGCGCCGCCTGGGTCGCTGCCTCAAGTCCGTGCGGGCCGCCGCCGCTCAGGCCGAGCTGGCGGGTTATCAGGTCGAGATACTGGTGGTGCTGGACCGCTGCAGTGATGGCAGTGCGGCGGTGGCCGGGCGCCATGGTGTGCAGACATTGGATGTACACGCCGGCAACGTCGGCATGGCGCGCAGTGCCGGCGCGGCGCAGATGATCGAACAGGGTGCGATCTGGCTGGCCTGTACCGATGCCGACAGCCAAGTGCCGCCCCATTGGCTGCTGTCACAACTGGCGTTTGGCGCTGACGTGGTCTGTGGCACCGTGCATATAGAGCGCTGGCAACCCTGGCAGAAAGCCGCGCTAAGGCGGTTGTACTTAAGCCGATACCAGGCGCGCGAAGGGCACCGGCATGTCCACGGCGCCAACCTTGGGGTCAGCGCGCAGGCGTACTTGCGTAGCGGCGGGTTCCAGCCGCTGCCGGCGCATGAAGATGTTCAGTTGGTGCGCGACCTTGAAGCGCAGGGCGCGCAGATCTCGTGGACGGCGCGGCACAGTGTGGCAACCAGCAGCCGACGAGACAGCCGGGCTCGGGAAGGGTTCGGGGATTTGCTGGCAAGCCTGGAGGGGTCAGCGTCCTGAGAGCGGCCTTTGTAGGAGCGGCCTTGCCGGTCCGGCGCCCCGGCAAGGCCGCTCCTACAAAGGTTTGATCAAGAGGCCTTTCGGGTCCGCTTTGCAGGCTTCTTGTCTGCCACAGGCTTTTTCTTGCCACCCAGGCTGCGTTTGAGCAACTCGGTAAGGTCGATGATATCGGCACCTTTCTCGGCGCTGCCGCCCTCGCCCTTCTCCACCACGCTGATCTTGCCTTTGCTGGCTTTCTCTTCGACCAGGTCCATGATGGTCTGGCGAAACGCATCCTGATATTCATCAGGCTTCCACGCGCCGCTCATGTCTTCGACCAACCGCTTGGCCATGTCCAGTTCACGTTTGTCCACCTTGGTCTCGGTCACGCTCTTGTCCAGCTCCAAGGTCTCCAGCCCACGCACTTCCTCAGGCCAGCGCAGAGTGATCATTACCAGTGCATCGTCCAGGGGGCGCAGCAGCGTCAGGTGCTGACGGGTATGCAACACCACTGTGGCCAGCGCCACCTTGCCAGTACTGGCCAGCGTTTCGCGCAGTAACGCGTACACCTTGCCGCCGCGGCGGTCGGGGGCCAGGTAATACGGCGTATCGAAATGTTGAAGGGGAATTTCACCGGCATCGACGAACGAGAAAATATCGATGGTCTGGGTCGCTTCTGGCCGGGCCGTGCGGATCTCTTCCTCGCTGATCACCACATAGCGGCCTTTTTCATACTCCACACCTTTGACGATGTTCTCTTTGTCGATTTCCTTGCCTGTAACCTTGTTGACCCGCTTGTACCCGACCGGCTCCATGCTGCGCTTGTCCAGCCAGTCGAAATCGACCCGCTCGGTGCGCACCGCGGTATTGAGCGAGACAGGGATGTGCACCAACCCGAAACTGATCGCGCCTTTCCAGATTGCCCTGGCCATCGTTAAGCACCTCCGGACAGGCCCCGCGTCTTTCGGGGCCTCTACTTGAAGTGACTGCGACGCGCTGGGAAGGTTTAGTCAGGCTGCCCTGCGGCGGGCAGCGACCTGGTGCTTAGCTGAACAGCACACGCTTGAAGGCCTCGGCCGCCAAGTGCACCTGTACCGACCAGTCCCCTGCCGCTTCGCTGCCCGCGTCGTCGGAAATGTACTTGAGGCAGACGAAGGGAATGCCTTCGTCACGTGCGATCAGGGCCAGCACGTAGGCTTCCATATCGACGATATCGTAGGGTGCCTCGCCGTGGCTGACTTCGAAACTGTCACCACTGCCACAGGTGCCCAGGGCGAGCCCAGGGATTTCCTCACCGTGTTCGAGCAGCACCGGAATGTCTGACAGCGGCGTCTCGTAGCGGGCGAAGCCCAAGGGTGTCACATCCATGTCGCGCTGTACGAAACGGGTGCAGCACACCACTTCGCCTTTTTTGTAGCGTTGGCTGCCGGCAGACCCGAGGTTGACGATCAGCTTGGGCTTGCGCTGGGCAATCGCCTTGGTCAGGGCAATGGCGGCATTGACCTTACCGATGCCGGTAAACACAGTGTTCACCTCGGCAAACACATTGCCGGCCTCTGCCTCGAGGGCGAAGACGAAAAGGGTGTCGGTCGGGGTGATTTCGGGAAATTGCTTGATCAGCATCATTGCGCAGGACGTTCCGAGTGGCTGCAAAGGGCCTGGCCATTTTCGGCCAACCCTATCTTATTGCAACCCCAGCAACTGACAACGCAGCACTTCCTTGCGCCATCACCTGCTCGACCACGGCCTGTAACGCTTGTGCAGCGCTTTTGCCATCTGCGTGTGCCTGCGCCATGCAGTGCAGTTGTCGGTCCGCGCTAGTGCCTTCGCGCAGAATGCGCCGGGCATGCTGGAAAGAACGCTCGGCGTCTGCAGTGTCGACCGGCAACTGGCCCTGCAACTGCGCCAGCCAACCTTCGGCGGTAACGGGCTGTTGCTCGTGAGTACCGATGAATTGGCCCTGGCGCCCGTAGCGCATGGCTCGCCAGTAATTTTCCTGCGCAACCCAACGCAGCGCTCGATTGAAAGGTGTGCGCTCATGCCTTGGCTGCAGGCTGTGTTCCACCAGATGGCGAAACAACCCAGCGATGCTCAAGGCGTCTTCCAGGCAAGGGCAGCCATCACAGATACGCAGCTCCACCGTTGGAAAGCGCCGCGAAGGCCTTATCGCCCACCAGAAATCGCCGTCGGCAGCCAGCGACCCGGTGCGCTGCAGCAAGGCCCGGTAGCGTTCGAAGGCCGACCAGTCGGGCAACGGTTCTGGCAGCCCCATATGCGGCCACTCGCCACAGATCACCCGGCGGTAGCTCATGTAGCCGGTAGCCTGGCCCAGCCACAGCGGCGAGGATGTGCTCAGGACCAGCAACAGCGGCAGCCAGCCCACCAACCGATTGATCAGTTGCATGCGATCACAGTCCAACGGCACCCCCACGTGCACATGCAGGCCATTGAGCAGGCTGCGCCGTGCCACATGCTGGTAGTCGTCGAACAGCTGACGGTAGTGTACCGAGGGGGCAGGTTTTTGCCGCAACCAAGGCGCATTAGGGTGGCTGGCGGCGCTATACAGGCCCACCCCTTGCATCGACAGCACTTCGCTCAGCCGTTGCCGGGCATGCAAGAAAAATTCACGCGCCTCGAACAAGTTGGCGAATACGGGCGAAGCTACCTCTACCTGGCTACGGAACATCTCTTGGGCAAAGTACGGCCCCAACACCTCGCGACAGTGCCTGGCCAGGCTCGGCGCAGGCATCGTGGGCACCTTGCCCGTGGCCAGTTCCACCAGCAGGTATTCCTCTTCAATGCCAAACGTGCAAGGACGGTGCATGCTGTTTCAGCCGTTACGGGTGACAGTAAGTGCAACAGCGCTAATGCGCTCCACGTGCTCATAGCCGTGCTCGGCAAGCTGCTCGCCGAACACGTCGGGGTCGATTTCCCGGTAGACCCAGGACCATTGCGGGCCTGCCAGGCGCAGGCGAACGGCCTCAAGCAACGCATCACGGCCTTCAACAATCGCAACCCCGGTATAGAGCAGCAAGGTGCCCCCAGCGCTCAGGCGCTCGCGGGTCTGCTCGACGATACGCAATGACAGCTCGGCGCCGAGCGCCCCCCCGCCGTGCCGGTAAGTGCGCGCACTGAGGTCGAGCATGTAGGGTGGATTTGCCACGATCAGGTCAAAGGTGCCGGTAACACCGCCTAGCAAGTCACTGGGCTCCACAGACACATTGCTGATACCCGCCAAGGCCGCGTTGATAGCGGTATAGCGTAGCGCCAGCGGATTGATGTCCACCGCGCTGACCTGTGCATGCTGCGCAGCGCGGGCGATGAGCAATGCCCCGATACCACTGCCGCAGCCGATATCGATCGCATGTTCTATGCGCGTCGGGCAGCGCTGCAGCTGGTCGTGAATGACGCGGGCAAAGCGGTAGCTGTCAGGGCCGAAAAAGACCGCGTCACTGGCATGTGTCGGGTAGGCCGAGTGAAGCAGCAGCAGGTCATCCAGGCTTGACCAACGCACCTTGCTGATCATCAGTTCGCCGCGTTGACCCAGTGCCTGCGCACGCTGCATCTGGTGCAGTTCGTCGGCCGAGAGCAGCGAAGGCGTAAACGGTCGGCTCCAGCCGAACACGTCGCGCAGGTTCCTGGCCTGCCTGGCACCCTCGCGGGCGTTGTTGCGGGCATGAGTTGCCGGCGTTACGCAGGTGAAGTGATAGCCGTCCGCACGCAAGCGCTTGCCTAACTGCAGCAACGCCTGGTCGGCCTGGGCCTGATCTGGGGCGAGCATCATCAATGACACCCTTCTTGAACCAGGCCGGTGGCGTTCACGAACGCCTGGGTGGCCAATAACCCCTCCGGCGACGCGTGACGGTTGCCGGCCATGCGCTGCACCAGGGCATCCAGGGGCTCTGCCCCCTGGCTGGCAATAGGGCTGTCGTCCGGTGGCAGGTTGATGTCCCAGCTACCCGGCATCACGCGCCGATGGTTGGCCTGCCAGTCGTCAGCGATCCAGTCGTGCCACAACTGCTTTTCGTAGGCTGTAAATACGCCGAACATGACCGCTGCAGGCCCGTCGATGAGTTTCCACCAGCGGCTGTTCACAGGGTTCTCTGCACGCCGGATCCAGCCTTGGGTCTGCAGCGCATCGACGAAGGCCGCAATGCCACCCGGTTCGGCCAGCCATTGATTGACGGTGCGTTGTTGCAGGCGGCAATGGTCGGAGTGCATGAATTGCCCATACTGGCGCTTGCGCTCCAAGGCGGCGAACAACTGGCCCTGGAGGTCGAATTCGGCGACCAGGGTGGTAGCCGCGATGCCTAAGTCGTTCAACCGGTAACCGTGCCGCACACGCTGATAAAAGCGCTGCTGATGCTCTGCCGGGCAGAGTTGCCGCAACGCCTGGATGGACAGGTGTGCATGGCCACTGGCGGCGTTATCGATGGTCACATGCAGTTGGAAATAGTGGCCGTCAATGCCCAGCTCAGCCAGTTCATACGTGGTGATCAGCAGATGCAGGGGTGGCTGCTCATAGCCCAGGTTGTAACCCAGTACTTCGGGCAAAAACGCATCACAGTGCTGCCCCAGAGCCAATTGCAGGGCGCCTTGCAAATAGCGGCTGTCATCCAGCTGTGGCAGATCCAGGCAGCCAAGCCGGCTCAGTAGCCGTTGGTAGATCAACACGTGATTGCAACGTGGATCACCATTACCCAGCTCTTCCAGGTACGTACGGATCAGCCCATGGTAGCGCGGGTCGCGCCAGTGCTTCAGGGTGCCGTGCAGCCAGGCGCCATCCACCGCTTTGGTCGGCGCAATTTGTTGCAGGAACCACAACGCATGGGCGCGGTTGCTGAAAAACCGACGTGGCCCACCTTGGCGGCGCTGCTGTAGGTATTGGGCATAGGCCTGTGCTACCTCAGCGGCATGCTGTGCGCTCCACGCGGGGAGCTCTGAGGGGTGTGCCGGGAGGTCGTCCGGGCAATGCTCGACGCGGGCTATTTGCTCATCCAGCCACGCAGCGCTTGTGGCATCGTGACCTTGCAGCAGGTTCTGGTAGCGTTGTTGCAGGCTATGGCTTGCGGTCTTGGACCGTTGTTGGGCAGTGCTCTTGCAGGTCATCACTGTCATGCCGTGCCCCTCTGAATGCAGTGCCAGGTTGCCCCGGCACTGCGGATCCCTCGGTTACCAACGACTGTTACGAACGGCCGCCTTTGCGGCTGGTGTCGTGGGGCATGTTGCCCCCGGAAGACTGGCCGCCTTTACGTCCGGCTTCAGACGCTTTTTCACGGTCGTTGGCGAAGTTGCCTGGGTTTTTGCTGCCGCCTTGGCTGCCCTCTTTACCCTGGGTGCCGGTGCGGCTGTTCTCTTTGTTAGCCATGGTCTTCAAACCTCGTATGACTTCAGGATGCACGGCACTGGGCCGTACATAGGTTCGGAGTTCAGCGATATCGAGGGATTCGTTTTATTGCCACAGGTTCGGACCGGTGGCGTTAAATAAGCGGCGGCTGTGTATTTGGCGCGCCAGGCGACGCCGAGGCTACTCGCTATCAGGCGTATCGAGCCGTACTTGTCGCCGGCCCAGCCAACTGCCCGTGGCCGCCCACCCCATGGCGATCGCTGCCCCGATCAACATCGCCAGTTGCGGGTGTTCGGCCATGACATCCAATGCCCGCTTGACCCAGCCGCTCAGCGCGTCCCCGCCGCGGTACACCACGGTGTCGATGAAGTTCTTGGCCTTGTACTTGTCCTCTGCCGGCAGCACGGTGAAGAGCATCTCGCGCCCTGGCCGGACCAGCGCATACTCACCCGCCCTGCGCACCACCATCACCACCACGAAGGCGGCGAACACCGGCGCCAGTGCCAGCCAGACAAACCCTGCGGCCATCACCAGCGGGACCGCCACCAGCAACACGCCTACGCCCATCCGCCGCGCCAGGCGCCCGGTCAGAAACACCTGGGTGAGAATCGCCAGGGCCTGGACCACGGTGTCGATCAGGCCGAACACCTGGGTCTGCCGGGTGCGGTCGGTAAAGGTCTCGCTGACGATGCGCGCCTGTTCGAAGTACAAGAACGTGCTGACGCTGGCCAGCAAGAGCACGAACAGCGCGATGCCCAGCAGGTAGGGCGAGCGCAGCACCGCAGTAGCCCCCGCGAAGGGGTTGCCACCCAGGGGCTTGGACGTCGAGCGCTGCAGATGCGCTGGCAGCGGATGGCGACCCCGCCAGCGCTGCAAGAAAAGCGCTGCGCCCGCACTGCCTAACAAGAACAGCCCAGCCAGTACAAGCAGGCCGGCGTGCCCCAGCGGCCCCACCAGCACGGTGCCCAGGATCGGCCCGCTGAGCCCGCCCAGGCTGGCACCTGCCGCCAGCAGGCCAAACAGCCGTTTGCCTTGTGCGGTGGAAAACAGGTCGGCGAGCACGCTCCAGGCCAGCGAAATGGTCAGCAGGTTGAATACTGACAACCAGATGTAGAAAGCTCGCGCATTCCACACGTGGTCAGGGGCCTGGGCAAATAGCGCGGCGAACAGCAGCAGGTTGCTGGTGAAGAACCCATAGGTCCACGGCAGGATATGCCGCCGCCGCACGTTCGATGCCAGCCACCCGAACAACGGCAGGCAGGCCAGGGTGGCGACGAAAGTGCCGGTAAACAGCCATTGCAGGTTGTCTACGCCGCCAGCCACGCCCATGGTCTCGCGCACCGGGCGCAGCATGAAGTAGCCGGTGAACAGCAAGTAGAACAGCGACAAGCCGGCCACCACCGCCGGCCCTTCGCCCGGCTGGATGTTCAGCCCCGTGTCCAGTCGCCGCCGCCAGCCTGCCATGGCGTCAGGCAAACTGCTTGATCAGCGCCTGTTGCTGCGCCTGGCTGAGCAGCGGCATGTGCCCGGCCTTGAGCTGGTCGAGCTGGCGATCAGGGCGGCTGGTGGCGGGAATCACCGTGGTCACCGCCGGGTGGCTGATGGCGAACTTGAGAAACAGCTGCGCCCAACTGCCGATGCCTGCTTCGGCGGCCCAAGCGGGCAAGGGCTGGTCCTTGACCCTGGCAAACAGCCGGCCATCATCGAACGCTCGATTGATCAGCACGGCGACGCCCTTGTCCTGGCACAGTGGCAGCAGTTCACGCGCGGCGTGAGGCGCGTTGACCGAATAGTTGATCTGAATGAAATCCAATGGCTCGCTGCGCACGATCCTGGCCACTTCATCCTGGCCGCTGTTCAGGTAATGGGTGATGCCGACATAGCGGGTCTTGCCCTGCTGCTTGAGCTCGCGGGCATAGGGCAGTTGAGTCTGCCAGTCACGCAGGTTGTGGATTTGCAGCAGGTCGACCTTGTCGGTCCGCAGGCTGCGCAGGCTACCCGCCCACTGCGCTTGCGCGTCGGCGCGGCTGTCGGCGGCGATCTTGGTGGCAAGGAAGCACTGCGGGTGCCAACCACCATCTTCCAGCAACTGGCCCAGGATGCTGTCGGCGCCGCCATAGTTGGGCGAGGTGTCGATGACCTTGCCGCCCCCTTCGAAGAAGGCTTTGAGCACAGTACTGAGCTGCTGATACCCGGCTGTACCGGCTTCAACCTCGAAGCTGCCAGAGGTCCCGGCACCGATCACCGGCAAGGCTTCACCCGTGGAGGGGATCTTGCGGGTCAGCAGCCCGCTTGCTGCGCTGGCGTGCAACCAGGGGTTGGCGGCCAGCAGTCCCAAAGCTGCACCGGCGCGTAGGACATCACGACGTGCGTACATAGAAAGCTCCCGTCATGAATCGGAAACTTTCAAGGCTAGCCGCCCTACCCCGCGCCGGCGAGTGATTCTGTATCTGGATATTTAGCGATCAGGCCGGCAACAGCAAGCGCAGGTCCAGGCCCTCCTCACCCATGGGCGGACACCAGTAATAGCCGCCGGTCAGTGGTCGGCTGAAGCGGTAGAGGCCGTCGATAATGCCGTCTTCCAGGCCGCTCATGCGCCGCAGTTGCACTTCGAAAGCATCGAAGCTGTGGCCCAAGGCAACGAAGGCAAGGCCTGCGCCACGGGCGTCGGCCCAGGCGACCGAACGACGGACCATGAACGCCTCAGGTTCGAAGCTTTCCTGGGCGGTGCGCTTGACGTGCGCGGACGCTGGGGCATCGTCGAGCTCTTCGTTATCGCTCAAACGACGACCGATGATGTTGTCCTGGTCTGGCTGGGGCAGTGACTTGAAGTACGCCAGGTCATGCTTCCACAGCTGGAACGCGGCAAAGCTGGAGCCCTTGAGGCCGGGTTGTTCGTCGTCAGCGATGGCGGCTTGCACGGCGTCTTCGTCCACCGGGTTCTCGGTGCCGTCTTCGTAGCCGGTCAGGTCGTGGCCGCCCCGGTGCAAAAAGCCATCGACGCTGTCTGCCAGGCGCAGCGCGGGTGCCACTGCCTGTTCCAGGGCCTGGGCGCGCAGCAGCAGGTCACCGCGCTCGTTACCCCGCAGCCACAGCCACAGGGCGTGTTGGGTGCTCGGGTTCTCCACGGCGGCATCCAGCAACGGGAAGGCACGCAAGCCCGGCACTTCACGGCCCAGGGCCTTGGCCAGGGTCGCACCGACGCCCAGGATCAGCTGTTGCCCATCGACCTGTGACAGCAAGGCGTCGAGTGCAGCGGGCAGCGCTTCGGGCGTGTGCAGCGTGAAGAACAGGTGGCGGGCGTGGGCCGGCACCGGCGTGGCAAGCAGACCTTGCTGAAACGACATGACAGGCTAATCCTTGGTAAAAGCGCGCATGCTACTGCGCCGGGACGCCCATCGCAACGCGGCATGCAGCCGCTGAGGGTGGTCAGACCGTTAACAAAAAGTTACCAAGAGGTGGCGCTTTGCAATTAGCTATCGATACAGCGCCACCTACACTCCTCGGAATACTTCGTGCGCCCCCCTGATCCGAGAGCCTCTTCATGACTGCCTCGCCCCTGCTCACCGCGTTCCTGCCCCTGGCTTTGGGCATCATCATGCTCGGCCTCGGGCTGTCGTTGACCCTGGCCGATTTTGCCCGTGTGGTGAAATACCCCAAGCCCGTGGTGATTGGCCTGGCTTGCCAGATTCTGTTGCTGCCGCTGGTGTGCTTCCTGATCGCCAACGGTTTTGGCCTGGAGTCTGCCCTGGCGGTAGGGCTGATGTTGCTGGCGGCCTCCCCTGGCGGTACCACGGCCAACCTGTTCAGCCACCTGGCCCACGGCGATGTGGCGCTGAACATCACCCTGACGGCGGTCAACTCGCTGATCGCGATCCTCACCATGCCGCTGCTGGTGAACCTGTCGTTGAGCTGGTTCATGGCGTCGGACCAGGCCATCCCCTTGCAGTTCGCCAAGGTCTTGCAGGTGTTCGCCATTGTCCTGCTACCGGTGGCGCTCGGCATGCTGATCCGCCACTTTGCACCCCGTTTCGCTGGGCGCATGGAAAAGCCGATGAAGTTGGTGGCGGCGCTGTTCCTGGCCTTCACCATCATCCTGGCGTTGGCCAAGGATTGGCAGACCGTGGTCGAATACGCCCCGGTAGTAGGCCTGGCGGCACTGGTGTTCAACCTGCTGAGCCTGGCCGTGGGCTACTGGGTACCCCGGCTGTTGCGGATTCCCAAGCGCCAGGCCATTGCCATCGGCATGGAGATCGGCATCCACAACGGGACCCTGGCAATCGCTCTGGCCTTGAGCCCGTCGTTGTTGAATAACGCAACCATGGCAGTGCCGGCTGCGCTCTACAGCCTGATCATGTTCTTCACGGCGGCAGGGTTTGGCTGGTGGGTGAGCCGCGGGCACGTGGCAGAAGCCCCCGAGGCTCAGGGTGATGCAGTCAACTGACCGCTGTGCCGGTCAGCGGCGGTTGCGGCGGTCCCGCAGCTGGCGCTTGAGCACTTCAAGGGGCGGTGCGTAGAAAAAGCCGAACGACACACTGCCTTGCCGGCCTTTGACTGCATGGTGAAGCCGATGGGCGCGATGCAGCCGCTTGAGGTAGCGGCTGACTGGCTGCGGTTTCTGCGGCCAGTGGCGATGAAAGAAGCCGTCGTGGGCCAGCACGTACAGCACGCCATACCCTGCCACGCCCCCGCCCACCCATTGCAGCGGGGCGTACCCCGCTTTGCCCAGCGCAACCAGCCCGGCAGCGATCAGCCCGAGCGCCAGCAGGTACAGGTCGTTGGTCTCAAGCATGCCCAGGTGTGGTTCGTGGTGCGAACGATGTAGCCACCAGCCCCAACCATGCATGATGTACTTGTGAGCCAGCGTGCCGACGCCCTCCATGGCCACCAGTGTGCCGACCAACATGGCAAGATTGAACAGCATGTAACGGTCCGGGTGGTGGCAAGGGAAGGCGCAAGGGTACCGACTGCGCGCTTTTTTTTCTATGTAGCCGTGACGGGCTGTAGGCACTTTCTTGATGAAGCCGTTGTCATGTTTTTGCCCTTGACCTCGCCTAGCTCGCGGCGTAAGGTCCGCGACGCAATTTCGCATCCCTGAACAGGAGTCCTGCATTGGACAGTAGCCCCAGTCGCTTGCGACAGGCCCACTCGGCGAGCTAGTCCGGCAGTGTCCTGCCACTGTCTCGCTGTATTGGCGTGATGGTGGATCTCTCCAGCCCTTGTGGCTGAAGCCTTCCTCTTTTCCTACCCTTCGTGGTCCTGCGCATTTTCTGGTTATTCAACCACGCCTACTCGTGATGGCGTTCATGCGGGCATGTGCCCGTGGAAGAGGTTTGCTATGGATTGGAAAGTCTTTCTGCTGCGCGTCAGCATTGCCCTGCTGCTGGGCGCGTTGATTGGCGCCGAGCGTCAACTGCGTCAACGCCTGACCGGCTTGCGTACCAATGCGCTGGTCAGCACCGGTGCCTGCCTGTTCGTGCTGATGACCCAGGCAGTGCCGGGCATGGCCCCCAACGATGCCTCGCGCGTTGCCGCTTATGTGGTGTCGGGGATCGGTTTTCTCGGGGGTGGCGTGATCATGCGCGATGGCTTCAACGTGCGCGGCCTGAATACTGCCGCCACCCTGTGGTGCACGGCCGCCGTTGGCGTACTGTGCAGCCTTGGCCTGTTGCTGGAGGCGACACTGGGCAGCCTGGCGGTGTTGTGCGCCAACATCCTGCTGCGTGATATCGCCCAGCGCCTGGACCGCCAGGACATCGTGCCGGCGACTGAAGTAGAACAACGCTTCGAGGTGCGCGTGGTCTGTCGTGCCGAGGATGAAATCCAGGTGCGCAGCCTGATGCTGCACAGCCTGGGCGATCCGGAACTGCGCCTGCAGTCGTTGCACAGTGAGGACTTGCCCAACCCGGCGCGCCTTGAAGTCCGCGCCGAACTGCTGGGCAACCCACAGGCGCCCGCCCAACTGGAGCGGCTGGTCAGCCGGGTGAGCCTGGAAAAGGGTGTAAGCTCGGTGCGCTGGCAACTGCAGCCGCAGGTGACGGCAGCAGACTAACGGCCAGCCACCCGACGACGGCTTGCAGGACCGACTTGTGAACATACGCCCTACCCTTACCCGCGACATCCCCTGGCTCGCCGAAGTCGAGCAGTCAGCCGCTCAGGCCTTCGCCCAACTGCCAGCGCTGGCCTGGCTGGCGCAAGGCGCTGTGCTGGACAGCACAGCGCATCAAGGTTTCGTCGACGCAGGCGCAAGCTGGCTGGCGGAGGGTGACGCGGGGCAGATTCTGGGCTTTGCCTGCGCACAGAGGCAACAACAGGCCTTGCACATTCATGAGATATCCGTGCGCCGGGAGGCCCAGGGGCAAGGTATCGGGCGCCTGCTGCTGAACCGGCTGGTCAACGAGGCGCGTGTAGCAGGCGCTCGCGAACTGACCTTGACCACCTTTGCCGACGTGCCCTGGAACGCGCCTTTCTATGCGCGCTATGGGTTCGAGGCAATTGCTGAGGGCCTGCTGTGCCCGCGGCTGCGCACGATCCTGGCCAGCGAAAATGCCCACGGGCTCACGGGGCGTTGTGCGATGCGCCTGAGCATCGATTGAGCAGCGCTGGCCCGACTCATGGGTCTGCACCCACCACCACACTGCTCGCCACGCAGTATCCATCTCGCCCCTGCCGCTTGGCCTGATACAAGGCGCCATCCGCCGCCGCCATCAGGCGCTCGGGGGTGACCGTTTCTCGGGCCAGGTCGCCAATCGCAATCCCCGCGCTGAATGACACTCGCCCCAGCGGGCTGCCACCATGCTCGATCATGTGCCTGCGCAGCATCTGCTGTATTTCCTGAACGACAAGCTCGGCGCCAGGCCCATCGGTATCGGGCAGCAACAGCGTGAATTCCTCGCCACCGTAGCGCACGGCCAAGTCTGCCGGGCGCCTCAATGCCTGTTGCAACAGCTCGGCGAAACGCCGCAGGCATTGGTCGCCGGCAAGGTGCCCGTAACGGTCGTTGTAAGCTTTGAAGTAGTCGAGGTCGAGCATGACCAGCGCCACTGGATAACCTTGCCGACGTGCCCGCCGAATTTCCGCGTCGAACACCGCATCCAGCCGCCGGCGGTTGCCAAGCCCGGTCAGGCTGTCGGTCAGCGCCAGGGATTTCAAGGTCTGGTGCGCCTGGTGCAGCGCGCGTTCTATGACAATGCGCTCGCGCAACTGGCGCAAGACCACCCCGCCGAACGCCGCCAACCCCACCAGCAGCATAAACAGGACAGCCACCGACTTGATCGCATCTTGCCGCCAGGGCGCCACGATCGACTCCCGCGACAGACCCGCTTCCACCACCAGCGGATAACTCGACAGCGCCCGGTAGGCATACAACCGGGGCGTGCCATCCACGACCGCCACCGCCTCGGTCACCCCTTCGCTGGCATACGGCAAGTGATTGCGAAAGATCTCGCTGTTGGCCAGTGTCCGCCCCACCATCCTGGAAACAAACGGCCGGCGAACCAGAATGGTGCCGTCGCGCTTGGCCAGGACCAGTGCGCCGCGCTCGTCGATCTTGAAATCGCCGTAGTAGCGCACAAACCAGTCCACCTTGATGGTCCCCAGCAATACCCCGGCAAAGCGCCCGTCGCCATAGTCCAGGCGCCGGGAAATGGGAATGATCAGGTCGCCGGTCGAGCGGCTGCGCACCACCGAGCCGATGCGTACCTGGCGGTCGCGATGGGTGCGGTGGTAAATGAAATAGTCGCGGTCGGCATTGTTGGCGCTGGGTGGTATCGCTGCCTGGTCGGTGACCAGCCAACTGCCATCGGGGCCATACACGAACAATCCGTGCAACTGCGGCATGAGCGATTTCTGCTGAGCCAGCAAGGCATGTAGCCGTGGGCGATCGATGTGCGCGAAACCGTCACCTTCCAGGCGCTCGGCCAGGGACGCGGTGACGACATCCACCTGGCGAATGGCGTCCTCAGCATGCTGGGCCGTGGCCCGGGCAAGGTTGGTCACCATGTTCTCGGCGTTGCTGAAGGCGTGGCGGTAATCGCGCCAGATTCGCCAGCCTTCTACCATCACGAAGGCCAGCATCACCACCACCATGAACGTCAGGACCAGGCGGAACAGCGCCACGGCGCGGCCCTCGCTGGTTACCGCGAAGTGCCCCTCGTCATCCTGTTTCCTGGCTGCGCACATTGAGTTTCCTTGCCATACCACATTCGCCGCTTATGACTATAGTTCAGCGCCGTTTTCGCGAAGCCAACTCGATCCATACCGGGGCATGGTCGCTGGGCTTGGGCTCGTTGCGGACCCAGGCATCCACCCCTGCGGCCTTGAGGTAAGGCGCGAGTTGCGGGTTGAGCAGCAGGTGGTCGATACGCAACCCGGCATTGCGCGGCCAGTGGTTGCGAAAATAGTCCCAGAAGGTGTAGACCCGCTCATCAGGGTGCAGATGACGCAGCGCATCGGTCCAGCCCTGGCTCAGCAAGCGCTGGTAGCAGTCTCGGGACTCAGGTTGCAGCAGTGCGTCTTTGAGCCAGGAACGTGGGTTATAGATGTCGAAATCGGTCGGCACGACGTTGAAATCACCGGCCAACACCACCGGATGACCGCTACCGAGCAGGGTGGCGGCATGTTCGATCAGGCATTCGAACCAGCGCAGCTTGTAGGCGAACTTCGGCCCAGGTTGCGGGTTGCCGTTGGGCAGGTACAGGCAGCCGATGACCAGCCCCTGCACGGCAGCCTCCAGGTAGCGGCACTGGTCATCATCCTCCATGCCGGGTAAGCCGCGGCGTACTTCCAGTGGCGCGCTACCCCGCGCGAGAATGGCGACACCGTTCCATGAAGGCTGTCCCTGGTACAGGCAGCCGTAGCCCACCGCTTCCAGCGCTTCACGAGGGAACTGCTGATCGGGCGCCTTCAGCTCCTGCAAGCAGGCGATGTCGGGCTTTTCTCGCTCCAGCCAGGCGATCAACGCCGGCAATCGACTGCGAATGCCGTTGATATTGAACGTGGCGATCTTCAACGCTTTCATGCGTCGGGGCCCCCAGCACGGCGTCTTCTGCTGCGTTCAGTGTTCATGTGCGTGGCGCCTCGCTACCCGCGTTGAATGTGAGAGCCCTGCCCTCGGCCAACGTTCAACCGGGTGCCTTTACCTGCTGCGCTTTCAATGCGTCGTCCCGCAGTTGCAGTTCATCTTCCAGGTGCTGCAACTGACGGACCTGTTCGGCATACAGCTCGCGCTTGTCTTCGAGGATCTGCGCTTGCACATCCAGTTGACGGCGCATTTCCTCACTTGCGCCCTGGGCCTGGGCCAGGATGGTACGTAGGCCCTGGATCTGCGCATCGCGCTGCTCAAGGAGTTCGTCCCGTGCCTTGCGTTCGCTGGTGGCTTGCCGGTGTTCACCCAGCAAGCGCTCGTTATCACGGTGCAGGTGGGTCAGTTCATCCTGCTTGACGATCATACCCTGCTGCAATTGGCGCACCTCCACTTGCAGCTGCTGCAGCTGCGCTTCGTGCCGGCGTTGCTCCTGCTCACGTTGTTCGCGGCTGGCAGTGCGGTAATGCTCCAGCGCATCGCGGGCATGGCGATGTTTGTCTTCCAGAGAGCGAACCTGCTCTTCCTTGTCGTTCAGGCGCAATTGCAGCTCGCCCAATGACTGGTTGAGGCTGGCGCTGCGCAGTTGTTCTGCCTGCAGGGTGCTTTGCGTGGATAGCAGTTTCTCCGATTCGGCTACCAGTGCCGCGTCCTGGATTTTCTGCTGTTGATGCGCAGCGGCCAGGGCCTCTTGAGCCAACTGCAATTGCGCTTCGAGGTGTTCACGTTGCTGGGTGAAAACGCTTTCGGCCTCCTCGATGCGTATATCCGCCTCTTCCTGCAGCTGAGTTGCCAACTGCCCGACAAACCTTCCAATCGCATCGCTCAGCCCTGGGGTGCCCGCAGACGCCACGGTTTGCTGGCCATTGAGCTCCTTCAGGTAGCGATGGATCGTGCTTTTCGAGCCGGTATTACCCAGCTCGATACGTACCGCATCGATGCTGGGATTTTCCCCGCGGGCGATCAGCGCCTGACGCGCCTGCTGCACTACAACCTTGTTGATACCGCCCCGGGCCATGCTTGCTCCTACGATTTTGTAATGTGGTACGTAATATGTAATTACGTACCAATTTTTGACTGGAAAGCGACCATGCTTCAAGAACTATCTGACATGGAGTAATCACGGCTTATCGCATGTTAAGCGTTAAAAAGGCGGTTTTTGAGTGGTAAACGCGTACAGCAGCGCGCTGGACTGATTTGGAGGGATATTGCGGGCGCGTCAGGGCGCCCAGCGCTGGAGACAGCGAAGGCAAGGCGCGAAAGAATTGGCAGTGGCTTGGGCAGATGACGACCGCTAGGGTCTGCAGGAGGGCTGTTCTAGATGTTGGTGACTTTGATCAGGTCTGCGCCGAGCAGGCGTACTCGTCGCTTCTGCTCACCAAGGCTTGATGGAGCTGCCGAGGCGAAACGGGCTTATGCAGCAGCGGAATGCCGCTGGCCCGCGCCTCTCTCAGGCGTTCAGGTGCGGTGTCTCCGGTAATCAGCAGCGCTGGCAGCGTGGGCCCGAAAACAGCGCGCACCTTGCGTATCGCATCAGCGCCGGTCTTCTCATCACGCAGTCGAAAATCGCTGATCACGACCTGAACCGGCCAGCCGGCCAGCCGCTGCATAGCGGCGTCATCCATGCTTTCCTCGGTGCGGCAATCACAGCCCCAGTCACTCAACAGGTGTTCCATGGCCTGGCGAACGATCGCATCATCTTCAATGACCAACACGCACAGCCCCTGCAACCGGGTACCGCAACTTGGTTGAATCTCCAGGCTGTTGAACGCGTACTCGCGCGTGCACCGCTTGGCGAGCGGCACACGGATGCGAAAAATGCTGCCTCTGCCAGGCTCTGAAACCAAGCTCATGGCATGGTTGAGCGAACGCGCCAGGCCATCGGTAATCGCCAAGCCAAGCCCCAGGCCTTTGGTGCGGTCCCGTTCCGGGTTACCCAACTGGTGGAACTCACGGAAGATTTCTGTCTGGTGCGCCGCAGCGATACCGATACCGGTATCCACAACTTCAATCGACACATGGTCACCACGTTGGCGGCAACCGATCAGCACCCCACCGCGCTCGGTGTAACGAATGGCGTTAGTAATCAGGTTACGTAGCATCAGTTCCAGCAACGCAGGGTCCGAATCGACTGCCAGTGCGGTTTCACGGCTTCGGTAAACGATCCCCTTGGCATCCGCCTGCCCGCCCAGCTCGATTTCGAGTTTGTGAAGCAGCGGTTGCAGCTGGAACGTACAGTGCTGCGGCTCGATCACGCCCGCTTCGATACGCGAAAAGTCGAGCAGGATGTTCAGCATCTGAGCGGCAGCCTGGCTGGCGGCTCGCGCATTACCCAGGACTTTGTGCTGGACCTCGGACAGATCGCTGGAAGCCAGTACCTCAAGGAACAGTTCCTGGGCATGAACCGGTTGGCGAAGGTCGTGGCTGGCCGCTGCAAGAAACTTGGACTTGGCCTGGTTGGCCTCTTCCGCCTTGATCCGGGCTTGCTGCAAGCGCCCTACCAACTGCAGGTTTTCGAAACGTAACGCGATCGACTGCCTGGATGTCCTCTGCACAATCAGGGCCTGGCCGAACTGACCGGCCACGAACAACGTACAGCCAACGGCCAGTACGTTGTAGGCGTTGCCATCAATCATCAGCAAGCACGCATTGATCACCACCAGTTGCGTCAGCTGCATGCTGGCATACAACGGAAAGACCGGTGCCAGCAACGACACCGCGTTACCGCTGACACCTGCCAGCGAAGCCATCACCAGCAGTTGCTCCGGCAGCGAGCCATGGCCCATCTCGATCCAGGCGAGTGCGCCCCAGGCGAACCCTTCGAACACCTTGATCAGGCACATGTGCCTGATCAGCCGCTGGGCATTGTCTGGTGTGACGCCGGCCTTTAACCCGCGGATGGCATAGACCACGCACAGTACACGCCCGGCCGTGACCAGCCCAAGCCAGGCCAGCAGTTGCCACCTGTGCTGCGGCGAGTCCAGCGCGCCCACCAGCACCACGGCCAACGCCAGGCCCAGGAACAACGAGTTCTTCATGCCTTCAAACACCTGGCGCACCTGCTCCACGCGAATACGCGTCGCCTGGTCGAGGCCCTGAAGATTGTCGTCTGCGTGATCGTCCCTGAGTAAAATCTGTCGAGTCCTTTCTTTGTGTGAGAAGTCAAACGCGAAGTGCTTTGGAATCTACTTCCGTCACGTGTACGAAGGCAAGTGCGCCATCACAACGGGGTTGAGCCCCTCAATCGACCAGTTTCAGGCGCTGGGCACGGAAAGCGGCTTGCGAACGGCTGGAGACCTCCAGCGCCGCCAGCAGCGCCTGGACATGGCCACGCACTGTGTTCTCGGACAACCCCAACTGCTTGCCAATCGCCTTGTTCGGCAAGCCACGGTGGAGCAAGCGCAACACTTCGAGCTGTCGGGGTGTCAAGGGCGGAGGCTCGCTAGCCGGGGGCAACCCGATACCCAGAAACTGCCCCACCAGCTCCAGCATGTGAGCCGGTTTTTCTGTTTTTGAGATGAACGCTCGGGCACCCAGGGCTTTCACGGCCTCAGCCACGTCGTCCGGATGAGCGGCAGACACCACGACCAACTGCGCTTCAGGCCAGCGCTCACGCATCAGCGGCATGCCTTCCAGCCCGCTCAGGCCCGGCAGCTGCAAATCCAGCAGCACCAGGTCAGGTTCGTCGGTCAGCGCAAGGGCTTCGTCCAAAGCCCCCGCTTCGATGATTTGCACATTCGCCAGCCCCGTCGACAGCACCATGGCGATGCCTGAACGGAACAGAGCGTGATCGTCTACGAGTAACAGGCGAAGGGTTTTCATAAACCCAATGAAACCTGAGGACAACCGACGGCGCAAGCAGTCCATCTGGACTATGGCGTGCTGCGCCGGCAACCGCATAGCCTTTAGGGAAAGTGCCATGCCGCTTGCGCATCGGCCAACAACACGACGAAGGAACGTATGAATACGCCCATCTGTGGTCTCTCACGCTCACTCCGCCAGCCGTTATCGATTGTTCGAGGCCAGCCCTATGCCGCGCGCTGATGACATTGCCAATCTGTTCCAGTGCATCGGTGTCAGCCCAAGCGGCTACCGGGAAATGTCGAGCCTGCTTGGCACTGCCCGCACGCTTGAGAGCCTACCCGTAGACATTTCCCGCCCTGGCTTGGCCAACGCTCTCCCCCAAAACGCAGCGCCCCAGGCCAAGCGAGCCGTGCAGGCGCAGGTTGTGGTGGTTGCGTCCGCTAACGGCGGGGTCGGTAAAAGCACCGCCGCAGCCGCATTGGCCATGGCCTTCAACCGGGGCAGCCGCACCTACGCCATCGACCTGGACCCGCAGAACGCGTTAACGCGCCATTTTGCATTGCGCACCAGCAAACCCGGGCTGGTGCAGTTCCAGCAAGGCAGCGCCACCTGGCAGGAGATCGTCCACAACAACGCCCTTGGGGGCTTATGCCTTCCCTTTGGCGCTTGTACCCACGAGCAGCAGCGTGAGTTCGAACGAACCCTGTACGACAACCCCGATTGGTTGGCCTGCCAGCTCGCGCAACTGCACACCAGCCCTCGCGATACCTTGGTTATCGATACCCCGACTGGCAGTTCGGTATACCTCGACCAGGCACTGGCCATCGCCGACCTGGTGCTCATGGTGACAACACCCGCTGCGGCCAGCTATCACGCCCTCCCGCGCCTTGAACACATCCTCAAGGCGCGGCAAACCGGGCAACCTCGCGTGCCTCTGCGATACGTCATCAACCAGTTGGACACCACCCGTGACTTCAGCCAAAGCATGCTCGCTGCCTTGCGCAAGCGCTTGGGCGCAGACCTGCTGGGCGTGATCCAGCATGACCATTTCCTGGCCGAGTCGATGCCCAGTGAGCGCCCCACACTGGGCAGCTTGCCCTCTACCAAGGGCGGTCTGGACCTGCTGGACCTGGCGCGTACGCTGCAACTCGCCCTCAGCCAGCCCCAGCTTTCGCAACTGAGTACCTCATGAACCTGCCCGCCCCGACGCCATCCCGTGATGCGCGACCCGACCGCTGGCTCGATCACCTGGGTGACCGCGCCAAGCCTTACCACAAAGCCCTGGTGATACTGCTGGGCACTATCGGCCTGGTGCTGCTGACCAGCATCATCAGTGCGCCACTGGACCTCTACAGCCAGTGCTTGTTTGCCGCTGCGTGTTTCTGTATTGCGCTGCTGCTGCGCAAGCTGCCAGGTCGCCTGCCGGTACTGGCACTGGTCGTGATGTCACTGATCGCTTCATTGCGCTACATGTACTGGCGCCTCACCGAGACCCTGGGCTTTGAAGACTGGCTGTCAGCCTGTTTCGGTTACGGCCTGGTGCTGGCCGAGCTCTATGCGCTGGTGGTGCTGCTGTTCGGCTATGTACAGACCGCCTGGCCATTGCGCCGCAAGCCACACCCCCTGAGCGACACACCGGCGGACTGGCCAACGGTCGATGTGTTCATTCCCACCTACAATGAGTCGCTTGATATCGTTCGCCTGAGCATCTTCGCTGCCCAGGCGATGGACTGGCCTGCTGACAAGTTGCGTGTACACGTGCTCGACGATGGCCGGCGCGACGAATTTCGCCAGTTCTGTGCCGACATCGGGGTGAATTACCTGACCCGTGCCGATAACCAGCACGCCAAGGCCGGCAACCTCAACGCGGCGCTCAAGGTCACCGATGGCGAATACGTTGCTATTTTCGACGCCGACCACGTACCCACGCGCTCTTTCCTGCAGATCGCCATGGGCTGGTTCCTGCGCGATCCAAAGTTGGCAATGCTGCAGACACCGCACTTTTTCTTCTCGCCCGACCCCTTCGAGAAGAACCTCGACACCTTCCGCGACGTGCCCAATGAAGGTGAGTTGTTCTATGGCCTGGTGCAGGATGGCAACGACCTGTGGAATGCCACGTTCTTCTGTGGCTCGTGCGCTGTGCTACGGCGTTCGAGCCTTGAAGAAGTGGGAGGGGTCGCGGTGGAGACCGTCACCGAAGATGCCCACACAGCCCTCAAGCTGAACCGCGCCGGCTACAACACCGCCTACCTGGCGATCCCTCAGGCCGCAGGCTTGGCCACCGAGAGCCTGTCACGGCATATCAGCCAACGCATTCGCTGGGCGCGCGGCATGGCCCAGATATTCCGCACCGATAATCCGTTGCTGGGCAAAGGGCTGAATCTGGGGCAGCGCATCTGTTATGCCAACGCCATGCTGCACTTTTTCTATGGCCTACCTCGCCTGGTGTTCCTGACGGCGCCACTGGCCTACCTGGTGTTTGGCGCAGAAATCTTCCATGCCTCAGCGCTGATGATCACCGCCTATGTGCTGCCTCATCTGTTTCACGCCAACCTGACCAACTCGACCATTCAGGGGCGTTTTCGCCATTCGTTCTGGAACGAGGTTTATGAGACGGTGCTGGCCTGGTACATCATGCCGCCCGTGCTGATGGCCCTGGTAAGCCCCAAGTTCGGTGGTTTCAACGTCACCGACAAAGGCGGCATCATCGACCGCGGCTTCTTTGACTGGCGCCTCGCCCGCCCCTATCTGGTGTTGCTGCTGTGTAACCTGACCGGCCTGGGCTTTGGCGTCCACCAGTTGATTTGGGGTGACCCTTCGACCCGCACCACGGTGCTGATCAACCTGGCCTGGACCCTCTACAACCTGGTCATTACCAGTGCTGCGGTTGCCGTCGCCAGCGAGACGCGCCAAGTGCGCCGTGAGCCGCGGGTTCAGGCAAGGCTGCAGACCCGGGTCATCTTGCCCGATGGCCGCCAGTTCTTTTGCCACACCCTGGACTTCTCCCAGCGAGGCATTGGCCTGGAACTGCCGCCGCACATCAACCTGGCGTGTGGCGATCGCATTCAGGTTGGGCTCATTCGCAACCAGCAAGTCGTGGACTTCGAAACCACGGTCGTGTTCAGCAATGACCGCGCGGTCGGTACCGAATTTGCGCCGCTGACCCTGCAACAACAAAGCGACCTGGTGCGCCTGACCTTCGCCCGTGCCGACACCTGGGCCGGCAACTGGGGCAACGGCGAGCCTGACTCGCCGCTTAGCGCACTGCGCACAGTCAGCCGCATTGGCATGGGCGCACTGCTGGCCCTGTTACGCAATAGCGCCATTCGGCGCACCTAGCAGGCCATCGCGAACCCGCCAAAGCCTCGTCAAAAAAAAGCATCTGGAACTACCATGACCCTACATACCCCGCGCCGGACTGACGTGCGCAGCTGTCTTCGCCTTGCCGTGCTGGCCGGCTCAAGCCTGCTCGGCCTGAGCACTCACGCGGCCCTAGCGCTGGCCGAGGAGCCCGCTGCAACGTCCCCAGGCAGTGCCAGCTACAACCTCACGCTCAAGCAACTTGGCCGCCTCGACACCATCAACCTGCAAGGCACCGAGTCCTCGGACGGTGTGAGCTTCGGTGTGCGTGCCGACCAGGTGGTGACGCATGCCCGGCTGCTGCTCGACTACAGCTACTCACCTGCACTGCTGGCAGACCTTTCGCAGATCAACGTGCTGGTCAACGACGAGGTTGCCGCCAGCCTGGCGCTGCCCAAAGAAGGCGCCGGCAAGCCACAACAGCAAACGGTCGATATTCCTGCACCCCTGATGACCGAATTCAACCGCTTGCGCCTGCAGTTCATTGGCCACTACACCACAGGCTGCGAAGACCCTCTGCACAGCAGCCTGTGGGCCAAGATCAACACGGCCACCGAGCTGCAGGTGCAGGTCGCGCCCATCCGCTTGCAGGATGACCTGTCGATTCTGCCACTGCCCTTCTTCGACCGTCGCGATTCCCGTCAAGTGGAGCTGCCGGTCATCTTTGCTGCGCCCCCTTCGGTGGGCGCCCTTGAGGCGGCCGGTACGCTGTCTTCCTGGGTCGGTGCGCTGGCCGCCTACCGTGGCGCCAGGTTCCAGGCCAGTGTCGGGCAATTGCCAGCACAGGGCAGTGGCATTGTCCTGGCGCTAGCAAGCAAGCCCGTGCAACTGGGCGAGCTTCAGCTTGCCGAAGCCAAAGGCCCCACCGTGAGCCTGCTTAGCAACCCCCGTGACCCGTTTGGCAAGCTGCTGGTAATCACTGGCCGTGACGAGGCCGAGCTCAAGCTGGCGGCCAATGCGGTAGCACTGGGCAACAAGGCACTGGACGGCGCCAGTGTGCTCATCAACCACATAGAACCCCTGGCACCCCGTCGCCCCTACGATGCACCAAACTGGTTGCCGACTGATCGCCCGGTGAAACTTGGCGAACTGATCGCACCCGAGCGGCTTAGCGTCTCGGGCTACAACCCAGGCAGCATCAACATCCCTTTGCACTTGCCGCCTGACCTGTTCAGCTGGCGGGAAACCGGCGTACCGCTGAACCTGAAGTACCGCTACACGCCGCAGCAGCGCTCCACCAACTCGTCGCTGCTGGTGAGCTTCAACGACGCCTTTGCCAAATCGATGCCCCTGCCCTCACTCGGCAACCTGGGCGAAAGCGACCTTTCTGCCTGGCTGAAAAAGGATGCAAGCCTGCCCCGAACGTCGACAGTGCTGCTGCCGCTGGCCAACGCCACGCCGCGCTCACAGCTGCAACTGCGCTTCATGTACGACTACATCAAGGAAGGGGAATGCCGCGACATCATCATCGACAACATGCGCGGCCTGATCGACCCGGAATCGACGGTTGACCTGCGCGGCTATGACCATTTTATCGCCTTGCCCAACCTTGGCGTGTTCAACGACAGCGGCTTCCCTTTCACCCGCCTGGCTGATTTGTCGCAGACTGCCGTGGTCATGCCCGAGGGCAGCGCTGAGCAAGAGTGGAGCACGTTGCTGACCGTGCTCGGGCGCTTTGGCCGCTCTACCGGATACCCCGCCACAGCCGTGCGCGTAGTGGATGCCAGCACGGTGCAAGCGGTTGCCGACCGCGACCTGCTGGTGATTGCCTCCGGTAACAACCAACCGTTGCTGGAACAATGGGCCAAGCACCTGCCGGCGATCACCAGTGGGGCGCGTCCGTACTTCTCTTTGTCGGACCTTGGCTTGCAAGTACGCGACTGGATCACGCCATCGGCCCATGCGCAAGAACACAAGGCGCAACTGCAAGTGAACTACTCCGGGGCCAACCGCAGCACCTTCCTCAGTGGCTTCGAATCCCCGCTTAGCGCTGGCCGCAGTGTTGTGGTGATCGCGGCAGGCAGGCCCGAATCGTTGGCCGACGCCACTGCCGCAATGCTCGGTGGCGACCAATACCAGGACAGCATTCAGGGCAGCCTGGCGGTTATCAATGGCGTGAAGATCGACTCATTGGTGGCTGAGGAGCAGTACTACGTTGGCAAACTCGGGGTGGTCAAGTATGTGCAATGGCAGCTTGCCCGGCATCCCCTGCTGATGCTGCTGGTCATGTTGCTGGGCCTGGCGGTGGTCAGCTCGCTGCTCTACCTCGCCTTGCGTGCACGTGCGCGCAAGCGTCTTGCCTAAAGGGGCTCTGGTGATGATCCAGCGAACCTGGCACGCCCTGGGCGCATCCCTGCTGGCACTAGCCCTGGCGCTGCCCTCTGCCGCACAGGCCGCCTGTGCGGCAGACTGGCCGCTGTGGCAGGGCTACGCCGAACGGTTTGTACAGCAAGACGGGCGTATGCTCGGCTCGAGCATGAAGCCTGACCAGAGCAGCTCCGAGGGGCAGTCTTACGGCATGTTCTTCGCGTTGGTGGCCAACGACCGAGAACGCTTCGCGCAGTTATGGCAATGGAGCCAGGATAACCTGGCCGCTGGCGACACCCAACGCAACCTGCCTGGCTGGTTGTGGGGCGCCAACGAAAAAGGGGACTGGACGGTACTGGACCGCAACTCGGCCAGCGATGCCGACTTGTGGATGGCCTATGCCCTGCTCGAAGCCGATCGCCTCTGGCAGGCACCCCACTACCGCACCGCAGCCCTGCAGCTGCTGGACAACCTTGAACGGACGCTGGTACGGGATGTCCCTGGCCTGGGGCGCATGCTGCTGCCCGGCCCGGTGGGTTACGAACACCCCGACCAGCTCTGGCGCTTCAATGCCAGCTACCTGCCATTGCCCTTGCTGCGTTACTTCGCTCAAACCCGGCCAAACGGCCCCTGGGACGACATCGCCAAGAGCACGGTAAGCATGCTTGCCGACCCTGATATCAACCCCTATGGCTTCGCCCCTGACTGGGTAGCCTACAGGGGCGACGGCAAGGGAAAAGGCCGTTTCGGCAGCGACCCCTTCAGCAACGACATCGGCAGCTACGACGCTATCCGCGTCTATCTCTGGGCCGGGATGACACCCCGTGACGATCGTTTGGCCAAGCGCCTGCTAGCCAGCCTGGATGGCATGGCGCAAGCCACCGCAACCCTGGGCGCGCCACCGGAAAAGGTCCATGTGCTGACCCGCACGTTCGACGGCGCGGGGTTCTACGGATTCTCGGCAGCATTGGTGCCACTGCTTAAGGCCAAAGGCTTGCAGGCGGCGGCCACGCAGCAACAGGCGATCGTCGAGCAGGCACTGCGCGATTACGCCAACCCCGCCAGCCCGGCCTACAACACGCATCAGTACTACCACCTGATGCTCAGCCTTTTCTCCCTCGGGTGGAGCGAAAAACGCTACCAGTTCACCCCCGAAGGGCGTCTTCAACTGTCCTGGGAACACCAATGCGCAAACAAACCCTAGCCATCGCTGTCTGGGCGGCGCTGAGCGGTACCTCCGCCACGGCAGCCGAGCCTGTCAGCCCCCAGGTCTTGTTGGTTCAGCAGGGCCAATACTGGCAACACAAAGAGCAGGCAGACCGGGCTGCGCAGGCCTGGCAAAAGCTGCTGCACATCGCCCCTGAACACCCCGACGCCCTGTACGGCCTTGGCCTGATCGCGGTACAGAAGGACCAGCCAGCGGTTGCCAACGGTTACTTGCAGCGCCTGCGGGCACTGACGCCTACATCGCTGCAGGCCTTGCAACTGCAGCAGGACATCAGTTTGGCAACGCCTGAGAAGCAGCTCATGCTTGAGCAAGCCCGGGAGCTGAGCGATGCCGATCAACGCGAGCAAGCGGTGGCGGTTTATCGCCGCTTGCTTGAGGGGCGTGAGCCGCAAGGGCTGATTGCCCGCGAGTACTACAACACCCTGGGGTTCACCCAGGATGGCTGGCCGCAGGCACGCAAGGGGCTGGAGCAACTGGCCCGACAGCGGCCGGACGATTCGATCCTGGCTCTGTTCCTGGCCTTGCATCTGGCGCGTAACCCCGACAGCCGCGCCGACGGCATCCGCGCCTTGGCCACGCTTTCGCACAACCCCGATATCGGTGGCAATGCCGACGAAACTTGGCGCTTTGCCCTTGAATGGCTGGGGCCGCCCAAGCGCGATCAGGTGGTGCTGTTCCAGCAATACCTGCAAGCACACCCGGACGACACGCAAATCCGTGCACTGATGAACAAGGGCCTTGCGCAGAACCGAGGCGGCCGGGGCGGATGGCAACGGGACCTGCGTGTGACCCAAGCCTTGAAAGCGCTCGACACCGGCGACCTGGCCAGCGCCGAAGCGGCCTTGCAGGCGCGCCTTAAGGAGCACCCACGGGACTTCGACGCGCTTGGCGGCATGGGCGTTCTGCGCCAACAGCAAAAACGCCTGGATGAAGCCGAGGGGTACCTGGTGCAGGCCACCCGCCTGCCAGGCGGCGCGCAATGGCGCACCGCATTGGCGGATGTGCGCTACTGGAAACTAGTGGCAGAGGCCGATACCGCCGGGCGCGCAGGCCGCTTCGACGATGCCCGGCGCGCCCTCGGCCAGGCCATCGTCGCACGGCCGAACGATCCCGCCGGCCCTACCGCACTGGCCGCCTTGCAGGCCCGGCGTGGCCAATGGGAAACCGCCGAAGCTCAGTACCGCCAGGTGTTGGCCCGGACCCCCGACTACGCCGACGCGCTCAGTGGGCTTTTGAACGTGTTGACCCAGGCGGGCAAGGAAGCGCAGGCGCTGAACCTGATTGACGGGCTTACCGCCCAGCAGCGCGCGCGCTTGCCTTCCACCCTGCGCATCAAGGCGCTACGTGCCACTCAGGCCGGCAAACTGGCCGAACGTCAAGGCGACCTCTCTGCCGCCCAAGCCGCCTATCAAGTAGCGCTGGCTGACGACCCGCAGAACCCGTGGGCGCGCTTTGCCTTGGCCCGGGTGTTGCTGGAACGCGGCCAAGTGCGGGCGGCCCGAACGCTGATGGACGATCACCTCAAACGCCACCCAGATGACCCCGATGCGCTGTATGGCAGTGCACTGCTTTCAGCGCAGCGCCAAGCCTGGGCTGATGTGCAACGCACGCTGCAGCGCATTCCTCCCACACGCCGTAGCCAGGCAATGACTAGCCTGGAGCAGGACAGCCAACTGCACCTGCAGGTCGAACAGGCACTGGAGTTGGCCCGGCGCGGCCAACGCCAGGCGGCCTGGGCGCGGCTGGCACAGGCTGAACCCAGCGCAGCCGGCAAGCCTGAGCGTGTTGCTGTGGTCGCTTCGGCCTACGCCGAAACCGGCCAGCCCGAACAGGCCGAACGATTGATGCAAGGGTTGCAGGGCAACGCAGCATCGACCCGCTTGCTCAAGGCCGGGGTACTGCTCAAGGGCGACCAGGATACCGAAGCCGGCGAGATACTGCGCGCGCTCAAAGACCAGAACCTGGATGACAAAACCCGTCGCCAATACGCCGACCTGCTCTACCGCTACCGCGTGAAACAGGCCGACAAGCTGCGCGAAAGAAATGACCTGGTGGCTGCTTACGACATGCTGGCCCCGGCGCTGGAGCAGCGCCCGCATGCGCCTCAGGCCGTGACGTCGCTGGCGCGCATGTACAGCGCCAGCGGCAACTGGGCAAAAGCCCGCCAGGTATACCAGCCATTGCTTGAGGGTGACCCGGACAACGCCGTGCTGCACCTGGGGTTTGCCGAGCTGGCCGTCGAGGGGCGTGCATTTGCGCAGGCAGAACAAGCGCTGGGCCAGGCCCTGGCGCTGCAACCCAACGAGCCCCGCACCCTGACCCAGGCCGCTCAGCTTTACCGCAGCCTGGGCCAGACAAGCAAGGCCCGACAACTGCTGAACAAGGCACTGGACATCGAACAGCGCGAACAACCGCCGCGCATTGTGGCGGTTGCGCCATCCCCCGCCGCACGCGTCGACAACCCGTTCGTGCGCCTCCCAGGTCAGCGCCAGCAGGCCACCCTGCTGGCCAGCAATGATTGGGTCCCGGCCCCTGTCGCGGACGAACCGGGCGCTACCAATAGGCCTCCGGCGGGCGCCTACGCCAGTGCAGACACGTCGCTCGTCGAGGCTAGCCCTGCCCGTGAGACACTCGATACCCTTGGCCAGGTCCAGCGCCCGTACCTCAACCAAGGGCTGAGCGTGCGCAACAACAACACCGAGAAAGGTCTGGGCAAGCTCACCGATATCCAGACACCGCTGGAAATCGGCTTCCCCCTGGACGAGGCGGGTCGCAGCATGGCCCTGCGTGTTACGCCAACCTGGCTACAGGCCGGCACGCCCAAAGGCTATTCGGTGGCGCAATTCGGCACCAGTGGCCTTGCCAGCGTGGGCCGCCAGGAAGACAGCGGTGTCGGCCTGGCCGTGGCCTATCGCGATGAGGACCGCGGCCTGAAAGGTGACCTGGGCGTCAGCCCGCTGGGCTTCACCTACAGCACGCCAGTGGGTGGCATCAGCCTTGAGCGGGCCCTGCAAGATGCCCCTGACTACCGCTACACCCTCAGTGCCTCACGGCGATCGGTGACCGACAGCGTCACCTCCTTCGCCGGTTCGCGCGACCCGCGCAGTGGCGTCGAATGGGGCGGCGTGACTGCCAATGGCGTACGTGCTGAGCTCAGCCATGACGATCAGCGCACCGGTGCCTACGGTTATGCCTCAGCCCACCGCCTGCTCGGCGAGCACGTCGAGGCGAACAATCGCTTCGAGCTGGGTAGCGGCATCTACTGGTACCTGCACAACACCCGCGACAGCCGTCTGACCCTGGGCGTAAACGGCACGGCCATGAGCTATTCGGACAACCAGAACTTCTACACCTATGGCCACGGCGGCTATTTCAGCCCACAAAAGTTCTTCGCCCTGGGCATCCCCGTGGACTGGGCACAACGCGGAGCGCGTTTGAGCTATGCCCTGCATGGCTCGGTGGGGGTGCAGTACATCGACCAGGACAGCGCGCCGATCTTCCCTGGGCATTCGGCACTGCAGCGCAATGCCGATGCCGTCGGCTTGTCCCGCTACGCAGGCCAGAGCAAGACCGGCATCGGCTACAGCTTCAGCGCAACGGGTGAATACCGGCTCGACCGTAACCTGTACTTGGGTGCCAACCTGGGCCTGGATAACGCCAATGACTACAAGCAGTACGCCGGCAGCCTCTACCTGAGGTACGGCTTCGACGAAGTCAGCAGGCCGATGCCCCTGCCCGTGCGCCCTTTCACCTCCCCCTACTCCCACTGACCACCAAGGACCCCCATGGCCACATCTTCCGTACTGGCAGGCCTGACCCTGCTGGTGATCGGCGAAAGCCACATGAGCTTCCCCGACTCCCTGATGAACCCTTTGTATGACGAACTCACCCGACAAGGTGCCCAAGTCCATGCCATTGGCGCCTGTGGCGCCAATGCCGAAGACTGGGTAACGCCCAAGCTCAAGCTTGATTGCGGGGCCACACGCGAACCTGGCGGTACGCTCAAGCTGATGAGCCGCGGCACCATGAGCACCGAACCGATTGCCCAGGTCATCGCCCGGGATAAACCCGATGCGGTGGTGCTGATCATTGGCGACACCCTGGCCTCCTACAAAACCACGCCGTTCCCAAAAGTCTGGGCCTACCAGAGTGTCACCGCACTGACCCGGCAAATTGCCGCCACCGGTACCCGCTGCGTGTGGGTCGGCCCTGCCTGGGGCAAGGCCAATGGCAGCAACATCAACGAGAACCAGTACGGCAAAAACCAGGTCAGGACGCAACTGGTGGCCAGCACCCTGGCAAAGATGGTGGCGCCGTGCACCTACATCGACTCGACTCAGCTCTCCAAACCCGGGCAATGGGTCACCTCCGATGGCCAGCACTTCACCATCGCGGGTTACAAAGCCTGGGCCAGCGCCATTGGTGCATCGCTCAGCCAGTTGCCCGCCAGCGCATTGACAGGAGCGAACCCATGAACGCTGCCCTTTCGCTTGTCTTCGCCGGCGCCGTGGCATTGTCCACGGCAAGCCAGGCGGCCCAGATTGCCCTTTACCCGACCGGCCCCGCGCAGGATTCGGCGTACATGCGCCTGCTCAATCCAACCGCAAGTGAGCTTGTGTTGCAGCCTGACGGCGGGCAGTCGCAACTGCACTTGAAAGCAGGGCAACTAAGCAGCGACTTCATGCCCATACCCGGTGGCCAGCGCATTACCGGCCACCTTGCCCGTGACAGCCACCAGGCCCGCGTGCAACTGCAGGCTGCGCCTGGCGAATTCGTCACGGTTTTTGCCCTGGCCAATGCACAGGGCGGCATCGACCCATTGATCGTCCATGAAGCATTCGAACTGCCCAACCTGCTCAAGGCTTCACTGGCCCTGTTCAATGCAGACGCAAGCTGCTCGGAGCCCCGGGTGATGCTGGCGGAGCGTGATCTAGACCTGTTCGCCAAGGCCCCGGCCGGTAACCCGCGGCGTCAGGAAATCAACCCGCGCCCTGGCCTGAAGGTCCAGTTGCATTGCGCCGGCAAGGCCGTCGACAAGCCCCTGGCACTCGGCCCTTTGCTGGCCGGTGAACGCTACAGCCTGCTCCTGCTGCCCTCGCCGACTGGCCCGCAGCTTCGCAGCATCACCGACACCGTCGCCCACTGACTGGATAAACGGCACTCATGGTCTTCGCTTCGCTTGAGTTTCTCACGCTGTTCCTGCCGCTATTCCTATTGGTCTATGCGTGGGTACGGCCCGCCTGGCGCAACCTGGTCCTGTTGATCGGCAGTTGGCTGTTCTACAGCTGGTTAAGCCCGCTGTTCCTGATGTTGCACATGGCCCTGACCGTACTGGCCTGGGCCGGCGCCTTGCTGGTGGTGCGCACCGAGGAACACCGCAGGCCCCGGCTGTACCTGTTGGTTACCCTCATCGTCACCAACACGGCCGTACTGTGTTGGTACAAATACGCCAACATCCTGGCTGCTACGTACAACGACCTGCTGCTCCACTACGGTGCCTTGCCCATGGAATGGCAGAGGGTCGCCCTGCCAGCAGGGCTTTCATTCATCGTGCTGCAGGCCATCTCGTACCTGGTGGATGTGCATCGCCATGTGGTGCCGGTAGAGCGCAGCTTCGTTCGCTTTGCCACCTACATCTCGATGTTCGGCCATTCGATTGCCGGGCCGATCATTCGCTATGACTGGGTGCGTCGAGAACTCGAACAACGCCTGTTCAACTGGCAGAACTTCGCCCTGGGGGCACGCCGGTTCATGGTTGGCATGTGCATGAAAGTGCTGGTGGCAGATACCCTGGCCCCGCTCGCGAATGTCGCCTTCGCGCTTGAGCAGCCGTCGCTGGTCGATGCCTGGATCGGCTGCCTGGCCTACTCGCTGCAGTTGTTTTTCGACTTCGCCGGCTACAGCGCCATGGCGATCGGCCTTGGCCTGATGCTGGGCTTTCACTTCCCCGAGAACTTCAACCGCCCCTACCTGGCCAGCAGCATCCAGGACTTCTGGCGCCGCTGGCACCTGTCGCTGTCCACCTGGCTGCGCGATTACTTGTATATCGCCATGGGCGGGAACCGACGAGGTGCCTGGCGCACGTATCGCAACCTATTCCTGACCATGGCCATCGCCGGCCTGTGGCACGGCGGCGACAGCTGGAACTACCTGCTCTGGGGCTCGGCCCATGGCATCGCCCTGTGCATCGACCGGGCCTGGTCGCGTTCGCACCTGCCCAGCCTGCCGAGCTGGGCGGCACACACCGCCACGTTGCTGTTCGTCTGCCTGGCCTGGACGTTGTTCCGTTCACCTGATTTCGCCACTGCGCTGGGCATGTATGCAGGCCAGTTGGGCTTGCACGGCATCGCCCTTGGCGACGCCATGGCCACCACCCTGCGCCCTGTGCATGGGGTGGCGGCGGTGCTGGGCGTACTGGCGATACTGGCCCCGCTACTGCAACCCACCGTTGAAGAACAATTCGCCGACCATCCCCTGTTCCTGTGGTCGGCGTCCCTTTGGCCCGTGCTGGGTTTCGCCTTGTCGTTCTGCCTGATCGCCAGTCGCGAATCCGTGCCCTTCCTGTACTTCCAATTCTGATGAACAAGACGCCTGAAACTGCACCACCGCCATCCCCTCTGGCCCTACGCACCAGCGCCCTCGCGGGTTACTTGTTCGTCCTGTTCCTGGTGGGCGCGTTGCTCTCGTGTGCCTGGTTGTTGCGCAAACCCATCGCCTGGCTGGCACCCAACCTGGACCGCGATGCACTGCTGCATGGCGAACTCACTCACCACCTGGCCAAGCAGTTGCCTGAGGCGCCGCTGCCGCAGCACGCCGCCGACCTGGAGCGCGGCAGCCGTTGGTTACTGATGGCCGACCTGGGCCCACGCGTGCGCGAGGGTTGCCCTGGCTGGCTGTTCCTCACCGACGAGCTGCACATGCAGCCCCAGGCTGAGCACAATGCCCGGGCCAAGGCCCAGGCCGTTATCCGCTTGCGCCAGGCGTTGGCACAACGGGGTATCCAGTTGCTGGTGGCGATCGTGCCGGATAAAAGCAGAGTCGCCAGCACCGCCCTGTGTCACCTGTACCGCCCGGCCAGTTTTGCATCGCGCGTGGTGCAATGGCGGGGGCTACTGGAGGCCGGCGGCGTGCCCGCCCTTGACCTGGGCGAGCGCTTGACGGTGCTTGGCAAGCGGGCGTATTTGCGAACCGACAGCCATTGGAGCGAGGCCGGAGCACAAGCCGCTGCCACGTTTGTCGCGCAAGCTATTGCAGCGCTTGAGGTAGTGCCCTCCCCACGGCAAGCTTTCGAGCTTGCGCAGGCCCCTGCCGCCCCCCGCCCCGGCGACCTGGTGCGCCTGGCCGGCATCGATTGGTTGCCGCTTGCGCTGCAACCTCCCGTCGAGCAGGTGGTTGTGTCGCAGGTTCAGGCCCTGGACCTGCAGCCCAGCGACGACGACCTCGATGACTTGTTTGGCGACAGCGCCCTGCCAAACGTGGCGCTGATCGGCACATCGTTCTCCCACAACTCCGGTTTTGCCGGTTATCTGCAACTGGCGCTGGGTGCACCGGTGGGGAACTTCGCCAAGGAAGGCGGTGAGTTTTCCGGCGCTGCCAAGGCCTATTTTGCCAGCCCAGCATTTCTTGAAACGCCCCCGAAGCTGCTGATATGGGAAATACCCGAGCGGGATCTGCAAACAGCGTTTGAGGGGGGGCTGGGGTTGCCCTGATACGTCCAGGGCGTTCAATAAAGTGTCAGCGATGTCAGGCCAAGCGTTCGACCTGCGCCGGCGTACGCCGCATCAGCACCTTGCCATTACGCACCGACACCAGTGCATGCCCTTGGCTGCGCACCATCTCGTAGTCATCCGGCGCCGACAACAGCAGCAGGTTGGCCGGCCGCCCGACCTCGATGCCGTAACGATCACCCAGGTTCAGCGTGCGCGCACTGTTGTCGGTGATCAGGTCCAGGCAGCGCTGCAAGTCTTCGTACCCGAGCATGTGGCAAATGTGCAGCCCAGCTTCAAGAATGCGCAGGATGTTGCCGTTGCCCAACGGGTACCACGGGTCGACGATCGAATCCTGGCCAAAGCATACGTTCATGCCCGCACGGTCGATTTCCGCCACGCGGGTAACACCGCGGCGCTTGGGGTAGCTCTCAAAGCGCCCTTGCAGGTGGATGCTTTCGGTTGGGCACGAGACGAAGTTGATGCCCGACAACTTGAGCAAACGGAACAGCTTGTAGCAGTAGGCGTTGTCGTAGGACCCCATCGCTACGGTATGGCTGGCCGTGACCCGGGCGCCCATGTCGCGCACGCGGGCCTCTTCGGCCAGCACCTCAAGAAAGCGCGACTGCGGGTCGTCGGTTTCGTCGCAGTGCACGTCTACCAGGCAGCCGGTACGCTCGGCCAGGTCCATCAGGAACTTGATCGATGACACGCCCTGGTCGCGGGTGTTCTCGAAATGCGGAATGCCGCCGACCACATCGGCACCAATGGCCACCGCTTCGGTCATCAGCGCCCGGCCGTTGGCGTACGACTCGATGCCCTCCTGGGGGAAGGCGACAATCTGCAGGTCGACCAGGTGGCGCACCTCTTCACGCACCTCGACCATGGCCTTGAGCGCCGTGAGCTTGGGGGCGGTGACATCCACATGGGTGCGTACGTGCTGAATGCCATGGTCAACCAGCATGCCGATGGTCTTCGTGGCGCGGGTCTTGATGTCCTCGTGGGTGGTGATTTCCTTGCGCTCGGCCCAGCGTTCGATGCCTTCGAACAAGGTGCCGCTCATGTTCCACTTCGGCTCGCCGGCAGTAAGGGTGGCGTCCAGATGAATGTGCGGTTCGACAAAGGGGGCCACCACCAGATTCTGCTTGGCATCCAGGTCACCGGGGGCACCCAGTGCCACCGCGTCAGCCTGGGACTGGATAGTGGCGATACGGTCGCCGTTGAGTTCGATACGAAACAGGCCAGCCTTGCCACGCAAGCGTGCGTTGATGATGTTCATGGAGTTACTCCTTGCCTTGGGCTTCGGTCATGCGCCACACCAGCATGGCCACCGAAGCGTTCATACGAAAAAGCGGGTCGTCCAATGACTGCCCGCTCAGTTGTTCGATGCGTTGAATGCGTTGGTTGATGGTATTGCGGTGCAACCCCAGGCGTTGGGCGGCCTTCAGGCCATTGCCGTTCTCCTTGAGCAGGGCATCGAGGGTATGCACCAGGGTATCGGGGTGCTTGCGCCCGGGTGTGATCAACGGGCCTAGTGTCTGGGCCACGAAATCGTCGATCAGCGAGTGATCGACGATGCCCTGCAGCAGGCGCAGTACGCCCAGTTCGCTGAAGTCGCAAAAACCATTGGCCGGGCGCAGATTCTGCGCCACTTCCAGGGCCTGACGTGCTTCGTTCAGTGCCTGGCGGTAGTGGGCGCAATCCTCGGCCAGGCTCGACAGGCCCATGTACAGGCCCAACGCCCCCGCCACGGGGGTCAATTGCCGATGCAGCGCGGCCAGGGTAGCAGGCAGCTCCGGCGCGTCGGGCAGCAGCATCACGAACAGGTCACCCGGCAAGTGCGCGGTCACGGTTCCCGGCCGGCCACGGCACCACGCCTCAAGCTGGTCTTCCAGGGCTTGGCGAACGCCTTGCCATACGCGCTCGCCTTGAGCCAGGCCGAGGCGTTCGAACAAGCCATCGACGCCCGACAAGCGCAGCGCCAGCAGGCGCCGCGGCTCGTCCAGCGCCAACGCCAGGTGCGCCGCCCGCTGCCGGGCAATCGCCAGGCTTGGGTAGTCTCCGGTCAGCAACTGGCCCAGAATATCGTTGCGCGAGCGCCGCACCTGCGTCATCTGCACCAATGCCGTGCCGATCAAGTGGGTGACCACAACCATCTTCAGCGCATAGGGCTGCTCGATCAACGGCAAGCCCAGTTGCTCGGCGCGCGCCAGTACCGCTGGCGGGATGCGCTGGATAAAAGTACCCCCGGTGAGAATGACCATGCCCGCGATGCCCACTGCCTCGCCGTCCTCCACCAGGCTCAGCAGGTTGGCCTCGCCGCGAGGGTGATTGATGCCCGTGACGAACACCAGCTCGCCGCCCATCACCCACTCGGCGATGCCTTCGTTCTCCGCTACGTATGGCCAGCGCACCCGCCGCTGCAGGTTGCGCGCGCCAGCACGAACGGCCATGTCCTGCAGGCCGGGCAGGTGGAGGATTTCATCCAGCGCCAGGCTCACGGTTCGACACCTGCCTCGCCTGCCAGGCGGCGCCGCCCGTTCAGCTCAAGCATGAGGATGTAGCACAGCGCCGAAGCGCCAATGCCCACCAGCGGCGCGACCCAGGGCGAGGCATACGCCAGTACCGCACCGACGGCATAAGCGAAAAGCCCAATCAGGTTGTAGCGCGGCAGGGCCACCGTGGCCAATGCCGGATACTGGCCGCGATGGCGGTACCAGAAGTCGGCCATGATCACGCCGCCCACCGGCGGTATGACCGAGCCCAACAGCACCAGGAACGGGATCAGCATTTCGTACATGCCGCCGATGGCCAGCACAATCCCTACCCCGGCCGCTACCAGCGTTGCGGTACGCCGGCGTTCACTGCGCAGCAGATGGCAGGCGGCTGCCGACACGTTGTAGATGGTCGGGCCCTGGATCGTCCACAGGTTCAGGCACAGCATCACCACCGCCGCAAACGAGAGGCCTTGCAGCATCATCACCTCGACGATGTCAGCCTGCTGATACACCATCGCGCACCAGGCTCCGGCCACCACCATCAGGCCGTTGCCAAGCAGAAAGGCGACGATGCTGGCCACCACCGCCACCCGTCCGCTACGCGCCAGGCGGGTCCAGTTGGTGGCTTGGGTAGCGCCACTGGCGAAGGTGCCGAAGACCATGGTCACTGCGGCTGAAAAGGTCATGGTCTCGTGCGGCACCACGGCTACCAGCCCCGCAAACCCGCCGGCATCGCGGGTGGCGATGTACATCGACACCAGCAGCAGCGTAAACATCAACGGCACCGAAACCCGTGACAGCAGGTCAAGCCCTTTGAAGCCAATGATGGCCGTGATGCTGAAACCAAGGCCGAACAGCACCATCAACGGCACCGTAAAGCCACCTGCCAGCCCCAGCAGTTTGACCAGCACGATCGCCACGGTCGCCGTGCCCCAGGCGTACCAGCCGAGCTCGGCGAAACCCAGCAAAAAATCCGAAAGCCGGCTGCCCGCTTCGCCGAAGCAGAAGCGGCCCATCAGTACGGTGTTGAGCCCGCTGCGTGAAGCGATGAACGCCAGGGTAGCGGCGTACAAGGCCAGCAACGTGTTGCCGAGCGTGGCAACCCACAGCATGTCGACAAAGTTGAAGGCCATGCCCAGCTTGCCGCCAGCGAACATCGTGCCGGTGAAGAAGGTGAAGCTGAACAGCACCATCGCAATGGGTAGCAGGCCCTTGCGCGAAGATGGCGGGGCTTCGCAAAGCGGGAATTCGGTAGGTGAGCTCATTGCACGGGGCTCCGGGTGGTAGTTGGAGCAGATAGAGCAATATGCGGGCCGGTTTAACAGTGAGCCTTGACCACCGAAACCCGAGGCGAACGGCACAACATTAACTGTGCAACATGCACAGTTAAGCAAGGATTGGCGGATTCGGTGTGTGCTTGCTGCCTTAAATAAAGGCAAATATGCACCAAAGATGAACAGCAATGGGTAGTTTTCACCCAGCCCAGCAGCGTCAGCCTATCAGGGCGGGGTCGCCGGTCGAGACGACCTCATACAACCCAGTAAAATCAAATGCTTAGGCTTTTTTTGATTACAATGCACGCCCGTCTCTGAAATCTGCTTTCCCCCATGAAAAAACTGCTCTACGCCGTATCCCTGCTCCTCGCCGTCAACCTCCCCGCCTTCGCCAACCCGCCTTCGACCTTCACCGAAGCCAAGGTCGTCGCTAAACAGAAGATCTACCTGGACCAGGCAAGCAGCGCCATGGGCGACCTGTATTGCGGCTGCAAATGGACCTGGGTGGGCAAGTCGGGTGGGCGCATCGATGCCGCCTCGTGCGGTTACGAAACCCGAAAGCAGCAAAACCGTGCCGAACGTACCGAGTGGGAACACATCGTGCCCGCCTATACCTTCGGCAATCAGCGCCAGTGCTGGAAGAACGGCGGTCGTGAGCACTGTGTCGACGACGATCCGGTCTTCCGGGCCATGGAAGCCGACCTGTTCAACCTCTACCCGGCTGTGGGCGAGGTCAACGGTGATCGCAGCAACTTCAACTACGGCATGGTGTCGGGCAATGCTGGCCAATATGGTCAATGCCCGACCAAGGTCGATTTCGTGCAGCGCGCCGCCGAACCGCGTGACGAAGTCAAAGGCCTGGTTGCCCGTACCACCTTCTACATGTTCGACCGCTACAAGCTGAACATGTCGCGTCAGCAGCAACAACTGCTGATGGCGTGGGACAAACAGCACCCCGTCTCAGCCTGGGAAAAAGAGCGTGACCGGCGCATCGCCGCCATCATGGGCCACGCCAACCCGTTCGTGACCGGCGAACGCAAATGGACCGCCGACTACAAGCCGGTTGGCAGTGGCGTTGTGCAAGCCACACCGGCCAAGCCCACCCCGCAAGCGGTCAAGCCCAGCCTGGCCAGCACTGCGGCAACCGGCGCCGTGCTCGGTAACCGCAACAGCCATGTCTATCACCTGGCCAACGGTTGCCCGGGTTACACCCAGGTGGGCTCGAAGAACCAGGTGATGTTCGGTTCCGAAGGTGAGGCGCAAGCGGCGGGCTATCGCAAAGCGGGCAACTGCCGCTAGCCGCTGCGCCTTGATGCATCAACGCCCAGGCGTTGGGTTCACTAGGTTTGCCGGGCGCTCACCGGCCAGCGCGCTGAGCAGGTTGCTGACTGCACAGCGCGCCATGGCCTCGCGGGTATCGTGCGTTGCCGAGCCGATATGCGGGGTCGCCACCACGTTATCGAGTTGCAGCAGTGGCGAGTCGCTCGGCAACGGCTCCTGAACGAACACATCCAGGCCGGCGCCGCGGATGCGTTTTTCACGCAAGGCCGCTATCAGCGCGGTTTCGTCTACCACGCGCCCACGCGCAATGTTCACCAGAAACGCCTCAGGCTTCATCAGCGCCAGTTCGCGTGCACCGATCAGGCCTTCGGTGGTGCTACTCAGTGGCACGGTCAGGCACACGAAATCCGCGTGCTTCAGAAGCTCGTCAAGGCTGCAATGGCGAGCAGCATAACGCGCCTCGACCTCGGGCTTGGCGCTTGGGCTATGGTAGAGCACACGCATGCCGAAGCCGGCTGCACCGCGCCGGGCAAGCGCTTCGCCAATGCGGCCCATGCCAACGATACCCAGCGTCTTGCCATGCACATCACTGCCAAAGTGCGCTGGCCCAAGGTTGGCCTGCCAGTGGCCGTCACGCACCCACCCCGCCAGCTCCACGACCCGACGCGCACTGGCCAGGATCAGGGCAAAGCCTGTGTCAGCGGTGGTTTCGGTGAGTACGTCGGGCGTGTTGGTCAGCATGATGCCGCGCCGGGTCAGGTCGGCAATATCGTAGTTGTCCACCCCCACCGACACACTGGATATCACCTTCAGTTGCGGGGCCAGGTCAAGCAGGCCGCTGTCCAGGCGCAAGCTCGCGCCCAACAGCCCATGGGCGCCTGGCAGCGCATCGCGCAAACGGGCCAGACCGTCCTGGCGTGCGGTATCTACCCAGGTCACATCAACCTGCTGGTGCAACTGCGCCATGAGGTCGTCGGACAGGCGCTTGTAAAGGACGATTCGCTTCTTCATACCAGGGTTTCCTATTGGCTCATTGCCAGGTGAGAGCCGCCGCGCTTGGCCCGGCCAGGCGTTTGTGAGGTTTTAAGCGCTGCGGTGAGCGCGACCGCTGTCAGCAGCGCACCGCACATGAACAGATACGAAGCGCCGGGCCCGCCGGTGGCGCCATTGAGGTAGCCCACCAGCCACGAGCCGCCAAACGAACCCAGCGCGCCCATGCTGTTGATCAAGGCCATGGCGCCACCGGCGACGTTACTGGGGAGGATTTCCGGAACGATGGCAAAGAACGGGCCGTAGGGCGCGTACATGCAGGCGCCGGCAATCACCAGCAGTGCGTAGGACAACCAGAAGTGCTCGCTGCCCAGGGCGTATGAACCGTAAAACGCCAGCGCCGCAATCAACAACGGTGGCCAGACGAATCGCTTGCGCTTCTGCAAGCGGTCCGACGCCCAGGACACCCCGACCATGGTCAGCACCGCCGCCAGGTACGGCACCGACGACAACCAACCGGCCTGCACGATATCGACGTTCGCCGCCTGTTTCAGAATCGAAGGCAACCAGAGCACGAAGCCATAGACACCGATGCTCCAGCAGAAGTACTGCATCGACAAGATGATCACCTGGGGCGAGCGGAACGCCTCGCGGTAGTTTTTTACAGGCTTTATGCCCTGCTGTTCCGCCGCCAGGGCTTGCTCCAGGCTGGCCTTTTCCTGCGCACTCAACCAATTGACCTGGGCCGGTCGGTCATCCACCAGGCGCCACCAGAAGAACGCCCAGATCACCGCCGGCAAGCCTTCGATGATGAACATCCAGCGCCAGTCGTAGTGCTTGATGAGGTAGCCCGACACCACCGACATCCACAGGATGGTCACCGGGTTGCCCAGCATCAGGAAGGTGTTGGCCCGGGAGCGTTCGGCGCGGGTGAACCAGTGGCAGAGGTACACCAGCATCGCCGGCATCACCGCCGCCTCCACCACCCCGAGCAAAAAGCGGATGCCGATCAGCATGTACACGTTGCTGATCATGCCCGTCAGGGTGGCCAGGCCGCCCCAGAGGATCAGGCTGACGAAAATCAGCTTCTTCACGCTGCGTTTTTCGGCGTAGATGGCGCCCGGCACCTGGAAGAAGAAGTAACCCAGGAAAAACAGCGCCCCCAGCAACGATGACAGCACCGGGGTGATCTTCAGGTCATCGGCCATGCCGGACGCTGCGGCGAACCCATAGTTGGCGCGGTCTAGGTAGGCCAGGCTGTAGGTGACGAACACGATCGGGATGATGTACCACCAGCGGCGGCGGGCGAGACTTGTCGTTTGCATGATGTGTGCTCCTGAGCTTTTTGTTTTTGTTGCAACAGGTACAGAGGGTTCGGGGCCAGGCAATCAGGCGCGTCTGCGCAGGTCGTGCTCCGCGAGTTCGTGCCGCAGCGGCAAGCCTTCCATGTCGCCGCGTGACTGCACGGCGCGGCTGCCACACCAGTTGCCGCGTGCCACCGCCTGTGGCAATTCACGGCCTTCGAGCAAGGCACTGAGCACGCCGACGGCAAAAGCGTCACCGGCGCCGACGGTGTCCACCACCTTGGCCACCGGCACTGCAGCAACCTGGCCCTCGCAGTTAGCGGTGCGATAGTAGGCGCCCTCGTCACCCAGCTTGATCACCACCAGCTCCACCCCTTTGTCGAGGTAGAACGCGGCGATGTCCGCTGGGGTCTGCTGACCGGTCAGCAGGCGCCCCTCCTCCAGCCCCGGCAGCACCCAGTCGGCCTTGACGGCCAGGGCGTTGATCTCGCGGACCATGCGCGTGCGGTCTGGCCACAGCGAAGGGCGCAGGTTGGGGTCGAACGAGATGCTGCGCCCGGCCGCGCGCATGGCATCCACCAGTGCGTGGGACAATGCCCTGCAACCTGGCGAAAGCGCCAAGGGAATACCGGTGGCGTGCAGATGGCGGGCCTGCAGCCAGTGCGGGCGGATCAGCGCCGGTGACAGCAGGCTGGCGGCAGAGTGGCCACGGAAGTACTCCACGGCGGGGTCACTGCCGTCTTCGCAGCGGGCTTTGAGCTGAAAACCGGTGGGGTGTTTGCGGTCAATTTCCACGTCAGTGCAATCCAGCCCCTCCCGGCGCAGGCTGTCGAGGACGAAACGGCCCAAGGAGTCGTCACCCACACGGCTCAGCCAGCGGACCTTGAAACCCAGTCGGGAAAGACCGATGGCAACGTTGCTGTCGGCACCGGCAATGCGCTTGCCGAACTGCCCAACCTGCGCCAGGTCACCCACCTGCTCGGCCACGAACATGGCCATGGTCTCGCCAAAGCACAGCACGTCATGCTCATGCATGGCTCACCTCCTGGCCCAGCCCGAGCATGGACAGCGCGCTGACGTGAGCGCGGGTCAGTGCCAGCAAATCGTCGCCGGCCAATGGGTATTCCACTGCACGTACCACGCCGGGCGTGAACGCACGCAACAAGGCATCCCACGCCTGCAGATCGTCCGCGTCTGGCGGCACCGCGACCCGTCGCCCATCGGGCAGCCGATCGACCGCTTTGCAATGCACGTAACGCACCCAGCGCCCAAGCTTGTGGGCCGCTTGCTGCGCGGATTGCGCCTGCCACTGCCAGTTACCGATGTCGAAGGTCATGCCCACCGGCAGCCCGAGGTCGTCGACACGCTGGAAGAACCCCAGCATGGGTGCGATGCGCCCACCCTGCTCGGTCTGGTCGTTCTCGACCAACAACAGCGGGCCATCTTCAGGTAACAGCGTGCGCAAGGCCGATACATCGCAGGTGTCGTTGTAGTGCCCCAGGGACACTTTCAGTGCCACTGCACCCAGTGAGCGGGCCAACGCCAGTTTCTGGGCCAGACGCGTATCGGGCAGGCCCTGCTCGGTCCACAGCTCAAGGGGCGTGGAGTAAAGGCATTCGAGGTTCGACGCGGCAATGGCGGCGGCTAGCACGGCGGTGTCTGGCGCGCTGTCGAATAGCTCTTCGCGCAATTCGACGCGGGCCACGCCGGCGGCGGCCAGCAGGTCCAGAAAATGCTCCTGGCCGCGCTGCCGCACAAAGGTGGCACCGTAGCTGGAGAGACTGATGGAAACGGGGTTCGAGCGCATTGTTATTGTCCTTATGAAACCGGTTTCATTTTTTGGCACGGCTAAATCGCCACGTGCCTGTCGTTCATTCGCGTGAGTGGGTTGAACCTCGGATGATCAGGTCGGCCTTGAAATCGATGCGCCGGGGCGCCCCGCTTTCGCCGCGCAGGCGATCCAGCAGGCAGTTGAAGGCGGCCACGCCGATACGCTCGGTGGGCTGGGCCAGGGCGGTAATGCCGCTACCGACCAGGGGGTACCAGTCCAGCTCGTCGAGGGCGATCAGGCCGACGTCCTTGAACAAGTTGCAACCCGAGTCGTGCAAGGCGCGGGTGACGGCCAGTGTGGCCACGCCGTTGAAGGTGAAGATGGCCTGCGGGCCATGGCCACTGGCCGAAAGAAACGACGCCAGGCCGGCTTCCAGGGCTGGGCTGACTTCGAGCAGCTGTTGGCGCATGCCCGAACGCCGGTTGATGGATGCACCAAAAGCCTGTACCCGTTCCAGACGCGAGCTGGTGCCGTCGAGCGGTTCAGTGACCGCCAGAATGTCGCGGTAGCCCTGGGCCTGCAGGTGGTCCAGGGCCTGTTCGACGGCGTCGGCGTTGTCCAGGCCGACCAGGTCGACCTTGAGCTCAGGCAATTGGCGATCCACCAGGACCATGGGTATGTCGCGCTGCAGGTTGAGCAGTTCGCCGGGATGGTGGCCGAGGGTGTTCACGATCAGCCCCTCGACATTGTAGGACTGCAGCGCCACCAGGTGATGGCGCTCCTGCTCGTCGTCGCGGTTGGTGTTGCACACCACCAGGCTGTAGCCGTGCTGGCGGCAGGCGGTTTCGACGCCCTGCATCACCGCGACTGAATAGGGGTTGAGGATGTCCGCCACCAACATGCCGATCAGCCGGGTCTGGCCGCGCTTGAGGCCCCTGGCCATCTGGTTGGGGCGATAGCCGAGGCGTTCGATGACCTCTTCCAGGCGCTTGGCGGTCGCCTCGGCCAGCAACTGGCGATCACCCCCGATATAGCGCGAGACGGTGGCCTTGGATACACCGGCGACGCGGGCTACTTCGCTGATGGTCACCCGTTCGCGGGCATTGGCAGGTAGGTCGGTCATCGGTGTCCCTTGTGATTATTGTCGGTGAGGGCTTATGAAACCGGTTTCAATACATCAAAACCGGCGCATTTAGTCACCTACCGTTCGTCGGGATTCATTCTACTGGTTTCAAGCTGCTCTCTTGGAACAACACATAACTTATTGATTCAGCAAAGACTGTAGGAGCGGGCTTGCCCGCGAACACCGGCGAAGCCGGTGCCATACACCGCGTTGGCATCTTCGCGGGCAAGCCCGCTCCCACACTGACCAGTGTTCGCTGCGTGATCGCGCAACCCCGAGAGGCTGGGCAGGGTTGCGAGATCGTCGGCGATGAACCCCACCGAGTTCACAATCGCTAGTGACTTGTCACCTGCCCAAGGCCATCCCCAGAGGTATGCTTCAAGTCATCCGTGCGCAGCTTGGCGACATCGCCCGCCTTCACCGCCCCGCCCTGGTTCCCCCAGCTGGTGCGAATGAAGCTCACCACATCAGCGACCTCTTGGTCACTCAACCGCCAGCCAAACGCCGGCATGGTCAAGTTCGACGGGGCCGTGTGCGTCGCGGGCACCGTGCCGCCGGCCAGCACCACATGGATCAGCGACGTTGCATCCGCCGTCTGCACCACCGGGTTGCCGGCCAGTGCCGGGAACACCCGGGTATAACCGTGACCATCGGTACGGTGGCAGGCCGCGCAGTTATCGATGTACACCGACGCGCCGCGTTTGCTGTCATCGCCTTTCCACAGCGCCTCTGCGACCTGCTTGTCATAGACATGGGGCGTGTCGTCAGGATTGCTCGCGGGCAGGGTCTTGAGGTAACGGGCAATGGCAGTGAGGTCAGCCTCGCTCATGTACTGCATGCTGTGCTCGACCACATCGCTCATGCCACCAAACACCGCGCTGCGCTCGCTTCGGCCGGTCTTGAGAAACTGCACCAGCTGCGCTTCGCTCCAGCTGCCCAGGCCATCCTTATGGTCACCGCGAAGGCTTTTGGCGATCCAGCCTTCAAGCGGCGCGCTGCCTGCCAGAAACTGCTCGCCTTCCTGCGGGTTCAGAGCCTTTTCCTGCATGGTCAAGGCGCGTGGGGTATGGCAGGCGCCACAATGCCCAAGCCCTTCGACCAGGTACGCGCCGCGATTGACTACCGGGTCGGCGGCAGCCGAGGCCTGCCAGCCCTTTACCTCTGGCGCGAACATGCCGCGCCAGATCGCCAATGGCCAACGCATGCTCAACGGCCATGGAATATCCGTCGCCTTGTTGGGCTGCGCAACGGGCTCGACGCCCTGCATGAAGTAGGCATACAACGCACGCATGTCGTCATCGCTGACGCGCGCGTACGACGGATACGGCATGGCGGGGTACAGCGTGCTGCCGTCCTTGCCGACGCCATGGCGCACGGCCTGGTCGAAGTCTTCGAAGCTGTACTGGCCAATACCACTGGCGTCGGGGGTGATATTGGTCGAATACACCGTGCCGATGGGGGTTTCCATGGGCAGCCCACCTGCGAAAGGCTTGCCGCCCTTAGCCGTGTGGCACGCGACGCAGTCGCCCGCGCGCGCCAGGTACTCGCCCTGTTTTACCCGCGTACTGTCGGCCTGGGCCGACAGGCTTGCACCGCACAGGAGGGTTGCGATCAACATTCTCTTCATGCTCATCGCTCCTCAAGCCTGAACCAGTGGGCCAGGGTTTTTCAGGTACTGCTCGCGGATCGCGCGTGCCGACCAGTACGTCAGTGCCGCCACCAACCCGGTCGGGTTGTAACCCAACCCTTGCGGAAACGCCGAGGCTCCCGGGACGAAGACGTTGTGTACGTCCCAGCTCTGCAGATAGCGGTTAAGCGCACTGGTCTTAGGGTCGGTGCCCATGATCGCGCCGCCGTTGAGGTGAGTGGTCTGGTAGCTGGCGGTATTGAAGTGCTCTTTGACCTTCTTGCCCAGCACGGCAATGGCCTTAGGGTTCATCGCCTGGGCGATCTTGCTGAGCTTGTCGACCATGAACTGGTTCATCTTGATGTCGTTTTCCTGCCAGTCGAAGGTCATGCGCAGCAGCGGTTGGCCGAAGGCGTCGCGGTAGGTCGGGTCCAAGTCCAGGTAGTTGCCACGGTACGACTGGTGCGCGCCATGGGCGTCCATCGAAACCTGGTGGGTGTAGTAGTCGGCCGTGGCCTTTTTCCAGGCGCTGCCCCAGGTGGGCGTGCCGGGCGGGTTGGCGATGCCGGCGATCGGGCGGCTGCCCGCCTGGTTGACCCACATGGGCGAGCCACCGACGAAACCGTGTGGCCCGTGGTCGAAGTTGTCGGCATTGAAATCATCGATCGCGATACCGTTGCCGCCGGCGCCGATGAAGTTGTTGGTGTAGGTGTCCTTGTCGAAGAACGCTTTGACCGTGCCCATGTTCTGGTACGCGAAGTTGCGCCCGACAACGCCTTCGTTGTTGACCGGGTCGTACGGCTTGCCGATGCCCGACAGCAGCATCAGGCGCACGTTGTTGAACTGGAACGCCGCGAGGATGACCAGCTCCGCCGGTTGTTCCACTTCACGGCCTTGTGCGTCGATGTAGGTCACGCCCGTAGCTTTACGCTTGCTGTCATCCAGGTTCACCCGCAGCACATGGGCATTGGCGCGCAGTTCGAAGTTCGGCACTTGGCGCAGCGCCGGCAGGATGTTCACGTTGGGCGAGGCTTTGGAGTACATGTAGCACACGTAGCCGCTGCAAAAACCGCAGAAGTTGCACGGCCCCATTTGTGCGCCATAAGGGTTGGTGTAAGGGCCGGAGGTGTTGGCCGACGGCAGGTTGTACGGCTTGTAGCCAAGGCTGCTAGCGGCCTTTTCGAACAGCTTTGCCGACACCACGTTTTTCTGCGCGGGCAGCGGGAACGGGTTCGAGCGATCAGGGGCATAAGGGTTGCCGCCCTTCCCTTCGCCGACCCGCGTGCCGTTCACGGTCCAGGCCTGGCCCGAGGTGCCGAAGACCTTCTCGGCAAAGTCGAAGTACGGTTCAAGCTCCTGGTACGTGACGCCGAAGTCCTGGATGGTCATGTCCTCAGGGATGAACGCCTTGCCATAGCGCTCTTCGTAATGGCTGCGCATGCGCAGCTCGATCGGGTCTACCCGAAAGTGCACGCCAGACCAGTGCAGGCCCGCACCACCCACGCCCTTGCCAGGCAAGAAGGCACCCAACTGGCGGTTGGGCAGCGCGACGTCGTTGATGCTGTGGCGGATGGTGACGGTCTCTTTCGACACATCGACGAACAGCTTCTTGCGCACGCTGTAGGTCAGTTCATCGATCACCTGCGGGTAGCTGCCCTCCGGGTAGGTGTCCTGCATTGGGCCACGCTCCAGGGCAACCACGTGCAGCCCGGCTTCGGTCAGTTCCTTGGCCATGATCGCGCCGGCCCAGCCGAAGCCAACGATCACAGCGTCTACTTTCTGCAACACATTCGCCATGGCTCAGGCCCTCTCGCCGCGGATGGACACTGCCGGGAACGGGTAAGGCTCATTGCGCTCGACCCAGTTCATGAAGTCAGCCCGGGCGCCGGGGAAGCCGATCTGGGTCCAGCCCACCATGCCTTTGTTGCCGCCGTGAATCGGGTCGCAGAAGAACCCTTCGCGGGTATTCTGCACCAGCAAACTGAAAAACAGCTTCGCCGGCAGTGCGTCGAAAACCAGCTCACCGGCTTCGACCTTGCCGAGAATACGGTCTTGGGTAGCGCTATCTTGCGCAGCAAAAACTTGACCGGAGTTGGCTTTGCACCAGCCATCCACAGCGGCGATGCCCAGGCGATAGATCTGTTGCGGGCTGAGCTGCAACTGGTAGCCCAGCTCTGGCGCGGCGTCGGCGTTGAACGGCCCCTGCATGTACCACTGCGCGCCGGTCGCGTAGGGGGTATTCATCTGGCGGTCGATGAACTCGGCGGCCCCGGCCTCAAGCGCGCCCGGGCCCAGTTCATCTGCTGGGATGATACGGGCCACCGCCGCTTGCACGAAGGCCCATTCTTCGGCCGTGAAAAAGGTCGGCTGATAATTGCCCGCCGGCGCAGCGACAGGCACCTTGGACTCACGCACCGGCTCGGCCAGCAGTTGGCTGGCACCCAGGCCCAGCCCGGTGCTGGCCACGGTCGCGACGGGTATCAAGGTCAAGGTCTTGCGCAGGAATTCCCGGCGCGGATTGTCTGGGGCATGCTCAGGCATTTCTAATCCTCATCAGCGTTTAGGGCGGCCTTGGGTTGCGCCATCTGATTTTTCAATGGAGTACGTGCGCCGGAGGCGCGTGTAGCAGACAGCCGAATAATCTAGCGCGTTCAGAAATGTTTTGAAACCGGTTTCATCCTTGACTTTTGTGGCCTCCGCCAATCGCCAAGCACGACGGATAAGGTATTTTTCACATCAGCCTCACCCTCTGCCGACATCCTGCTTCCTAAAGTGCGTCCACTTTTGCACAGGCCGAACCCCAGGTTCGCCTCCGTTGCCCGCGCTCACTGGAGTGACAGCATGTTGCATGGCGTCATCGACACCTCCCCGGTCCTCAAACTCGCCCAGCCCTACCGATTGCCCCGCGCCAGAGCGCTGCTGGCGGCCTTGTGCGTCTCGGTCGCGCTGGCGGCTATCGTTGCCTGGGCATCAGCACGCCCGGCCATGGCCGACCTTGGCAACCCGCATGCGCTGCACGGCAGCGGCCTCTATAGCGCCTGGTCCAAAGGTTCGGTTGTGGTTGTTCTGCGCCACGCCGAACGCTGCGACCGCTCTCGTGGTGCCTGCCTGGGCGACCCCACCGGCATTACCCTGGCGGGCAGCCGGGTAGCCACCGATGTCGGCCAGGGCCTGCACCGCCTTGGCCTGCGTAACGCCGATGTGTGGGCCAGCCCCGAGGTGCGCACCCAGCAAACCGCGCAGTTCATGTTCGGCAAGGCCATCGCCACACAGGGCTGGCTCAATCAATGTGACCACACCTTCGCCAGTAATGCCTTCGCCCACAAGCAACCCGGCCGCAACCTGGTGCTGGTCAGCCACAGTGGCTGTATGGAACAGGTAGAGCAGCAACTCCAGGTTGCCACTGACGCCGACACGAACAGCTACGCCAGTGCGCTGTTCATCACCCTGGGCGAAAACGGCAAGCCGCGGGTGCTAGGCCAGATGGCTGCCAGCCAGTGGCGCAAACTTGCCAATGCTCGGGAAATCTAACCATGCCCCTCTCCGCACGCGCCGCCTTCTACCGCAACAACCTGCTGCTGCCACTGCTGCTGGCAGCCATTGTGTTCGTGGCATTCGACCTGACCGAGCTCGACCGCTGGATCAGCAACCTGCTGATCGACCCGACCACCGGCCAGTTTCCGCTGTTGCACGATCAGTGGTTTGAAAAGGTCACCCACAAGTGGCCACGGGTATTACCGAACTGGACCGGCGAGCTGGCCGTGATCGGCTCGCTGCTGTCGTTTGCCTGGCCCCGCCTGGCCAACCATCCTCAGTGGCGGTTGACCCGGTTGCTGGAGGCAACCCGAATCGCGCCGGTGTTGCGCTTCACTACCCACCATCGGCGCGATTTGTTGTTCGTGGTGGTCGCTTTTGCGCTGTGCACCACGGTCATCCACTACCTGAAAAGCCATACCAGCGTGTACTGCCCGGTGGAAACGACGCTGTACGGCGGCCAGCAGGCCAGGGTCGAGTGGTTCGAGCACTTCTCCTGGCTGAACAAGGCCGGCGATGGCCGCTGCTGGCCAGGGGGTCATGCCTCCAGCGGTTTCACCTTGTTGGCCTTGTACTTCGTGGCGCTACGCCACCGCTGGGCGCATGCGCGCAAGCTGCTGGTGGCGATACTAATAGTCGGCTTTGTCTACGGCACTACGCGGGTGCTGCAGGGTTGGCATTACATGTCCCACACATTCTGGGCCGGCATCTTTGTCTGGTTCACCACCTGGGCCACCGCGCTGCTGTTCTATGGGCGTAGCGCTTTGCAGGCGCCGAGCCACAGCCCTGCAAGGCAGGGTTTCCCAGCCCCTTCGATCAGCCCACTGCCTTTGCAAGCGCGACTTTGCGCCGAGAAAGCGCCGCATCGGAATGCTTGAAAACACCCCGCGCCCTCTCTACCTGCAACTAATTGTTTCTTATACAGAGCAGAATTCGAACTTTCCTACAACGTTTTAGGACGCTCAATACTCTCCCATGAATTGATTCCTCGTTAGTGTTTCGGCTTCAGCTAAATGCATTCGTCGGGCCGCATGGGCGGTCCATGCCCATTGCATACGCTGCCTGCCGGAACACGAGGATCAGGAATGTCCAGCGAGCCCGATGGCACTGCCAGAACAGTGCCCACCAACAAGCCAATCCTGCTTGAAGACGTGCGTGGGGAGCGGCCATCGCATACCCGTGCAACACGTGAAATCACCGCAAACGCGCAACCTGTCGGTTACGCCGCCGACCCGGACTTCCAGGGTAATGAAACCCTCAACGCGCTGATCTCTCGGATACACGCTCATTCGCGCACTCCGCGGCCCCACGCCCGAGCAGGTGTGCGACCCCTATTCCAATGTCGCTCATTGCCCCCATCGCATGCGCCGGGAATGGCCCTGGGTGCGCTCGGTCATCGCCATGGCCTGCGCCTACGGCTACCGCCTGAACTTGCTGACCGCCGAAGTTTTGCAGTCGCTCAACGCCGTCTTGCAGCAGTAGCGGGCAAGTGCTCGTCATGACCGTACTCAGGCACTTTCGAGGGAATCCGCATGCCTAGCCAATCCGATTTGCGCTTCACCTTCCAGCCGCTGGTTGGCCAGATTGAGTTTGAAGTGGTTTCGTTCGAGCTCGACGAAGCGATCAGCGCACCCTTCCAGTTGAGCCTGGAGCTGATGAGTTACCAAGACGATGTCGATTTCGGCCAGTTGCTCGACCAACCGGTGCTGTTCACCCTCTGGCGGGGAGACCAACCGCTGCGCTACGTGCACGGCCTGGTCAGCACCTTCAGCCAAGGAGAGACGGGCTTTTACCGAACGCGTTACCGCGCCGTGGTCGAACCCACGCTGGCACGTGCCCGGCTGCGCTCGAACTGGCGCATCTTCCAGGAGAAAAGCGTGCCGCAAATTCTCGAAATCATGCTTGAGCGCCAGGGCATCCTTCATTCTGAGCTGCACAGCAGCGGCGAACATCAGGTACGGGAGTTCTGCGTGCAGGCGGGTGAAACCGACCTGGACTTCATCGCCCGCCTCGCCGCCGAAGAGGGCTTCGTATACCGCTTCGAGCACACAGCAAAACACCACATGCTGGTCATCACCGACCGGTTGCTCTCGCTGGGTCAAATCAGCCGCGGTGTCATCAAGACCGATGATGACGATGAAGGGTTCGTCGATGACGATGACATCGACCCCAACGCCGTGCTGTACCACGCCAACAGCGGTGGCGTTCAGGCAAGGCCTTGTCTACGCCGCCTGCGCTACAGCGAGCAGGTACGTACTGCACGTCAGGTGCAGCGCGACTATACGTTCACCAACCCGGCCTACCGCCAGGAACACCGCGCAGAAGCGAGTGGCCTGACACACCAATCCACCGCGTACGAGCGCTTTGACTACCCCGGTCGCTACAAGCGTGATGCGGTCGGCGTGCCCTTCACCGCCACCCGGATCACCGCGTTGTGCCACGATGCCCGCATCGCCGAAGTGCAAGGCGATGACGTGCGCCTGCAACCGGGGCTGAGCTTCACCCTGATCGAACACCCGCGGCTAGATTTGAACGTGCACTGGCGTGTGATCAACGTGCACCACGAAGGTACCCAGTTCACCAGCCTGCAGGAGGAAGCCGCCGGGGCCAGGCAAGGCACGCGCTACACGCAAGACGCAGTGCTGGTGCCAGGCAGAGCCGAATGGCGCCCGGCGCCGTTGGCCAAGCCGCGCATCGACGGCCCGCACATGGCCACCGTCGTCGGCCCACCTGGCGAGGAGATCTATTGCGACAAGTGGGGCCGGGTCAAGGTCAGCTTCCCCTGGGACCGGGAGAGCGAAAACAATCAATTCAGCTCCTGCTGGGTGCGGGTGTCGCAAGGCTGGGCCGGTGGCAGCTGGGGCTCGATGGCCATCCCGCGTATTGGCCAGGACGTGATCATCCAGTACGTCAATGCCGACCCCGACCAGCCGATGATCATCGGCCGCACCTACTGCGGCAATCAGCTGCCGCCATACGACCTGCCCGAGCACAAGACGCGCATGACCCTCAAGAGCCAGACCCACAAGGGCGATGGCTTCAACGAACTGCGTTTCGAGGACGAACTGGGTCGCCAGGAAGTGTTCATCCACGCAGAAAGGGACCAGAACAACGTTGTAAAGCATAACGAAACGACGCAGGTCGGCAACGATCGCGCCGAACAGGTCGCACGTGACGAAACCGTTTCGATTGGCCAGGACCGCCGGGAAGATGTCGGCCGGGACGAATCCGTCAGCATCGGCCAAAACCGGATGCACGAAATCGGCAACGACGACAGCCTGACCATTGGCCGGACGCACACGATCGTCACAGGCCAGGACCGCATCGAGACGGTGGGCAACCAGCGCCAGGACATTACCAAAGCCAACCACACGGTAGAAATCGGTGGCCACCTCGAACAGGTGGTGGCCGGTCATCAGTTATTGCAAACCGGTGAAGCCATCCGGCACACCACCAAGGTTTATGACATAGCAGTCAGCGAGAGCCTCACGATCAGAAGCCCAGGCGGGCTGCTGCGAATCGATGGCGCCGGTATCACGCTGGACGGCGTGGCACTGGCCTTCAAAGGGCCGATCAACCAGCAGGTAAAGGGCAGCCAACGCACAACCTCGACTGCGGGCATTCCTGAGCCCGGCGAGCCCATTTGCCTCAGTTGCCTGCTGAAAGCAATCGCAAACGGCCACAACATGATCCGGATGGGAGGAGCAAGCTGATGCCCAGCCCATTCGTCAGAGCACTGGTCAAGGTACTGCGAGCATCGGACCGGTACCGCCTGAGCGCGGTTGTGGAAATGGCCGATCTTTCCGCCGAAGCGCGGGAAAACCTGATCCAGTACTACGCGCAGCGCTGCTGGCCACTGTTGCAGCAAGCCCAATTCAGCAACTTGCGGGCAGTGGGCCCGTGGCTGTTCGGTTCGCGTCCCGGCTCCGATGTTGCAGCCCAGTACGACTTTAGATGGCAGCTCGAACAAGGTGCAGCGAATGCGGTATGTGGCTGGATAGTCAGCGTATTGCCACCTGCCGAACTCGCCCTGCACTTGAGCCAAGCCAACATCGTCACCGGCGCAGATGGCCATTCGTACCTGCTGCGCTACCACACCGCTGCAGCCCTGCAAGTGCTCGATAGCCACCGCCACTTACCTGGGGTGAGCGAATGGTGGGCGCCCATCCATCACTGGTGGGCAGCTGCAGCACATCCGCACAAGAAGATGTGGTTGCAAATAGCTGGCGACGATCAACCTCAAGCGGCGCACACCCCCCCGATCACACTGGACGAAAACTGCTGGGCAGCATTGGCGGGCGACCCGCTGAGCTACCAACTTGCCGAGGTGCTGAAGGACGATCAGTCCTGCCCAGCCTTGGCCGCTGCCTGCCACGGCACGCGGGTCGGCCTGATCCAGCATTACCTCGATCAGGCACGCGAGCAAGGCCTGGCCCGTGAGGCGGATCTCATCACTTATGTACTGATGATGGCTCGCGACGGTGATCAGCTCAACAAATCACCGGCCTGGCAGGGCGCAATCGTCGCCACCCGCGAACAGCACACCGCCCTTATCGACAACGTGCAGCGAAGCCTGCGCACAAAGGACTGAGGCACACGCCCATGGATTCGCTCACCGACACGCTCGAATTGTGCAGACGCGTTACATCCGGCTACCGCCCCGCGCTACGCAACAGCCCCGTCGCCGACTGCACCCGCCGCTTCGAACTGCTGCCCCTGCGCTATGCCGCCGTAGGTGGCAACCCAGCACAACGTGCCCGCTTGCCCAAGCTGCCAGGCTACCTCAACCCCTTTCACGATATAGATGAACTGACCCACTCCAGCTACGCCATCCGCCCGCTGCGCGAAGGCTTTCTCTACCTGCTGATCAAACGCCACAGCGCACCGGCCTACGAATGGCACAGCCAGTACCGCGTGGCGCCAAACGGCTCACTGCAGTACATCAGCGCCGACGCCCCTTGGGAGGCCGCCCCGAGCGCAGGCAACCTGGAGGACATCATCCGCGCCTTCGGCTGGACCATCACCCTTTACGACCTGGACGACATCCAGGAACTACGCCCGTTGTTCAGCCCCTCCCCGCTCACGCCGCGCATGCTCGACAACTACCGCCTGCTCGAAGACGAGTACCGCAGCAGCCTGCCCGCGATTGATATCGCAGGGTTCATTCAGCCCTCTGATGCGCCGCCACAGCCCCACGTGCTCAAGCACGACCAGTTGAGCTGGGTAGCCGACTTCAAGGCCCAGGACGACGCAGACCTGCAAGCGCTGCTCGACCTGCAGCCGTTCAACAACGCTCAAATCGTATCCCCGCACGCGTCACGGCAAGCCCTGGCACCGCCCATCAATCAAACCAAGCCGCGCGGCGCCGCCATCGTGATCGAGGATGCCATCGGCATTACCCAGGAACTCAATGCCTGGCGCAACGCAGCCGTCGAGGAGGTGAAGACGAACTGGCTGCAGCGCACCGTGGAACCCGGCGTGGACAATGAACGCAAACTGCTTGTTGCGCAGTCGTTTCTGGAGATCGAGAAGCTCTACCCGCAGATGATGGCCGAGCGGATCGTCAAGCGCGAGGTCATGGCCGAGGCCGTACGCAAGCAGCCAGTGACGCCTGTGGACTTCTACGGGTTTACCGAACACGCACGCCAGCAGGCCGACGCGCATGACGCACGGATGAAACCGCATCTGGCGCAGTACGAACGCGAAGTCCGGGCCAAGGTTCAGGCCCGCCAGGATGCTGGCGAATTCAGCAAGAAGTTCGACCAGAAATACGGCCATCTGGTCGATCGCCAAGCCATGCACGATCAGCTCGAAGGCTTCGAGCAGGCAATGCAACAGGCTCAGCAGGCTGCAGAAGAACGCTCCAAGGACCATACCCGATGGCTCCTTAGTGAACGCCTGCTGCAGGCCCTGGACCGCTACGACAACGCCGACCTGATCAATGGCTTGGCCTTTGCCGAGCAGACTGGCCAGTGCGTGATCGGCATGGAGCTCAGCAAATGGGGCTCGACCGTACTGGACCACTGGTGGCGCAGTGATGTGGCGGCCCGGGGCAATCTGGCGATGCGCGGCATCACCTACAACCAGGATGACATCCGCGAAGAGCTTGCCGCGCTTCTGGAAGCGGCCAAGGCCGAACCGGCCTCAGCGACATCGTTCACGTTGCGTGAGTCGCTCGCCCGGCAGGCGCACATCGCGGCAAATGCCTTCGGGCGCATCAACACGCTGTACGAAGAGCTGCAGAGCAGGAACAGTACCGCCAGCATCGGCTTGTATGCCTGGTATGTCGCGCTGGGGCGGCAAGTACTGCGTACCGGGGCACCCAACAGTGTGGACCGCGCGCTGCACCAAGACCTGCGCCTGACATTGTTTGCCTCGGTGCATGAAACGGCTGTCGACATACGCCTGGGCGAAGCGGCTCGCAGCGGGCAGCCCTTGAACCCACAACGCAGTGGTGCCCAGGTTGCACGCTATCTGGACCAGGCCTGGGCCGAAGGCCTGATGCAGGCCAACAACAGCGACTTTTTCAAGGTTCGTGCTGCAGGCCTGGTGTGTTTGCTCGAAGGCATGCTGATGGCCTTCAAGGCGCGCGAACTGCCCGACAGTGATGTGCGGGTGAAAACCGAACTCTTGGCTGCGGCAATGACTACAGCTGCAGCGGGCTTCGAGATTGGAGCCAGTTATGTGGATCAGGTGGTGACGCGGTATGGCGCGAATAGTGTGACCGGGAGAGGGGCTGCGGCGACCTTGGGGAGGTTGAAGCTTTGGGGCGCTGGTTTGGCGGGTATGGGCGGGGGGGTGCTGGCGTGGTGGGATTTTGCAGACTGGCTTAAGCATCTAGAAAGCGAACCGACTACGAAGCAAGAGTGGACGAAATCAAGGATCCTGGCCGCTGCTTACGCTTTCCGAGGAGTGGCAACCATTACAATATCATTGGCAGAGTTTGGAACAGCCGTCGCAATTGCGAAACCACTATTCGATCACCTGGCCAATTCAAGTTCTAATAAAGTAGTAAAACTTCTTAGCCGATCCATGGCAAGGCTCGCTAACACTCTCGGCACGCAAGCTGCTCGACTGCTACTCGCTCGATTAGTGCTGGGAGCCTTTTGGATAGGCCTCGCCCTAACGCTGACAATTTACATCCTTGAAGATGACCCACTGGAGAAGTGGTGCAAACGCTGTTGTTTTCGCATCGGAAACAGCTCCAGTATTTATGAGGAAGAAGATGAGTTGAGTGCTCTGCATTCGGCATTCAGTGAGGTTCTGTAATGTACTTGATCGAATGGGCATTTTGGCAGATGGTAACCGAGTCAGAAACCGCACGAAAAGCCTCCGAAGCAGAGATGACACCTTCAGAGAAGCGATCAGCTAAAGACTTCTACGAGGGGGATCTGGAAGAAGATATTCATTTCCGGTCTATCAGCGAAAAACCTCATACGCGCGGCCCCGTGTTCGCCTTCAACGATGATTATATGGAGATGCGCTGCGGTGGCTCAGAAGAAAGACGTGGACTCCTTACGCTTGCAATGCTCGTCGGAGTTATGCCAGTCATAGGCGTCACGACAATCACCGCATTAAGGTTCCTCTGGATTGATATAACGGTTCCAGTTTCACGTTCATTTATAACTTTGACACTCACTCTCATCATGATGCTAGTCGCTAGCACCATCCTATATTTATACTCAAAATATGGGATAAAACTCACACGTTTGGAGATGCTGACCAGCCGCCATTTACTCATTCGCTTCAATCGAAAAACCCAACAGGTCCATCTCCATAGACCAAGCTATTGCGGCGGCATTGTAACCTTCCCCTGGAGAACAACCGGAAGCACAGGCCTTTACCCAGCGGACGACTCGCTCAGCGTAGGGATGAGACTAGGCCTGGTCTGGCACCCCAGCCGTACCGGCCTCCCCCACATGGAAATGGCCCTACTCGGCAAGCAAGGCCAGGGCGGCAGCGAACTCCGTGATGAATGGGAATTCATCCGCCGCTACATGGAGGAAGGCCCACACGCCGTCCCCCGCCCCCGCCTGAGCACCCAACTACCCTCGCCCATCCAGGCATTTAGCGCCCAGTTCGAAGGCCTGGGCCGTTTCTTCCGCAAAAGCAGCTGGCTGTTCAAACTCGCCATGCTCATGGTCTGGCCCGCTTTCGTCATTATCGGCACCGCACACTGGGTCAGCCTGCTGCTGTGCTGGCGACCGCGCTGGCCGAAGGTGATCCGCGAGGCCAGCTTGCCCGGCAAGCAAGTGCCCCCAGCAACCACCTTGAGTGACTACCCGCCCGAAATCCAGGAACGCCTGCTCGCCAATGCCGACCGTTGGCAGCTCAAACCTGGCAACCGTCCGGAGAAGAAACCACGCAAACCGCGTACGCCCAAAAAGCCGAAGGCGTTCGATTGATGTCATCCATCATCGACACGCTCGACCTGTGCAGGCGTACCACATGCAGCTACCGCCCCGCGTTATGTGGCAACCCAGCCCAACGCGCACGCTTGCTCAAACTGCATGTCACGCTGGAGCGGCAAGTACTGCGTACCGGAACACCCAACAGTGTGGACCGCGCGCTGCACCAAGGCCTGCGCCTGACATTGTTTGCCTCGGTGCATGAAACGGCTGTCGACATACACCTGGGCGAAGCGGCTCGCAGCGGGCAGCCCTTGAACCCACACCGCAGTGGTGCCCAGGTTGCACGCTATCTGGACCAGGCCTGGGCCGAAGGCCTGATGCAGGCCAACAACAGCGACTTTTTCAAGGTTCGTGCTGCAGGCCTGGTGTGTTTGCTCGAAGGCATGCTGATGGCCTTCAAGGCGCGCGAACTGCCCGACAGTGATGAGCGGGTGAAGACCGAACTCTTGGCTGCGGCGATGACTACAGCGGCGGCGGGCTTCGAGATTGGAGCCAGTTATGTGGATCAGGTGGTGACGCGGTATGGCGCGAATAGTGTGACCGGGAGAGGGGCTGCAGCGGCCTTGGGGAGGTTGAAGCTTTGGGGGGCTGGCTTGGCGGGTGTGGGCGGCGGAATGCTGGCATGGTGGGATATTGCAGATGCGGTTGAGTATTTCAAGAGTGGCCTGGATGGACCTAGTGGACAGATCAGAAAAAAATCCAAACTCTTGGCTACTTCATACTTTGTACGAGCGGCGGCGACTATCACACTTTCACTGGCGGAATTGGGAACGGCAATCGCAATCGCAAAGCCACTCTTTGACCATTTATCCCTTAACGCCAGAACTAAGCATCTCAAGGATGCTAGCCAGATCCGCAGGAACGCTCGCCAAACATCTCGGAACGCAAGCCGCCCGCCTAATACTTGCCCGCTTAGTTCTAGGTGCCTTTTGGATAGGCTTAGCCCTAACAATCTTAATCTATATACTTGAAGACGACAGTTTGGAGAAGTGGTGCAAGCGTAGTAGTTTTCGCACTGGAAGAAGCGCTAAGCCGTATGACGAACAAGAAGAGTTGAAGGCTCTACACTCTGCATTCAGCGAGATCTCATAATGTATTTGATCGAATGGGGATTCTGGCGGATGGCAACCGCATCAGAATCGGCGCGCAAATCGCTCGAACTAGAGATGGCGCCGGCAGAAAAACGCGCTAATCAAGATTTCTATCAGAGTGACTTGGAGGAAGAGATGCACTTCCAATCCGTCAGCGAAAGGCCTTACGCTAGAGGTCCCGTTTTTGCCTTTAACGAGATATTTCTAGAAATGCGCTGTGGAGGATCTGAAGAAAAGCGCGGTCTTATTACGCTCGCAACCCTCGGAGGGATTGCCCCGACCGTCATCATCTCAGCAATCTTCACCATTGGCTTCATATGGTTGGACATAATCGACCATGAAGCCCGCTCCCCAATTACAATGCTCGCCACACTTATAATGTCATTCGTTTCCACGACCATAATTTACTTATACTCGAGGTATGGAGTTCGTCTAACCCGACTGGAAATGTTGACCAGCCGCCATCTGCTTATTCGCTTCAATCGAAAAACCCAACAAGTCCACCTCCATCGACCAAGCTATTGCGGCGGCATCGTAACCTTCCCCTGGAAAACAACCGGAAGCACAGGCATCTACCCAGAGGACGACTCGCTCAGCGTAGGCATGAGACTAGGCCTGGTCTGGCACCCCAGCCGTACCGGCCTCCCCCACATGGAAATGGCCCTACTCGGCAAGCAAGGCCAGGGCGGCAGCGAACTCCGTGATGAATGGGAATTCATCCGCCGCTACATGGAGGAAGGCCCACACGCCGTCCCCCGCCCCCGCCTGAGCACCCAACTACCCTCGCCCATCCAGGCATTTAGCGCCCAGTTCGAAGGCCTGGGCCGTTTCTTCCGCAAAAGCAGCTGGCTGTTCAAACTCGCCATGCTCATGGTCTGGCCCGCTTTCGTCATTATCGGCACCGCACACTGGGTCAGCCTGCTGCTGTGCTGGCGACCGCGCTGGCCGAAGGTGATCCGCGAGGCCAGCTTGCCCGGCAAGCAAGTGCCCCCAGCAACCACCTTGAGTGACTACCCGCCCGAAATCCAGGAACGCCTGCTCGCCAATGCCGACCGTTGGCAGCTCAAACCTGGCAACCGTCCGGAGAAGAAACCACGCAAACCGCGTACGCCCAAAAAGCCGAAGGCGTTCGATTGATGTCATCCATCATCGACACGCTCGACCTGTGCAGGCGTACCACATGCAGCTACCGCCCCGCGTTATGTGGCAACCCAGCCCAACGCGCACGCTTGCTCAAACTGCATGTCACGCTGGAGCGGCAAGTACTGCGTACCGGAACACCCAACAGTGTGGACCGCGCGCTGCACCAAGGCCTGCGCCTGACATTGTTTGCCTCGGTGCATGAAACGGCTGTCGACATACACCTGGGCGAAGCGGCTCGCAGCGGGCAGCCCTTGAACCCACACCGCAGTGGTGCCCAGGTTGCACGCTATCTGGACCAGGCCTGGGCCGAAGGCCTGATGCAGGCCAACAACAGCGACTTTTTCAAGGTTCGTGCTGCAGGCCTGGTGTGTTTGCTCGAAGGCATGCTGATGGCCTTCAAGGCGCGCGAACTGCCCGACAGTGATGAGCGGGTGAAGACCGAACTCTTGGCTGCGGCGATGACTACAGCGGCGGCGGGCTTCGAGATTGGAGCCAGTTATGTGGATCAGGTGGTGACGCGGTATGGCGCGAATAGTGTGACCGGGAGAGGGGCTGCAGCGGCCTTGGGGAGGTTGAAGCTTTGGGGGGCTGGCTTGGCGGGTGTGGGCGGCGGAATGCTGGCATGGTGGGATATTGCAGATGCGGTTGAGTATTTCAAGAGTGGCCTGGATGGACCTAGTGGACAGATCAGAAAAAAATCCAAACTCTTGGCTACTTCATACTTTGTACGAGCGGCGGCGACTATCACACTTTCACTGGCGGAATTGGGAACGGCAATCGCAATCGCAAAGCCACTCTTTGACCATTTATCCCTTAACGCCAGAACTAAGCATCTCAAGGATGCTAGCCAGATCCGCAGGAACGCTCGCCAAACATCTCGGAACGCAAGCCGCCCGCCTAATACTTGCCCGCTTAGTTCTAGGTGCCTTTTGGATAGGCTTAGCCCTAACAATCTTAATCTATATACTTGAAGACGACAGTTTGGAGAAGTGGTGCAAGCGTAGTAGTTTTCGCACTGGAAGAAGCGCTAAGCCGTATGACGAACAAGAAGAGTTGAAGGCTCTACACTCTGCATTCAGCGAGATCTCATAATGTATTTGATCGAATGGGGATTCTGGCGGATGGCAACCGCATCAGAATCGGCGCGCAAATCGCTCGAACTAGAGATGGCGCCGGCAGAAAAACGCGCTAATCAAGATTTCTATCAGAGTGACTTGGAGGAAGAGATGCACTTCCAATCCGTCAGCGAAAGGCCTTACGCTAGAGGTCCCGTTTTTGCCTTTAACGAGATATTTCTAGAAATGCGCTGTGGAGGATCTGAAGAAAAGCGCGGTCTTATTACGCTCGCAACCCTCGGAGGGATTGCCCCGACCGTCATCATCTCAGCAATCTTCACCATTGGCTTCATATGGTTGGACATAATCGACCATGAAGCCCGCTCCCCAATTACAATGCTCGCCACACTTATAATGTCATTCGTTTCCACGACCATAATTTACTTATACTCGAGGTATGGAGTTCGTCTAACCCGACTGGAAATGTTGACCAGCCGCCATCTGCTTATTCGCTTCAATCGAAAAACCCAACAAGTCCACCTCCATCGACCAAGCTATTGCGGCGGCATCGTAACCTTCCCCTGGAAAACAACCGGAAGCACAGGCATCTACCCAGAGGACGACTCGCTCAGCGTAGGCATGAGACTAGGCCTGGTCTGGCACCCCAGCCGTACCGGCCTCCCCCACATGGAAATGGCCCTACTCGGCAAGCAAGGCCAGGGCGGCAGCGAACTCCGTGATGAATGGGAATTCATCCGCCGCTACATGGAGGAAGGCCCACACGCCGTCCCCCGCCCCCGCCTGAGCACCCAACTACCCTCGCCCATCCAGGCATTTAGCGCCCAGTTCGAAGGCCTGGGCCGTTTCTTCCGCAAAAGCAGCTGGCTGTTCAAACTCGCCATGCTCATGGTCTGGCCCGCTTTCGTCATTATCGGCACCGCACACTGGGTCAGCCTGCTGCTGTGCTGGCGACCGCGCTGGCCGAAGGTGATTCGCGAGGCCGGTATGCCGGGCAAACCAGTACCTGCACCCACCACCTTGAGTGACTACCCGCCCGAAATCCAGGAACGCCTGCTCGCCAATGCCGACCGTTGGCAGCTAAAGCCCGGCAAGCGCCCCGAGAAAAAGCCACGCAAACCGCGCACCTCCAAATCGCCAAAAACACCGACATAGAAGCGGGCTGCACAGCCCTCCCACCGTCGCACGCGAGTGGGTCGCAAGCACCGACCCAATTCCCCAATGCTGGGGGAACGGGGCCCATTGGCAAGGGCCTGAAAAGAAACTCACGAAACGGCTGCATCTCCCGTAGCGCAAGGCCTGCGACTCAGTTTTCACGGTTTGGCACGCCTATTGCCGATCTCCTCCCAGACGCCCCAAGTCCATGGGCCCGTTTGCAGGAGGAATTGACTCATGCACCGACCGATACCCCACCCGCTGGCAGTGGCGATTTTCGCCGGTATGCTCCAGCTCCCGGCGCAGGCTGCGTTGAACGCTGTCGACCCCGGTCCCTACAACCTTGCCAACGGCAACTTTGCAGGTTGGTACCAGGACAGTCACGGTCGTACCCTCGACCTGTGCCTGACCAAAGCGGTGAGCTCCAGGGTCGCCGGCGCCCCCGGCGCACCGGCGTACATGTGCACACTGCTCCCGACCCCCGGCGTGTTCGATGACACCCAACCCATCGCCTTCCCCACCAACTTCCCCGACGAAGCCTTCTGGTTCACTGCCGACGCTGCCATCGTCGACGCTGCGCGCGGCATCGACCTGAGCTACGGCACGGCAATCGAGGCAGCGTTCGCCGCCGAAGAGCCGGTCGAGGGCGACCAGGTCAGCTTCGCCCGGGTCCGTATCCGGGTCGATGTGCCCACTGCAGGCACTTATGTGGTGACCCACCCCTACGGCGTCGAAGTCTTTGACGTACCGGCCGGCGGACGGCGGGCGATCAACATGACCCGCGACATCGGCATCGCCGGCGCTGGCGACTTCTCGGGCGCGCTCAAGGGTGATGTCGGGCCGTTCCTGCGCAGCGTCAATGGTCCTTACACCGAAGGCAGCGAGCGCTTCATCGGCGACCCCAACCTCGATGAACGCGTCACCGGCAGCCCATTCAACACCAACTTCGTGCGCATCGAAGGCCCAGGTGGCATCGACCTGCGTACCGAGCTGTTCTCGATTTCCGGCAAGCTCTCCACCGTTGCCCTGCCCACCCCGTTGATGCCGCAGCGCACGACCTACTCGCGACGCACCGAGAATGGCGACCTGCACGCCCAGCAAGATGTGTTCATCATGGCGCCGCCGCCACCGGCAACCGTCACCCTGACCAGCCAGACGCCCAACCTGAACCTGACCGAAGCCAACGGCACCGGTGCCTGGTATGCCCAATCGGTACTCAACCCGAATGTGCCCACCACGCTGGTACTGACCGCTAACAACAGCGTAGCCATCCCGACCAGCAGCCCGACCACCGCCAACCTGCCACTGACCGACCTGGTGACCATCACCCAGGCCGAATACCGCCTGTCCACGGGCCAACTGACGCTGGTCGCCAGCACCAGTGATGAAACCAGCCCGCCCGTGCTGACCGCCCACACCGGCAACGGCACCTTGATCGGCAACCTCAGTGGCAATGGTGCGGTGAAGACGTTGAGCACAACACTTTCGCCCATTCCGCCGGCCAAGGTGCAAGTCACCAGCGCCAATGGCGGTAGCGACAGCGAAGACGTGGTGCTGGTGCCATGAACAGACAAAGGCTCAGCCCTCAAGGAGGCAGCATGAACACTTGGCCACGCCGTGCGCTGTTCGCCGCCGGTTTCTCCCTCACCGTCACCAGCGCCGCCTTTGCTGCGCTGTCCGATGTCGACCCCGGGCCCTACACCTTCGCCACCGGCGGTTACCCGATGTGGTACAAGGACGGCAACGATCTGTCCCTGGAGCTGTGCCAGTCACGCGCCACCAGTTCGCGGGTCGCGGGTGCACCGGGTGCACCGTCCTACATGTGCACTTTGCTGCCGGAACCGGGCATCTATGACGATGCCTTGCCCCTGGTGTTCCCCAACAACTGGCCACCGGAAATGTTCTGGTTCCTGGCCGAAGCCACCATCCCGGCAGTGGGCAACAGCGGCTATGAACTGGATGCCTATGTCGCAGGCCTGGAGGCTGCCTTTGCGGCCGAAAACCCGGTCGATGGCGACCAGCAGAGCTTCGCCCGTATCCGCATCCGCGTCTCGGTACCACGGGCCGGTGTGTACACCATCACCCACCCTTACGGCGTCGAGACAGTCAACGTCACCACGCCTGGCCGGCGTGCGATCAATATCACCCGTGACATCGGGATCGGTGCACCCGGCAACTTCAGAGGTGCGCTCAACGGTGCGCTTGGCCCTTGGTTGCGAGGCGCTGGCGGGCCGTATCTGGAAGTCAACCCAGACACCGGTGCTACCGAAACCTTCATTGGCGACCCGAACAGAACCGAAACCGTGGTCGGCAGCCCGTTCAACACCAACTTCATCCGCATCGACGGCCCGCCCGGGCGCATCGAGACGTCGCTGTTCACCGTGTCCGGCAAGGTGCTCGACCAGCGTGCGCAAACGCCAGTGACGCTGGAACGCGCCACTTACTCGCGCAACGGCACCGGCACCCGTGTGGAGGTGTACGCCAAGGCGCCGCACGACGCCAGCCTGTGCATGCGCAACGGCCTGGCGCTGATCGGCACGCCGCCTTCGCCTTGCCAGTTCAACCTGGTCGCGGACAACAACGGGCTGTTCTTCAGCCAGCAGTTCAGCCAGACCGTGCCGCCTGCAGTCGTTGTGGTCACTGCCAGCAACAGCACTGCGGGTACCCAGCCGACCGCACTGTCGAGCAAGCTGACCGACGTGGTGAAGGTCAGCACCGCGCGCTACGACTGGGCCAACAAGCGCCTGTTCATCGAGGCCCGCTCCAGCGACGAAGTGGCAATCCCCGACATGCTCGCCCAGGGCTATGGCCGCCTGTCCAAATCGGGCTCACTGCAAAGCCTGACCGTGAATGACCTGGCACAGCCGCCGGCTACTGTCACGGTCAAGTCGGCCCATGGCGGCAGCGATGTGGAACCGGTGATCGTGGTCGGCAATGCGCCGGTCGAGGCCGCCAACCAACCGCCGCTGGCCCAGGCCGATGTCGGCAGCACCAGTGTCGGTATTCCGCTGACCCTCAATCTGCTGCTGAATGACAGCGATCCAGACGGCAACGTACCGCTGAGCATCAGCGACCTGACTCAACCGGGTACCGGCCTTGGCGGCGTTGTGCTCAACGGTACCACCTCGGTGACCTACACCCCGCCAGCCGGTGCCACGCAACCGCTGGTGGCCACCTTCAACTATCGAGCGGTGGACGCCAAAGGCCTCAAGTCGGAGCCGGCCACGGTCACCATCAACGTCGCGCCCAACCAGGCGCCGACGGCCAACCCAGAAACTGTCGCTACCCTGGGCGTGCCGCTGACCATCAACGTGCTCACCAACGACACCGACCCGGAAGGCAACCTGCCGCTGACCGTTGCCGCCGTTACGCAACCCACTGGCGGCCGAGGCACCGTCAGCACCAATGGCACAACGGTAACCTACACCCCACCGGCCACGGTCACTGCAGCCTTTACCACCACCTTCACCTACCAAGTGCGTGACTCACTGGGGGCGCTGTCCAACTCGGGCACGGTCACTGTCAACGTGTCGCCACGCCCAGCCGCTGAGACCTTCGCGGTCACTGCGGCCACGGTCACGGCGCGCTCCAACAACCGATACAACTGGGACATCAGCGGTACCTCGTCGGTGACCACCGGCAACGTCGTTACCGTGCGGGTCACCACCACCACCGGCGTGCAGACACTGGGCACCGCCACGGTACCGGTAAACGGCCGCTGGCGCTTGGCCGTCAGCAACAGCACCACACTGATCCCGACCGCCGCGCCGACGGCGACCATCACCACAAGCCCAGGGACCACACGCACCGTCAACGTAGTCGTGCAGTAAGCGGCGGGAGAACGCCATGAAATGCCTGTATCCATTGCTGCTCTGCCTGGCCCTCGTGGGCCAGGCCAGCGGGGCCGAGGACCTGATGGACAACGCCGACCTTGCGCTCGGCAACGACCTCGGCGACCCCGTGATCATCCGCCTGTTACCGGTCGGCGCCGGCCAGGCAGCGGTGATCGAGCAGCAAGGCACGGGCAACCGCGCCGCCCTCGACCAGAACGGCCAGGCCCTGTTGGGCCGCATCGTCCAGGCCGGGGGCGCCCAGGAGGCGTACATCCTGCAGGAAGGAAGTGACCTGATGGCCAGCATCAGCCAGCAGGGAAATGGCAACAGCGCGTCGATCCGCCAGAGCGGCAGCAGCAACAGCGCTGCCATCGACCAGATCGGCAACAACAACAGCGCCAGCATCTTGCAGTCCGGCACGGGCCTCAACAGCTCCGTGACCCAAGCCGGCAATGGCCAGCATGTTCAGATCACCCAATACCGATAGACCTGGAGGCACCACCATGTTCAAGCTCGCTCCCCTCAGTGCCGCTATCGTCCTGGCCCTTGCAGGTCAGGTCATGGCTGCCGACAGCACCTCGAACCAGACACAGGACGGCAAGGAAAACATTGCCGAAGTGACCCAGACCCTCGCGCCATTCGCTTCGGCCACCCAGTCGCAGACCGGCAAGGGCCACAATCACCTGGCAGTGCAAGCCAACAGCACCAGTGATATCCAGCAGAGTGCCACCGGCTCGTACAACGCAGGTTACGCCGAGCAATTGTACGAAAACGGCAGCCAGATCACCCAGCAGGCCGGTGGTAGCTACAACGACGCCTTCGCCAGCCAGTCGCTGGGCGAAAACAACCAGGTCCTGCAGACCCAGCAAGGCAGCGAGAACCACTCGACCGTGTGGCAGGACAGTCAACAGGGCAGCCAGGTCACCACCTTGCAATCTGGCCAGCGCAACGAAGCCTTCGCCGAACAAACCTTCGGTGGCAGCAACAACCAGAGCCTGATCATCCAGGCCGGTGCCGACAACTATGCCGCCGCCGAGCACCTCACCCACAACGATGGCAACATCCAGATCTACCAGGACGGCAAGGAAAACTGGGCGTACGGCGACCAGCGCGACGGCCAGGGCGGCAGCATCGGCCTTAGCCAGACCGGCACCGGCAACTCGGTGGAGGTCTGGCAGGACACGCAAGTCGCCAGCAAGGCCACCGTCACCCAGACCGGCCAGCTCAACGAAGGCTACATCGACCAGAGCTTTGGCGAGGCCAACAACGCCAGCCTGACGCAAAAAGGCAAGGCCAACGCCAGCTGGTCGGATCAGTTTGAGAGCAACAACTCGACCACCACCATTTCGCAGACCGGCAACAACAACCTGCACTACACCTACCAGAACGGTGAAAACCTGAACTTGACCGTCACCACCCAAGGCAACGGCAACAAGATCACCGCCAGCAACTGGAAAGGCGACAAGATGGGCGGCCAGTTCGGTGCCAACCAGACCGCCGTGGTCAACCAGTACGGTAATGGCAACGGCGTCAACCTGACGCAGAACGGCGACAACCACCTGGCCACGCTGAACCAGACTGGCAATAACAACTCGATGCAGACCAAGCAGGCCGACAGCAACAACGAACTGTTCTTCGAGCAGAACGGCACCGACAACATCCTGATCGCCGACCAGCGCGGCACTGATAACTATGCCTTCGGCAGCACGCAGGGCACCGGCAACTCCATCACCCTGGACCAGTCCGGGTATAGCAACCAGAGCTACACCAACCAGCTCTACGGTAGCGGCAACGAGGTCACCATCAAGCAGGCCGACAGCATCAACGTCGCCTACGTGACCCAGGGCGGACAGGGCAACAAGGCGTTCGTCGACCAGAGCGGTATCGCGCAAACCGCCACCATCAGCCAGCTGGGCAGCGCGAACATGGCCACCGTGACCCAAAAATAACCTGTTCCCCCCTTGGACCGCGGTGCCCACTCTCCCGGGTGCTGCGGTTCCTTTTTCTGTTGCCCCGTACTGCTTTGCCGCCTTGTGCAGGAGCAGCAGGAGTACAATGCAAATCCATCCCGCCTCTGCAACTACCATGATCCAGTCCGACCTCGACCTGTTCGGCCCCCAGCCGCAACGCCTGGCCAGCCACACCGTGCTGCTGCCTGGCTTCGCCCTGGCCGAGCTCGAGGCCCTGCTCGACGCCCTGCGCCCGGTGCTGCGCGCCGCGCCGTTCCGGCATATGCAAACGCCCGGCGGCCTGCACATGGCCGTTGCGCTGACCAACTGCGGGGCGCTGGGTTGGGTCAGTGACGAACACGGCTACCGCTACACCCTGACCGACCCACACACCAACAAGCCCTGGCCTGCGCTACCGCCGGTCCTGCTCAGCTTGGCGAATCGCGCCGCAGCCATCGCCGGTTTCGACGATTTCGTCCCCGACGCCTGCCTGGTCAACCATTACCTGCCCGGCACCCGCCTGAGCTTGCACCAGGACCGCAACGAACAGGACTTCGGCCAGCCGATCGTTTCGATTTCACTGGGTTTGCCTGCGGTGTTTCTGCTGGGTGGGCTACAGCGCTCGGACAAAACCCAGCGGGTACCGTTGAACCATGGCGATGTGCTGATCTGGGGCGGTGAAGACCGCTTGCGCTTTCATGGCGTGCTGCCCATCAAACCTGGCGTGCATCCACGCATGGGGGAACGGCGGATCAACCTGACCCTGCGCAAGGCGGGGTAATCGGGTAAAACTTGAACATCCTGGCCTGCCGGGTTTCTAAACAGGAGCTGTTTGAGCTTTTACCAAGAGCCGTCTGACCTTTCAGCCCTGCCCTGGAGGTGCATGCCCATGAAAATGCCCGGTCGCGCGCCCAATGCCTCTGTGCAGCTCGATTACGTACGCGATACGTTGTTTGGCCCGGTGGCCCAGAGCGTCGAATGCCAATGCCAACTCGCCGCCCTCAACCTGCAGGGCCGCCCTGCCCTGCGCTTGCACATCTGCCCGCCCCTGCCCGACAAGGTCGACCGCGCCCACAGCGTGGCGTTCGTCTGGGATGGCCGCAGTTACCGTGGCGTTGTGCGTGACCAGGGCAAATGTGGCGATGGCGGGCTGAACCTGTTGCTGGAGCTGCAATAAGTCGATCAACGGCGGCCAAACACGCTGAACCTGCCGGTAACTGCGCATCTCCATAGAAAAGAGCCCACGCTATCTGGAGATCGTCATGAACAGTCCGCTGCTCAAGCTCTTCACCCACCCGTCCGATGCCTGGATCGATATTCGCCGGGCCGAAGAAGACCACCCCCAGCAATACCTGCCACGGCTGCTGGCCTTGGCGCTGATCCCGGCCATTTGCCTGTTTGTCGGCACCACCACGTTCGGCTGGAGCTTGGCCGGCGATGAGCGCGTGCGCCTGAGCATCGTCAGTGCAGCGCAGCTGGCGGGCCTGCTCTACGCAACCACGGTGGTCGGGGTGATGATTATGGGGGGCATGATCCGCTGGATGTCACGCGGCTTCGATGCGCAGCCAAGCCTGCAGCAGTGCATCGGCTTCGCCGCTTACTGTGCCACGCCGTGGTTTTTCGCAGGGGTGGTAGGGCTACTGCCGATTCGCTGGCTGGCGCTGGTTGCGCTGGTGGCCGCATCGGCCTATGCCACTGTGCTGCTGTTCGGCGGGCTGCAGACGTTCCTGCGGTTGCGCAAGGAGCAGGCCATGCTGTTCGCCGCCTGCGTGTGGGGGGTGGGGTTGTTGGTGCTGGTGACTATTCTGGTGTCAATGATTCTGTTCTGGTTCAACGGCCTGATGCCGGAATACGTGCGCCCGGCCAGCCTGGGCTGACCGGTGCACAAACAGAGCGCCTAACCCATCGCCTTGCGTGACATCGCAGGCTTGTCACGCAGAGCGTGCAATTGCGCAACCAGGTTTACCACGTCGCGGCAACTGTTGAGGTCCTGCAGGGCAACACCGGTCAGGGTAACCCCCTCACCAAGGCGCTGCCCCTGGCCGAGGCGGATGGTCAGGTGAGCGCCATCTGCGCAACTGACTTCGCAGCGATCAGGCAGGCAGGCCTGTTCGATCATTTGCCGCATCTCTAGCATTGAAACGCCTATCAACGACATTGTACGACCCTCTCTGTACTTGGATGGCCTGTGGTGTAAGTACGCCTATGCCAGGCAAGGTGCCAATTGATATTGCGCATGCTCGGGCGGCCGTCCATGTGCCGGAGCAATGATCGAGCGGAGAATCCTCTAGCACCTTAGTGGAAGAACGCAGGCGGGCCAGTGTTGTTCGATCAGCTGCGGCCAGTTAACGACGAGCGGTCTCGGCCTGCATCTGGCCAAATCGTCCAGCGTGGAAATCATCGAACGCTTCGGCAATCTCTGCCTCGCTGTTCATCACGAAGGGCCCGTAGCCGACGATCGGTTCATCGATCGGCTCACCGCTGAGCAACACCACACTGGCGCCTTCCAGCGCCTCGATGGCGATGTCCTCGGCACCCCGCTCGAACAACACCAGGCTGGACGGCCCGGCTTCGCGTTCGCCGTTGATTCGTACACTGCCGCGCAAAACCACCAGGGCGGCATTGCGCCCCGCGGCCACGGGCAGCTGCAGGGTCGATTGGGCGTTAAGGCGCAGGTCCCAGACATCCATCGCGGTAAAGGTGCGCGCCGGGCCCTGATGCCCTAGGTACTCACCCGCGATCACCCGCAGGCTGCCACCTTCGCCGTCCAGCGCCACCACTGGGATGTCCGTGGCCAGCAGCGTCTGGTACCCCGCCGCGGCACGCTTGTCGCGCGCAGGCAGGTTGACCCACAACTGCACCATTTCCAGCATACCGCCACTGCGGGCGAACGCCGGGGAATGGAACTCTTCATGGATGATGCCATTGGCCGCCGTCATCCATTGCACGTCGCCCGGGCCGATCAGGCCACCCGCACCTGTGGAATCACGGTGCTCCAGCTCGCCCTGGTAGACAATGGTCACGGTCTCGAAACCACGGTGCGGATGCTGCCCGACCCCGCGCCGGGCATTGGTTGGGGTAAAGGCGTGCGGGCCAGCATAGTCGAGCAACAGGAACGGGCTGATCTGGCTGGCCAGGTTGTCGTAGGTGAACAGGCTGCGCACCGGGAAGCCATCGCCTACCCAGTGGGCATGAGGGCTGTGGTGAATACCCAGGATCTTTTTCATGAGAAGTCTCCTCTCTTGGCTGGGATCACCTTACCAATGATGCCAATCAGCCGGTAGCCAGCTTAAACGGCATTCATCGTCCTACTCATGGAACAATCGCGTCACTCAAGAAAGCCAAGCACGCACGCTGCAGCCATCGCCGGGTCCTCCTGCATGAAACAGTGCCCGCCGGAAACCTGGTGAGCGGTCACGTTCGGGTTCAGCGCCACCAGGCGCTGAACCGAATTCGGCACGAAGGGATAGGTCTGCTCGCCATACAGCACCAGCGTCGGCGTCTGGATTGCGGCCAGGCTCGCCCACATGCGCTTGGGAAACGAACTGAAGATTTCCACCTCCCGGCTGGGCCGACACTTAAGCACCACGGCCTCGCCGCAATCACCGATGGCATGCTCGACATAGGCGTGCAGCGCCGCATCGCTCCAGCCTTTGAAGATGCCGCGCCCCTGCAGCGAGGCCAGCGCCGCCTCGCGATCAGGCCAATGACTGCGGCGGCTGGCAGCCTTGCGCGCCAGCGCATGGCGCTGATGCAGGCCAACCAGCGCAGCTGCGCCCATCACGCCGATCATGCCGCGGCTGAACAGCACCGGGTCGAGCAGCACGGCCCGCTCGAACAGCCCCGGTGCGCGGGCCAGGATCAGGCCCGTGAGCACCCCGCCAAAACTGTGCCCGAGGGCTAAACGTGGCACCTCGCCGTACTCGCCACGCCCACTCTCGAATGCCTCCACCGCCAGTTCAGCCGTGCGGTTCCAGCCGCGAAACACGCCACCATGGTCGCTGTCGCCGTGGCCTTGCACGTCGCACAACCACAGGTCGAAATGCTCGCCCAGGCGCATCAGCAATGGTTGGTAGGCCAGGCAGCAGAAACCGTTGCCATGCAGAAAATGCAGCAAAGGCTTGCCACTGGCCGGTGTGCGCCAGCCACGCAGGGTGAAGCCTTCGGAGCAGTGGTGGGACCAGGGGATCAACTGCATTGGCTTGCTGTACTCATCGGTCTAGGAAAATGCCGATTCTACAAACAGCAGCGGGTACAGTGAAATCACCAGCAACACGGCCATCAGGACATTGAACAGCATCAACCAGCGCGGGTTCTGCAAAAGGTTGCGCAATGCGCTGCCGAACATCACCCACACCCCGACGCTGGGCAGATTGACCAGGGCGAACAACGCGGCAATAACGATCACGTTCGTCACATAGCCCTGGGCCGGCGTGTAGGTGGTGATTGCCCCCACCGCCATCACCCAGGCCTTGGGGTTGACCCATTGGAACGCTGCGGCGCCCCAGAAACCTAGCGGCTTGCGCGACTTGGCCGAATCCGTGCCGATCGGCCCAGAGGTTGCGATCTTCCATGCCAGGTACAGCAGGTAGGCGGCGCCGGTGTAGCGCAGGACGGTGTACAGCACCGGCCAGGCCTTGAACACCTCACCCAGCCCCAAACCGACGGCCAGTACCATGACCATGAAACCAATACTGATGCCCAGTGCATGGGGGATCGAACGGCGCACGCCGAAGTTCACGCCCGAGGCAAGCAGCATGGTGTTGTTCGGCCCCGGGGTGATGGAGGATACGAAGGCAAACAGCACAAAGGCTGTAAGCAGGTCGGCAGAGGCAAGCATGGCAGGCATTCCACAATCATTATTGGTGCTGTCACACTAACGGAGTCGCCCTACCTTGCGACCGGTACAGTTTTGCTAAATTAAATAGATACAAATACTGTACCGATATCGTTCAGTACAAGGAAGCCTGCCCCATGAGCGTCACCATCCGCCCCGCCGTGCGTACCGATGCTGCACAGATTCTCGCCTTCATTACCGAGCTTGCCGATTACGAACGTGCCCGCCACGAGGTCATTGCGTCTGTCGCCGACATAGAGCACAGCCTGTTCGACGAAGGCAGCACCGTGCACAGCCTGGTCTGCGAACGCGATGGCCAGGCGATCGGCTTTGCCGTGTACTTCTACAGCTATTCAACCTGGCTCGGGCGCAATGGGATCTACCTCGAAGACCTGTACGTGACACCGGAGCAGCGCGGAGATGGTGCCGGGCGCAAGCTGCTGCGGCACATCGCCCGCGAGGCTGTAGAGAACGGCTGCGGCCGCCTGGAGTGGAGCGTGCTGGACTGGAACGAACCCGCCATTGGGTTCTACCAGTCGCTGGGGGCCGAAGCGCAGGATGAGTGGGTTCGGTATCGGCTGGATGGCGAGAAGCTGTTGGCGTTTGCCCAGGGTTGACCGGCAGTCCGCACCGGCTTCTTCGCGGGGCAAGCCCGCTCCCACAGGTACAGCACAGCACTCAAAGGCTGTGAGGGCCGTGTGGGAGTGGGTTCGGTATCGGCTGGATGGCCAGAAGCTGTTGGCGTTTGCCCAGGGTTGATCGGCAGTCCGCACCGGCTTCTTCGCGGGGCAAGCCCGCTCCCACAGGTACAGCACAGCACTCAATGGCTGTGAGGGCCGTGTGGGAGCGGGCTTGCCCCGCGAAGAGGCCGGCACTGGCTAGATCATTTATTCCGCCACACCGCCCCAGCAATATCCACCCGCTTGGGCAACACCTTGTTCTGGAAAAACAGCTCCGCCGTGCGCTGCTGCGCCGCCACGATTTCATCGCTCACCGGTATCACCGGCGAGGCCGGCCGGTGGCTGAAGCTGCGCCGTACTACCTCCTCCGGCAAGCCCATGAACTGCGCCAGCAACTGGATGCTCCCGGCTTCATCGCTACGCGTGAGCGCCTCGGCCCGGCTGATTTCATCGAGCAGTTGACCGACAAATGCACCATTGGCCTCGACATACCCCCGCGCCCCCAGCATGAACGGCCCAATCAGCCCCAGCCCCTGGCCATCGGCCAACAGCCGCGCCTTGCCCTCAAGGTCGATCGCCGAATAGAACGGGTCCCAGATTGCCCAGGCATCCACGCTGCCGCGCTCGAACGCCGCGCGTGCATCGGCGGGCGCCAGGTACACCGGCTGTACATCGCGAATGCTCAACCCGGCTTGGGCCAGGGCACGCAGCAGCAAATTATGAGCACTGGAGCCTTTTTGCAGGGCAATCCGCTTGCCCTTGAGATCACCGACGCTGGCGACCGGGCTGTCTTTGTGCACCAGGATCACCTCGGCCTGCGGCTTGGGTGGTTCAGCGCCGATGTACAGCAGGTCGGCACCGGCCGCCTGGGCGAAGATTGGCGGGATGTCGCCGGTGGAACCAATGTCCAGGCTACCGATGTTCAGGGCTTCGAGCATCTGTGGGCCGGCCGGAAACTCGATCCACTCGACCTGGGTATTGGCAAAGCGCTGCTCCAGATAGCGATGCTGCTTGGCCAGGGCCAGGCTGGTCGAACCCTTCTGATAGCCAATGCGCAAGGTCGCAGGGTCCGCCGCCTGGGCAGTACCGGCCAGGCTCAGCAGCAACAGGACGGCAAGGCGTAGCACACGCATCGGTCACTCCTTCCAGTCGGTCGAGGGTTTTTCCCAGAGGTTGATCCCGCCCTCAACCGCGTACCGGTCGATCGCCGCCAACTCCTCGGGGGTGAACGTCAGGTGGTCGAGCGCGGCCACGTTTTCGATGATCTGCTCGGGGCGACTTGCGCCAATCAGCGCCGAACTCACGCGCGGGTCGCGCAGGGTCCAGGCCAGGGCCAACTGAGCCAGGCTTTGGCCCCGCTCACGGGCAATTTCATTGAGCGCGCGGGCGCGGGCGATATTGTCTGGCGACAAGTGCTGGGGCAGCAGCGAGCCACCGCCGGCACGGTTGACCCGGGCATCGGCGGGAATGCCGTTCAGGTACTTGTCACTGAGCAGGCCTTGAGCCAAAGCGGTGAACACGATCACCCCGGCGCCGAGGGTATCGGTAGTGGCCAGCAGGTCGCGCTCGATCCAGCGGTTGAACAGGTTGTACGAAGGCTGGTGAATCAGCAGGGGCACCTTGAGTTCGGCCAGCAGTGCGGCGATTTCAGCGGTCTTGCCAGCTGAGTAGGAGGAGATGCCGACATACAGTGCCTTGCCTTGGCGCACGATGTCGGCCAGGGCAATGGCAGTTTCTTCCAACGGGGTGTCGGCATCGAAACGGTGCGAATAGAAGATATCGACGTAATCCAGCCCCAGGCGCTGCAGGCTCTGATCGAGGCTGCTGATCAGGTACTTGCGCGAACTGCCGCCCTGCCCGTAAGGGCCAGGCCACATGTCCCAACCGGCCTTGCTTGAGATGATCAGCTCGTCGCGGTAGCTGCGCAGGTCTTCACGCAGCAGCCGGCCGAAGTTGGTCTCGGCGCTGCCATAAGGCGGGCCGTAGTTGTTGGCCAGGTCGAAGTGGTTGATGCCGGCATCGAATGCCGTGCGCAGCAAGGCGCGCTGGGTATCGATAGGCGTCGCGTCACCAAAGTTGTGCCACAGGCCCAGGGACAGGGCCGGCAACACCAGGCCACTGCGGCCGACACGGCGATAAGGCATGCGCGCATAGCGCTCGGGGTGGGCGGCGTAGCTCATGGTTGACCTCGTTCGGTAAAGAAGGGATTAACAGGGCGCTGCAGCCCCAAGTGCTCACGCAGGGTGCGACCCTGGTACTGGCGGCGGAACAGCCCACGGCGCTGCAGCTCGGGCACTACCTGGCTGGCAAAGTCCTCCAGCCCCAAGGGCAGGTGCGGCACCAGCACATTGAAGCCATCGGCGGCGCGGCCCTCGAACCAGGCCTGCAGTTCATCGGCGATCTGCGCCGGGGTGCCGACCAGGCTGTAGTGCCCTCGCCCACCGGCAATGCGCCGGCCCAGCTGCGCCAGTGTCAGTTGTTCGTTGCCGGCCAGTTCGGTAAGCAGTTGCTGACGGCTGCGCTGGCCATCTTCGGTAGGCGGCAGTTCGGGCAGCGGGCCGTCGAGCGGGTAAGCGGAAAGGTCGAAATTGCCGAGCATGCGCCCGAGCAAACCGACACCGACGCGCGGGTCGACCAGTGCTTGAAACTGCTGGTATTTTTCCTCGGCTTCAGCCTGGCTGTGCCCGACCACTACAAACACGCCGGGCATGATTTTCAGCGCGTCCTCGCCCCGCCCGTAACCGGCCAACCGGCCCTTGAGGTCGGCGTAGAACGCTTGGGCGCGTGCCAGGCTCGGTTGCGCGGTGAACACCACCTCGGCACTTTGCGCGGCCAGCTCGCGGCCGGTTTCCGAAGAACCCGCCTGAACCAGCACCGGCCGCCCCTGGGGCGAGCGAGCGACGTTCAGCGGGCCTTTGACGCGAAAGTGCTCGCCGGCATGGTCCAGTGCACGCACCCCATCAGGCCTGTGGAACAACCCAGCGGCCTTGTCACGCACGAAGGCGTCGTCTGCCCAGCTGTCCCACAGGCCTTGCACGACCTGCTGGAATTCCCGGGCGCGCGCATAGCGCTCGGCATGCGGGATGTGCGCCTGCCGACCAAAGTTGCCGGCTTCGGCGGCCGCATCGGACGTAACCAGGTTCCAGCCAGCACGGCCACCGGACAGATGATCCAGCGAGGCGAACTTGCGTGCTACGGGGTAAGGCTCGTTGTAGCTGGTGGTGGCGGTGGCGATCAGGCCGATGCGCTCGGTGACCGCGCTCAGCGCCGACAGCAAGGTCAGTGGCTCGAAGTAGGTCGAGCGTGCGCTGTGGCTGGCCAGGGCGTCGGTGGGTGCGGCAACGCTATCCGCGACGAACAACGCGTCGAAGCAGGCCGCTTCGGCGATCTGCGCGGCACGGCGGTAGCTGCTGAAATCCATGGGGTCGGCCGGTACATCCGGGTGGCGCCAGGCGGCCACATGGTGCCCGGTGGCCATGAGGAAGGCGCCCAGACTTAGTTGGCGGCTCATGTCGAACTCCTTGATGGGATTTGCATAGCCCTGTGGTAGGACATTGGAGAATGTGGGAGCGGGCTTGCCCCGCGAAAGGAACCACGCGGTGCATGGCACCGGCTTTGCCGGTGTTCGCGGGGCAAGCCCGCTCCCACATGGCCCTGCGAAATCAATAAGTGTTGCTTTGTTCTAGAGGGGCGATTACTCAAAAATCCTTGCGCAACTGCACGCCGAAGTAGCGCCCGTCATCGCGCGGCACGGAGCGGTAGATGTAATCGCCGCCACTGGCCAGCATCTGCGCATACGACTTGTCCCCCAGGTTCTTGCCCAGCAGCGCCACGCGCCAGCCGTCGTTGTAATCGGCCAGGGCAATGCTGGCGTTCCAGATGCCGTAGGCGCCCTGCACGGTGTCCGGGTTCTGGTCCAGGCTGAACTGCACCGAGTCCTGCCAGCTGTAGTCGCTGGAAAGCTCGACATCCAAGCCGTTTGCCAGCGGGATCACGTAGTCGGCGCGCACGTAGGTCTTCCAGTCCGGGGCAAACGGCAGGCGACCGCCGTCGATGTTGCAGTTGGCGGCTGCCCCCGCCGGGCAGTTGAAGTGATCGACGCGGGCCTTGGTATACGCCACGGCGGTGCTGAACTTCAGCTGCGACGTGGCCTGGAAGCTGGCATCCAGTTCCACCCCCTGGGTCTTGACCTTGCCGGCGTTGACCAGGCGGGTCACCACCTGGTTGGCCACCGTGTCGAAGAAGTTGGCCTGGTAGTTGTCGTAGTCGGTGTGGAACACCGCCAGGTTGGCCGTCAGGCGGTTGTCCAGCGCCGTGCTCTTCAGGCCGATCTCGTAGGCGTCGGAGGTTTCAGGCTTGAGGGCGTCGGTGTCGCGCGGCTGCATGTTGAAGAACACGTTGTAGGCCGGGCCTTTGTAGCCACGCGAGTAGGTGACGTAGCCGGTGAGGTGGTCGTTGAAGTCGTATTGCAGGCCGGTACGCCCACTCCAGCCATCCTCGTCCACCGAACCCGAGCTTGCGGTCGAAGGCTGGATGCCGGTGACTGCGGTAGCCGAGCTGGAGATGCGGCGGTGGTCGTATTCCAGGTCGTCGTGGGTCCAGCGCAGGCCGAAGATGGCGCGCAAATCGTCGGTGAAGTTGAAAGTGTTTTCACCGAACAGTGCGACGCTGTCGTTGGTCGTCGAGTAGTCCGCCCGGCCATTGTTGGCCACGCCGCCGTTGACCGACAGGCGCTGGTAGGTTTCGTTGGAGGTGCCGTGCATGTAGAAGGCGCCGAGCACGTACTCGTTGAACTGCCCTTTGGGCGAGGTCAGGCGAAACTCCTGGCTGTACTGGTCGTAGTCCACCGTACCCTTGTCATGGGATGCGGTCACAGGGAGCAAGGCGCGGCGGTCGCCGTCCTGGTACTGGGTGTTGTCCCAGCCGCGCCAAGCGCTGATCGACGTCAGGGTGTAGTCACCCAACTGCCAGTCGAGCTGGGCCGAGAGGCCCTGGTTCTCGTCTTCGACGTGGGTCTTGAAGTCGCTGTTGATGTCGCGGTTGTGGGCGCTTGGCGTGACGGGGCGCAGTTGGCTGGCAAACGCGGCACTGGCGCGGGTGATTACACCGCTGGGGAGCGTGTCTTCGCCTTTCATGTAGTCGGCGATCAGGGTCAGGCGCAGGGCTTCGTTGGGTTCGAACTCCAGCTTGCCACGGGCGCCCTTGCGCTCGTAGCCATTGACGTCATGGCCGTTGGCAACGTTCTCGACATTGCCGTCGTAGTCACCCCACAAGGTGCTCAGCGAGCCCTTGAGCTGTTCGCTGAAGCGTCCGCCGATGCCGAAGCGCAGGCGGTTCTCATCGCCCCCGCCAAAGTGCGAGTAATCCACATAGCCGCGGGTCTGCTCGGGGATGGCTTTGCTGACGACGTTGAGCACACCGGCCGAAGCGTTCTTGCCGAACAGCGTACCCTGCGGGCCGCGCAGCACTTCGATGCGCTCCAGGTCGAGCAGGTCGAGGGTTGATTGGCCGGGCCGGCCGAACACCACGCCATCGACCACGGTGGCCACGGTGGGCTCGACGCCGGGTGATGTGGAAATAGTGCCGACGCCACGAATGAACAGCGACGTGTCCTTGTTCGAAGCCCCTGCACGGTAGTTGAGTGTCGGCACCTGCTGAACGATGCTGGCCACGTTGTTGCGGTTGTCACGCTCAAGCTGCTCGCCATCGATCACCGATACCGCCACCGGCACTTCCTGCAAGCTGGCTTCACGGCGCGTGGCGGTGACGGTCACCGCGCTCAGCGCCGTGGCCTGCGGCGCGGCCTCGACAGGTTCGGTAGCCTGAGCGGCCTGGCCGACTGCGGCCAACAGAATAGCCGCTGCCAGCGGCCGGCGTTGTGTGCTTGGAAACGGAGTTGTCTGCATGCTGCTCACTGCCTTATGGGACCAGACCAGGCCCACATTCACGGGCCGACACGGGGTGCTGTGGTTGTCTGGTCTCGCTCGTGCGAGTGGCAGGCGCTTGCCAACAGCAGCGCTTGTTAGCGCTAACATGAACAAGTATCAGAGTCCGCTGCTTAGCACGTCAAATACTTAAAAGTCAGATTGATATGCAATAAAGCTATTTGCCAGCAGACGCCTCGTTAGCGCTAACATCGCGCCATTTCCCCAGGAGGCAACCTGTGTGAGCCAGGCCAAGGATCCCCCCCGCAAGCGTCGTGGCGCAGGCCGTGTCACCCTGGCCGACGTGGCGCGCGCCGCAGCCGTTTCGGCGATCAGCGTGTCGCGTTACTTCAACCAGCCCGAACAGGTGTCGCCGCCTCTGCGCGAGCGCATCGAGGCCGCCGTGCAGGCGCTGGGCTATGTCCCCAACCTGGTGGCCGGCGGCCTGGCCTCGGCGCGGGGGCGGATTGTCGGCATGGTGATCCCGAACATCTCGGGGCCTATCTTTGCCCAGACCATCCAGGCCTTCAGCGACACCCTCAGCCGTCACGGCTATCAGTTGTTGTTGGCGTCCAGCTACTTCAGCGAAGAACAGGAAGAGAGCGCGGTGCGTGCCTTTCTTGGCTGGTCGCCTGCCGCACTGGTGGTCACCAGCCATTTCCACAGCCCAGCAACTGAAAAGATGCTGGCCGAGGCTGACGTGCCCGTGGTGGAGATCTGGGATTACCGCCCCGAACGGGCGCCATTGCAGGTCGGTTTCCTCCATCACCAGGTGGGCGTGCAGGCGTGCCGCTACTTGCTGGACAAGGGGCACCGACGCATCGCCTTCGTGCAAAACAGCGCTGCCGGCGACCTGAGCGCGCTGGAGCGGCGCGACGGCTACATTGAAGCGTTGCACGACGCCGGGCTTGAACCCTGGGTGTTCGTGCCCTCGGCCGAGTGCGCGCCGTTCGAGGCGGGCAAGCAGGCGATGGAGGCGCTGATCCGCCGCACACCACGCCCCGAGGCGATCATCTTCGCCAATGACAACCTCGCCGCAGGTGCCGTGCTGGCCGGCCAGCGCGCGGGGTTGCGGCTGCCGGAGGACATGGCGATCGTCGGCTTTGGCGACTACCCGTTCGCCGACATGCTGCTGCCCAGCCTGACCACCCTCAGGCCACCGTCGCGGGAGATTGGCGAGGTGGCAGCCTTGCGCGTGCTGCAGCACCTGGGCGCCGTCGCGCATGAGGGCGAGGTGCAACGGTTGAACCTGCTTGCCTGCGAACTGCTAGCCCGCGAAAGCGCCTGACGGCAAAGTAGTGATGCGTCGGGCGCTGTGACAATTCGCACAATGAGGATTATTCTTCTGAGGTATGTCCCACAGCCCCAATATGTGAGCGCCGAATATGAAAATCGATGACATGGACGCCTTCGTGGCGGTCATCCGTTGCCAGTCGACCAACCTTGCCGCCGAGGCCCTGCAACTGACCCAGCCGGCGATCACCCGCCGGGTGCAGAACTTCGAGGAAGACCTCGGCGCCACCCTGCTCGACCGCAACACCAAACCGCTCAAGCCAACGCCCATGGGCCTGCGGGTGTATGAGCAATGCAAGGCGATCCTGCGCGAAATCGATTCGCTGCGTGAACTGGTCGCCAATGATGGCGCCCCGTCAGGCACGCTACGCCTGGGCGTGCCGCAAACCCTGGGGGATGTGGTGCTGCTCGATGCCCTGGCACACATTCGCGACACCTACCCGGTGCTGCGCACGCAGGTCACCAGCGGCTGGGGCAGCAGCCTGATCGCACGCATGGAAAACGGCGAGCTCGACGCTGCCGCCGCGCTGTTCCCGCCGGGCAAGATCTTCCCCGAAGGCATCGCCAGCCGCTCGATTGCCCGCATGCCGCTGCGCGTGGTTGCCGCCAAGGGCAGCGCCAGCAAGCGCAGTTACAAGCTCAAGGATTGTTACACCCGGGGCTGGGTGCTCAACCCCGATGGTTGCGGTTTTCGCGCGGGGCTGCAGCGTGCCTTGAGCGAGCAAGGGCTGAGCCTGTCGATCAACCTGGAGACCTTTGGCACCGACCTGCAACTGGGCCTGGTCGCCAGTGGCCAAGGGCTAGGGCTGGTACCCGAACCGCTGCTGCAGAGTAGTCGCCATCGGGATGCACTGGATGTGGTCAATGTGACGGACTTCAAGCCACAAGTGGACTTGTGGCTGTTCCATCCGCGTTATTTGGGGAACCTGCAGGAACCAGTGGAGCTGTTTGGCGAGATTGCCGGTAACCGGCTGTCCGTGTGAACCCAATCAATAAATTATTTGCATATTATTAAATCAATTAAATTCTATTAACTGATAATTAGCATAGAACTAAAAAGACTTTTACAGCGCTCATCCAGACGAATACGGTCTTAGAAACCCACCGTGTTCCAGGGATGAATACTTCATGAGTCACCCCCCATCCGCCACTGCGCTCGCCGAGCTGACCCAGGCACTTGCTGCCAACGCCGAGCGTTATGACCGCAGCGGTCAGTTCCCCGCCGACAACTTCAGCCTGCTCCACCGCCACGGCCTGCTGAGCCTGACCGTACCCCGTGCCCTCGGTGGCGGCGGCGCCGACCTGGCCACCGCACGCCAAGTGGTTGCCGCCGTCGGCAAGAGCGACCCGTCCACCGCCCTGATCCTGGTCATGCAGTACCTGCAGCACTTTCGCCTGCAGGACGAAGCCCGCTGGCCCGAGCACCTGCGCCTGCAGGTGGCCCGTGACGCGGTGGCCAACGGTGCGCTGATCAACGCCTTTCGCGTCGAGCCCGAGCTGGGCACACCCGCCCGCGGTGGCCTGCCAGCCACCGTGGCGCGGCGTACCCAGGAAGGTTGGCGGCTGTCCGGGCGCAAGATCTACTCCACCGGCAGCTACGGCCTGACCTGGTACCTGGTGTGGGCCCGCAGCGACGACCCGGACCCGCTGGTCGGTGGTTTTCTGGTGCACAAGGACACACCCGGCATCAGCATCGCCGAAGACTGGGACCACCTGGGCATGCGTGCTACCTGCAGCCACGAGGTGCGGTTCGATGACGTGCTGATCCCCCTGGACCATGCCGTCAGCGTCAGCCCTGCCAGCGCGCCGCGCCCCGAACTCGACGGCACCGGCCTGTTGTGGATGTCGGTGTTGCTGCCAGCGCTGTACGACGGCGTCGCCCAGGCGGCCCGAGACTGGCTGGTCGCGTTCCTCAATAGCCGCGCGCCGTCCAATCTGGGTGCGCCGTTGGCCAGCCTGCCGCGCTTCCAAGAGGTGGTCGGGCGCATCGATACCCTGCTGTTCGCCAACCGCAGCCTGCTGGATTCGGCGGTGGCCGGGCACATCGACCCGCGTCACGCTGGGCAGATCAAGCACTTGGTCAGCCGCAACGCCATCCAGGCCGTGGAGCTGGCCATCGAGGCCGCTGGCAATCCGGGCTTGTCGCGCCGCAACCCGCTGGAGCGCCACTACCGTGATGTGCTGTGCAGCCGCATCCACACGCCACAGGACGATGCCGTGCTGGGCCAGGTCGGGCGCGCAGCGCTGGCGCAGGTGGCAGCATGAGCCACTCGATCATTGCCAGCCAGCTTGCCCCCCAGGCCAACCAATACCTGCGCGAGCATCTGCCCGACCACGAAGTCATCGACATCGCGCCTGGCCAGTTGCAGCTGGATGTACCCGCCGATGTGTTCATCGTGCGCCCGATCAACATCCGCGGTAACCGCGTGGACACCCCGCCGCCAGGCTGGCCCTGGTCGCTGCGTTGGGTACAGGTGGTGTCTTCAGGCATCGATTTCTACCCTGACTGGGTATTCCAGGGGCCACCGGTCACCAGTGGCAAGGGCGCCAATGCCGAGCAGGTCGCAGAATTCGCCCTGGCCCTGGTCTTTGCCGCCGCCAAGCAACTGCCGGGGTTGTGGGTGAACGATGCCGACTGGCGCCTGACCCCCTTGGCGCCGTTGCGCGGCCGCACCTTGGGTGTCTTCGGCTTCGGCAGCATTGGCCAGAGCCTGGCGCGCAAGGCCAGCGCACTGGGGATGCAGGTACTGGCGCTGAACCGCCCGGGCCAGCCGATTGCCGAGGTGCCCGGTGTCGAGCGCGTCGGGTGCCTGCAACAGCTGTTCGCAGGCAGCAATCATCTGGTCATCGCCGCACCGCTCACCTCGGCCACGCGAGGGCTGATCAACCGCCAGGTGCTGGCCCAGGCCAAGCCCGGCCTGCACCTGATCAACATCGCCCGCGGCGCTCTGCTCGACCAGCAAGCCCTGCTCGAAGCCCTGGACAGTGGCTTGATCGGCCGCGCCAGCCTCGATGTCACCGACCCGGAACCCCTGCCGGCAGGCCACCCGTTGTACCACCACCCGCGCGTATTTCTGTCGCCGCACACCTCGGCGATTTCCGAGGACGGCTACCCCGCGCTGCTCGAAGCCTTCCTCGACAACTTTGCCCGTTACCGCGAGCAGGCGCCGCTGCGCAACCTGGTCGATATCCAGCGCGGCTACTGACCCTATTTTCTGGAGAACATCATGAGCTCATTGTCTGTCGTATCCCCCCACGCAAACACCGTTCGCCAGCGGGTCAGCGCCGAGGAATGGGAGGTACGGGTGAAACTGGCCGCAGCCTATCGCCTGGCGGCGTTGTTCCGCTGGACCGACCACATCTACACGCACTTTTCAGCGCGGGTGCCAGGGCCTGACGAACACTTCCTGATCAACGCCTTTGGCTTGCTGTTCGATGAAATCACCGCGTCCAACCTGGTCAAGGTGGATGTCGACGGCACCCTCATCGACGACCCACTGGGCCTTGGCATCAACCAGGCCGGCTACGTCATCCACAGCGCCATCCACCGCGCGCGGCCCGACCTCAAGGCGGTGCTGCATACCCATACCCGCGATGGTGCTGCCGTCTCGGCCCAGCGCGATGGGCTGCTGCCCATTTCCCAGCACGCCTTGGCCTACTACAGCCGGGTGGTCTACCACGACTACGAAGGCGTCGCCCTCGACCTGGACGAGCAACAGCGTCTGGTTGCCAACCTGGGTGACAGCAACATCCTGATCCTGCGCAACCACGGCCTGCTCACCGGTGGGGTCAGTGTCGAGCATGCGCTCCGCGAGCTGCATGGGCTGGAGCGTGCCTGCAACATCCAGGTGGCGGCGCAGGCTGGGGGCCATGATCAGCTGCTGCATGCGGCACCGGCTGCGATTGCCAAGGTGCATGAGCAGTCCAAGCGGTTTTCCGATGGGCTGGGCGAAGGGATTCAGCGGCATTGGGATGCGTTGATCCGCCAATTGGATCGGGAGGGGCTGGATTACCAGGACTGACCTCGACAGCCGATCCGGCCTCTTCGCGGGCAAGCCCGCTCCCACAGGAAGCACGTTGCCGCTGTATCTGGACTGCCCTCAGAAAGTTGGACAGTTTAGCTAGCCGCCTGCACCCTGGCGCTGGCCCTCGCCGGCTGCTCGCGCAGCGTTGATGCCGATGTGCTGGAATTGCTTGCCCAGGTTGGCCTGGACAACCCGGCCGTGCGCGCCCGCCTGCTGGTGATGGAGCAGGGCCCACCCGCGCAGATCGTGCAGGTACCACAGCACCCGTACACCCGCCCCCTGCTCAATGCCGCACCGGCATTCAGCGCCTGTCGCCAGCCCCGGCAACTGGCGCCGGGTGCAAAGCCGATCCTCAGCCTGCAGGGTGTTGGTAAAACGTTCGAGTTGCCCAAGGTGAAAGGCCAGGACAACCGCTTTGTTGCGTTGCAGGGCCTGGACTTGCAGGTTCACCCGGGGCAAACGCTGGCCATCGTCGGTGAATCCGGTTCGGGCAAGAGCACCGCCCTGCGCATTGCCCTGGGCCTGGAAGCGCCCAGCCAAGGCCATGTGCTGTTCGACCAGCAGGATGTCACGGGCCACGGCTGGCGCCAGTTCCGCCCCTTGCGCCGGCGCATGCAGCTGGTACAGCAGAATCCCTTCGCCGCCCTCGACCCGCGTTTCACGGTGTTTGACAGCATCGTCGAGCCGCTGGTGTGGTTTGGCCTGCTCAAAGGCGCAGCACTGGAGCAGCGCGCTCGCGAACTGATCGAACGCGTGCAACTTCCTCTCCATTACCTTGACCGCCTGCCCCGCGAATTGTCTGGCGGCCAGCGCCAGCGGGTGGCGATTGCCCGGGCGCTGGCGCTAGAGCCGGAACTGTTGCTGCTCGACGAGCCGGTCAGCGCGCTGGATGTGTCGGTGCAGGCGCAGATTCTGCGCACTGCTGGATGAGCTGCAACGAGAGCTGGGTATGGCTTATGTGCTGGTGTCGCATGACCTGGCGGTGGTGGCGAGCATGGCCGACCAGGTGCTGGTATTGCGCAAGGGTCAAGTGGTGGAGCACGGGGCGGTCGAGCAGGTTTTCGAGCGGCCGGCGAGCGAGTATACGCAGGAGTTGATTGCTGCCATTCCTGGGCGCCCAGCCTCTGCTGCGGCTTGAACTCTAGCGCCCCACAGCCTGATATTTTTGCCAGTTGCAACGCTGTGGGCATCCCCTCAAGCTAGATTAAAATCAGGAGGCTCTATTCATGTTTATATTTTATCAGTCTGGCAAACCCACTACCTTGGTTCAATCTTCCAGAACTACTCGAATATTCAATCAGGACCGACAGGCGCTCGCCATTCAACACAGATCACACTCCTCTATTATTATCATAATTGCCTCAGACAAAATGCAATCCTCCATCATGGAGGCTCCCGGCCACGTCCTGCACTCACTGTCTTACACCCCTTTTGGCTTCTACCAAGCGATCGGGGAACTGCCTGTAGGCTTTAATGGCGAGCACTGCGACGCTGTGACAGGCATGTACGGTTTGGGTGCAGGATACCGTTGGTTTTCAACAACACTTATGCGTTTTTCGAGCCCTGACAACCTCAGCCCTTTTGCTAAAGGGGGCATCAATGCCTACACCTATGTTCGCAACGACCCGGTTAATCTGCTTGATCTAGACGGTCACGCGCCGTCGGCTCCAATACTCCATGGAACCAAGATGCGTCGGTTCCAATACGGTTTCAGAAAAATACACGCATTCGATAAAAATTATGGGGTCTATGAATCCAAACCTAGTCTTTTTAAAAAGCCAAAGCTATTGATATACACTCATGGCAGAGAGAGTGAAATACTAATCGACGGCGTCTCCATGGGCCCATTTAAATTCGCTAAATGGCTAACGAGCAAAAATATAAATCCCCAAAAATACAGGAAAGTCATTTTTGCCGCTTGCCTAGGAGGCTACGGCGAATCGTTTGGGCAAAAATTCTCAAATCAGAACAATGTAAAGGTGAGCGCTATTCCCGGCATTAGCGACGCAGTGATGGTAAACGGCGTAGAACCTGGCACCTTCAGTTTCGGGCTTTTATCCGAACCTTATAAAGACATGCCTGAGACAACACCACAACGCCCATGGGCTTACTCATTCGTAGATTTCACACCACAAGACGCTAAAAAACTTCGAAGCGCATGATTGAAGACAGCATTAAGAACGTCCCCAATGAACGGGTTTACTCTGCAGCATTCGATGCAATCTAAAATGCAAATTATGCATCAATACATGAAGCTAAATACCATTAAATAATATTAGCATAGAGCCACAAAGCCTTTCCCAACCCCACCCACCCCACGCTAAGGTCTACCCATCAAAACCGACCCCACACCTGGCGGAGGCTGTCTACCATCGCCCCGCCAGGCAGCCTACCCCTGCATCACGCAGTGCTCCTGTCGCGGCCCCGCTCGCACATTCACAACACAGGAGTTTCACCCATGAGCCTCGAATTCATCGGCCTCATCGGCCCGCAGGAAAGCAGCGAATCCCAGGCACCACGTGGCCCGCTGGTTGATCTGGAGTTTATCAAGGCCTTCTCCCAGGCCCAGGAATATGGCGGCTTCGACAAGGCATTGCTGGCGGTCAACACCAGTGCGCCAGACTCGATGATCCTGGCCAGCTACGTGGCAGCGCTTACCGAGCGCATCGGCCTGCTGGTCGCCCACCGCCCGGGCTTCCAGGCGCCAACGTTCGCCGCTCGCCAGTTCGCCACCCTTGACCAGCTGAGCCAGGGCCGGGCCTCGATCAATGTCATCACCGGCGGCGACAGCGGCGACCTGCAGCGCGATGGCGACTTCCTCGACAAGGAGGCCCGTTATGCCCGCACCGATGAATACCTGCAGGTACTGCGCAACACCTGGACCCGCCAAGAGCCCTTCGATCACCAGGGCATTCACTACCGTGTCGAAGACAACCTGACCTTGGTCAAACCGGTGCAGCATTTGCCAATCTACTTCTCCGGCGCGTCAGACGCCGCAGTCGAAGTGGCCGCCAAGCATGCCGACGTCTACATGATGTGGGGCGAGCCGCTGGAGCAGGTTCGCGAGCGTATTGCCAAGGTGCGCAAGGCTGCAGCCCGTTATGGGCGTGAACAGCACATTCGCTTCAGCCTTTCGCTGCGGCCGATTCTGGGGGCTACCGAGGAAGAAGCCTGGGCCCGCGCCGAACGCATTCTGGCCGATGCCCAGACGCGCATCGGCATCCGCCAGGGCAACCGCCGCGAGAAGAACTTTGGCAAAAGCAACGCCGGCTCAGAGCGCCTGGTGCAACTGGCCAGCCAGCGCAAGGTGCATGACACCCGGCTGTGGACCGAGATTGCCGCTTTGGGCGGCGGTGCGGGCAACTCGACGTCGCTGGTAGGGACAGCGGACCAGGTGGCTGAGGCGGCACTGGCGTACTACGAGCTGGGGGTTAGCACCTTCCTGTTCCGCGGGTTCGATCAGTTGCGCGATGCGGTGGAGTATGGGCAGGAACTGATTCCACGGATTCGCGGGTTGGTGGCGCAGCGGGAGGCTGGGCGTAGCGCGCGGACAGCTTAGGGCATGGCGGGACTCTTTTGCCGCCTGTGAGCTCAAGCGCCGAGCGGGCGGCGCTCGAGCTCACAGGCACTGCAAAACCCGAAAATTGCTGGCCTACAATTTCTGAAATACTTTTCACGCGCATACCGCTGTGCAATTGACGGAAAACCTGCCTCGTGGTCTCCTAATGCCTCGCGTTCAGGTGCCCCTCAGGGGGTGAAACGGGAAATCGGTGCGTCGCAAGCCCTCGACCAGGGCACGACAAAGCCGGTGCTGCCCCCGCAACGGTAAGCGAGCGAAGCGTCTAGACCACTGTGCCGCGTCATCTGGTATGGGAAGGGGCGCTTTTCAGGAGCCCTGCTCCTCCTCGTGAGCCCGGAGACCGGCCTGGCGTTCATGAACACCCCGCGGTGGGCGGGCGCTGTCGCATTCCCCTGGGCGGATCACGTTCGGGGCTGCCGCGCTTGCCCGTTGCCCACAAAAAGCAGAGGAACGCGTCATGCCCGTCACCAGCGCCAAACACAGCATTGCCACCCCCGTCACCCTCAGTCAGCGTGTCGTCATCGCCGTCGGCGCCAGCCTGCTGGGCCTGTGCCTGGTCTATTTTGCCGGCTTCTCGCACATCGAGGCCGTCCACAATGCGGCCCACGACACCCGTCACAGCGCCGCCTTCCCCTGCCACTGAGTACGCCCCATGATCACGCGCATTGCCCGTACCGCGGGCTTCAGCGGGCTGCTTGCCGCCTTGCTGTTGACCCTGCTGCAAAGCTTCTGGGTTGCTCCATTGATTCTTGAAGCGGAAACCTACGAGTCCGCCGCACCGGCCGCCGAGCATCATGAGCACGGCGCTGGTGCCCATGAACACAGCGAAGAAGCCTGGTCGCCTGAGGATGGCTGGCAGCGCATCCTGTCCACCACCGGTGGCAACCTGGTGGTCGCAGTCGGCTTCGCGCTGATACTCGTCGCCTTGTACAGCCTGCGTGAGCCGAAGCGCGTGGGCACCGGCGCCTTGTGGGGCCTGGCGGGGTTTGCCGTGTTCTGCCTGGCGCCTACCCTGGGCCTGCCGCCTGAGCTACCGGGCACCGCTGCCGCCGACCTGGGGCAACGCCAAGCTTGGTGGGTCGGCACCGCAAGTACCACCGCCCTAGGCCTGGCGCTGTTGGTGTTTGCCCGCCACTGGCTGCTGAAGGCGCTGGGCGCCGTGTTGCTGGTACTGCCGCATGTGTTTGGTGCACCGCAACCCGAGGTTCATCAAAGCCTCGCCCCCGAGGCCCTGGAAGCCCAATTCAAGATTGCCTCCTGGCTGACCAACGCGGCCTTCTGGGTGGCCCTGGGCCTGCTTAGCGCGTGGCTGTACCGCCGCTCCAGCCAGGCTTGATGGCGCTGCACCCCTCGATGCCGGCGCTGTACGCCGGCTTCGGCTGCCGCCGGGGCTGCCCGGCGGACACCCTCGAAACCCTGCTGCGCCAGGCCTTGAATGACCATGGTCTGGCGCTGTCTGCACTGCGCGGTATCGCCAGCATCACCTTGAAGGCCGACGAACCCGGCCTGCAGGAACTTGCCAAACGCTTTGGCCTGCCGCTGCTGCTGTACGATGCCCGGCAACTGCTGCCCTTTGAGCCCCTGCTCAGCCATCGCTCGGCCGTCGCCCACGCGCACAGCGGTTGCTGGGGCGTCGCAGAAAGCGCGGCGTTGGCCATGGCCAGCCAGCACCTTGGCACTGCCAAGCTGCGGGTTACACGCCAGGTGCTCGGCCCGGCTACCCTCGCCCTGGCCTGCGGGCGATAATCGCCGCATCCCTTTTATTGCAAGGACTTTCCATGACGGTCTACTTCATCGGCGCCGGCCCCGGCGATCCGGAACTGATCACGGTCAAGGGCCAGCGCTTGATCCGCCAGTGCCCGGTAATCATCTACGCCGGCTCCCTGGTACCCGCTGCCGTGCTCGAAGGGCACCAGGCCGAGACCGTGATCAACAGCGCCGAACTGCACCTGGAGCAGATCATCAGCGCCATGCGCACGGCACACGCACAAGGCCAGGACGTGGCCCGCGTCCACAGCGGCGACCCCAGCCTATATGGCGCGATCGGCGAGCAGATCCGCCACCTGCGTGAGCTGGGCATCGATTATCAGATCATCCCGGGCGTCACCGCCACCGCCGCCAGTGCGGCCCTGCTGGGCTGCGAGCTGACCCTGCCGCAAGTGTCGCAAACCGTGATTCTCACCCGCTTTGGCGACACCTCGCCGATGCCGCCTGGCGAGCAACTGGGCGATCTGGCGCGCCATGGCAGCACCTTGGCCATCCACCTGGGCGTGAAGCACCTGCCGCGTATTGTCAGTGAACTGTTACCCCACTATGGCCCGCAATGCCCGGTTGCCGTCGTCCATCGCGCCACCTGGCCGGACCAGGATTGGGTGCGCGGCACCCTTGACGATATCGTCGAACGCGTGGCGTTGAAGGATTTTCGCCGTACCGCGCTGATACTCGTGGGCCATGTGCTGGGGGACACGCCGTTCGCCGAGTCGGCCCTGTACCGAGCCGGGCACGCGCACCTCTATCGCCCTGGCGACTGAGCATTGCCAGCCTTGGCACTGGCGTAGCAGACTCCAGGCTCCCGTGTGCAAACAGGAGCCATGCCAATGCTGGAGCTACGACCCAATTGTGAGTGTTGCGACGCCGACCTGCCGGGCGATAGCCCGGACGCGTTGATCTGCTCGTTCGAATGCACGTTCTGCCGTACCTGTGCCGACACCCGCCTGCACGGCCGCTGCCCGAACTGTTCTGGCCAGTTGCTGACACGCCCGACACGGGTCGGCCAAGCGCTGGCCAACAACCCCGCCTCGACCCTGCGCGTGCTCAAATCCCACACCGACTGCGCGTAGCGGCCTTGCGAAAATAGGCATCGCCACGTCGAGCGGGCGGTGTCTATCCCTGTTTTTTGTAGGAATTTTCAACAACTCGCACAGGGTTAATCAACAACTCTATACTCGGCATTACCAAACCTGGGGAATGGTCGTATCTTGCAGCGCTTCCGATAAACCCACTTGCAGACGTATTCCTGAGTGTTCCAGGAAGCGGACCACATCCCTACAGGAGTTTTCTTGATGACAACCGTCCTGATCGTCGACGACCACCCTATTGTCCGACTGTCCTTGCGCCTGCTGCTTGAGCGGGAGCGTTTTCACGTCGTTGGCGAAGTCGGCAATGGCAATGAGGTGGCCCAGGTGGCGCGCGAACTGCGCCCGGACGTCGTTCTGCTGGACATCGGACTACCCGGCCTGGACGGCATGGAGGTCATCAAACGGCTTCAGTGTCTGGAGCCAGTGCCCAAGATCATGGTGCTGACCGGGCAAGCCACCGACCTGTACGTAAGACGCTGCCTGGATGCCGGCATCGGTGCCTTCGTCACCAAGGACGAAGACCATGAGGCCCTGCTGTTTGCACTCAAAGCCCTGGTCAAAGGCTATTCGACCTTCCCGCAGATGTCGGTCAACAGCAATTCGCTGGAAAGCGAACCAACACGCCTGGGCAGCCTGTCCAACCGCGAAATGGAAGTGCTGCGACGCCTTGCTCGCGGTGAAAACAACAAGAACATCGGCACCTGCATGAACCTCAGCGCCAAAACCATCAGCACCTATCGGGGCCGCATCATGGAGAAGCTCAAGACCGAGTCGTTGGTGGAAATGGTCGATCTGGCCAAGCGCAACAGCGTCAACTGAGCCAGGTTGCCATGAAGCGCCTGCTGGCGAGCATCCTGCTGATCATCGGCCTGGCCGGCTCCACCGGCGTGTTTGCCGACAGCGAACCACGGCAGTTGCTCGCGCGCTCGATCAGCGCCGCAGCGCCCATGCAACTGGACGACCAGGACCGCCAATGGCTGCAGCGGCGCGGCCACCTGGTGCTGGGCAGCTCGCGGCCTGATTACCCGCCCTTCGAGATCAACATCAGCCAACGTGACTACGAAGGCCTGAGCGCCGACTATGCAGGCATCATCGCCGAACAACTCGGCATCCCGATCGAAGTCCGGCGGTTCGACAACCGCCACGAAGCCATTGCGGCACTGCGGGACGGCCACATTGACCTATTGGGCAGCTCCAACGGCTTCGAGGCGGCCGACGCCCAGCTAGGCCTCAGCGAGCCCTACGCCGACGACTTGCCGGTCATCGTCACCCGCGAAGGCCGCTCGCTGAAAGCCACCCCAGACCTGAACGGCCTGCGCCTGGCCATGGTCGATCATTACCTGCCCGCCAATACCGTGCGCGCGCTCTACCCCAAGGCGCAATTGAGCCTGTACCGCTCAACCCTGGCAGGCCTTGCCGCCGTCGAGCTGGGCGAGGCCGACGCCTACCTGGGCGATGCCATCAGCACCGACTTTCTGATCGGCAAGAGCTACCAGGGCACGGTGAAGATCGACCATTTCTGCAAGGTGGCGCCCGGTATCTTTGCGTTTGCCCTGGCCAACGACAACCAACGCTTGCTGGGCCTGGTCGACAAGGCCTTGGCCAGAATCACCGAAAGCGAGCGCCTGACCATCCTACGCCGCTGGACCAGCGGTAACACCAGCCTGCTGCTGGAGCGCCACCTGACGGCGCTGACCGCTGAAGAAGAGGACTGGATAGCCCGCAACCCCACCGTCAAGGTGCTGATCAACACCTCACTCGCGCCGCTGACCTTCAACGACACACAGCACCGCACCAGCGGCATCACGCTGGAACTGCTCAAGCAGATATCCCTGCGCACGGGGTTGCATTTCAAGCCCATCGAGAGCCAGTCGGCGCAGGTGATGGTCGACCGCCTGGCACGTGGTGACGCGCAGATGATCGGCGCTCTGGGCTACGGCGCAGAACGCGCCAAGCAATTGCGTTTTACCCGCCCCTACCTGGTCAGCCCACGGGTGTTGGTCACCCGTAACGATGCAACATCATCGGCGCAGGCCAAAGCCCTCGACGGCCAGCGCGTAGCCTTGGTTCGCGGCTCGCCGCAGCAGGCAGAACTCGTGCGCCGCTACCCGCACGCCAAAATGGTGGAAGTGGACAACCCCCTCGGGCTCATGGAGGCGGTGGCCAATGGCGCCGCCGACGTTGCATTGAGCAACCACATCAACGCCACCTACTACATCAACCATGTATTCAAGGACCGGCTGCGTATCGCCAGTGTGCTGGACGACAGCCCGGCCATCGCGGCATTCGCCGTAGCCCCGGACCAACCGCAACTGCAGGCCATTCTCGACAAGGCGCTGCTGAGCATCCCTCCAGAAGAACTGGACCAACTGATCAACCGCTGGCGCACCAGCACACTGGTCAGCGACAGCCCCTGGCGCGACTACCGCACCCTGGCGCTGCAAGTACTGGTGCTGTCGGCCCTGTTGCTGACCGGGGTGGTTTTCTGGAACAGCTACCTGCGCAAACTGATCCACCAGCGCACCGAAGCCCAGCACGCCCTGCAAGCCCAACTGGCCTTGAGCCGCGGCCTGCTCGAACAGTTGCGCCAGGCCAAGGACGATGCCGAACAGGCCAGCCAGACCAAGAGCACTTTCCTGGCAACCATGAGCCATGAAATCCGTACCCCGATGAATGCAATGACCAGTGTTTTTAGTAGAAAATGGTAGCATCCAGTATCCTTGAAGGGTTGAGAGCATCCATGACCAGCGCAAACCCCTTGCCCAGAGCCTTTGCGGAGGTGTTCCAGGGCGACGAAACCATCAACGTATATAGCTACATCCGTTTTTCATCCAAGGCCCAAAAGCTGGGGTTTGGCGAGATGCGGCAGCTTGACCAGCTCAAACGGTTTTTTGACCAATACCCACAAGCTCGGCAGGTCGAGCACTACGAGGATTTGGGCGTTTCTGCCTTCAAGGGCAAGAATCTGAAATCCGGCCAGTTGGCCCGGTTCGTGGAGCGGATCAAGGCCAAAGAGATCCTACCCAACGCCTTGCTGCTGGTCGAATCCTTCGACCGAATCAGCCGGATGGGTGGTTATGACGCCCTTGAACTAATAATCTCAATCATCCAAGCCGATTGTGCAATTTACACCCTGTTTGATAACCGCCTCTACTCTCGCCGGAAGCGAGATAGCAGCGTTGACATAAGCCTGATTCAGAACATTCTGGAAAGGGCAAACGATGAAAGCCGTAACAAGTCAGAGCGTATCTCAGACGCCAAAGCCCGAAACTTATTGAAGGGTGAAAACGGCCAGATAATCACGAAGCGGTGTCCCTTCTGGATTAGCTATGTTGATGGCGAATTTGTGTTGAACGAGCACGCAGAGGCCGTCAAGCGAGCGACAGAACTTTGTTTTGAAATGGGTGCAAGAACTACCGCTCAAGAACTTAACAAGCTAAATTTTTCAAAAAAATACACCGAAAGCATGATAGGTAAGGTTCTTCGCCAACCTGCAATCTATGGCTCATTCATCGCTATGGAATGGGACGATTTAGGAAAGCCAGTTCAGATTAAAAAAGAGATTAAAAATTACTATCCCGCCGTAATCAGTGAATCAGACTTCCATAGGATTGGTGCAAAGCTAAGTCAGCGTCAAGATCCAAAACTTGCAGGGCGGAAGGCTGCTGAATTTAAAAATATCCTTCGGGGCTTGGTCTTTTGCGCTTGTGGTTCAGGTTTTCGTTATCACGCACAAAAAAGTCAATATGTTGATTTGGTATGTTCCGCCTCATTAGCTGGACGCTGTTCCTATGCCGAGCCGGGGAAAGGCGTCCGATACCGTTATGCCAGGGTTGAGGAGATATTTCTTGCCTATCAGGCCCTAATCCCATTCCATCAGATAATAGCCAAATCCAACGACATTAAAGCCCTCGAAAAAGAGCATGAAGAATTAACAGGGCTCGTCATTCAAAAAGGACAAGCGTTAGAAAGTAATTTTGCCATTCTTGAAAAAGCTTCGGAAACCGCCCAAAAATACGTTTTGAGCAGGATTGAGGAAGTCAGTGAAGAGTTAGATCAACTCAAAGCTAAACAACATGAAGTCGGCCTTAGAATCAGCTCAATGCACCTTGCAACCAAGTCAGCAATTAGCGTGATGGACATTTACAAGCTGCTATTGACTGAAAGCGGCCGAATTAAAATTAACAATTTTCTCGTTAGTCAAGCCGTTAGGGTTTCAATTACCCCAATAAAGAAAAAATATTTCGCTATAGATATTCATCTTTCAGGAAATCATATCGACCGAATTAGTGTCACCCCTGACGGATACACTGCCGAAAATAAAACTCGACTCTGAACCGCTATCAGCCCTAAAACGCACCCAATCAGAGATTGGGCACCTTTTAGGGCTTTGATAAAAATCAATCATGCGCAAAGTTCATTGCCTTGCCTCGAGCAGCTTGTGATTTTACTTTCTCTGTAAGTTCATTTATTGGCAATGCCTTGCTAAATAACCATCCTTGAACAAGTGCGTCAGGGCAAAAATCCAGAATTGCCTTTTTTTGTGTTTCCGTTTCTACACCTTCAAAAACAATTTGAGTATCCAAGGCTTTTGCTATTTCGTAAATTTTTTGCAGAACTATTGCTGCCGGAGAGTTTGTTCCAGCAGCTTGCGTGAACGATTTATCAATTTTTATAACGTCAACATTGAGTTTTGCCAAATAAGAAAGACTTGAATAGCCCGAGCCAAAATCATCAATTAATACCTTATGGCCACACAGTCGAAGATGTTCAATTTTTTCTTCAATTTTACTAATTTCACCCGTTGCACCTTCAAGGATTTCAATTGCAATCTGACTTGCTAATACTCCGTGGGTTTTAGCTGTATCTGAGATATGCCTAACAAGATCACCACCTAAAAGGTCTTTGGTTTCAATATTAAAGCTCAAATATATATCAGGATTGCAAGCCAAGCCTTTCGAGCATTCTTCCAATGCTTTATTAACAATGAGTTTACTCAGATTTTCTTGCAGACCAAGATCCTCTGCCTTTTGGATAAAAACATTTGGAGGGACTGAGCCGAATTTCCTATCATGCCAACGTGCCAAAACCTCGAAACCGGAAACCTTGCCATTAATGCCATGAACAATCGGCTGATATGCAGTTGATATTAATCCGTTTTTAATGGCATATTTCAAACGGTAGGAAAGTGAATCCCTAACCCTTCGGTATTGGTGGGCAGCATAGAAAACTAACAAGCCCAATGAGCACCCAATCAATGCAATAAACAAGAGAAGGCCAGGTTTATTGGCCATGAAAATATTGGCTTGAATATTCGAGCTAACACAGATGTCGTATTTTTCAGAACACAGCCTTGCGAATGCGCTGGTTAGCATATTACCTTGATGAGAATCACCGAATGTGCGCATGATGGTTTTACCATCACGAGATACAATAGATGAATTTAATTCCACTGACGGAGATTCAAAAGGTGCAAATGCGGTGGGTGATGTAACAACGAATGAGTTTCCTTTTGCTGAAATATCAATTTTTACTGAGCTGGGGAAATAACTTGAAACGCCACCCCAAAGTTGAACATTGTTTCTGGTAACTCTACCATCACCAACCAATCGAAATGAGGGGATTAACCCCCACATAGCAGAGCAGTTAATGGTTTTATTTTCGATTCGTCCAGCATCTTTTACAAAGCGATATTCATAGGTGACTCTTTTTAGAGCGTCCAGGTCTGACGGTCCGCAAGATTGTTCAGATGCTTTGTTTAGTTCATCAAGTGCAGCGGTAAGGTTTTCTGCAACCGTTTCCGCATGGTTTAGCACAACGTTAGCGTAGGATTCTATTCTGTTGTCTGCACTAATCAACCATAGAAACTGTGATACTCCAAACGAGAACAGCACTCCAACAGTCATGCATCCAGCTAAATAGCACAGAGTGCTTTTTTCGAGCTTTTTCATGCGCACCACCCGTGATTCCCTATTTCCGTCTTATGCCACATCTCTGTGGGGTTGCATAGGGTCTCTACGTGCATTTTTCCACCATCACGCTATGCGTGACGGCGCTGGACAAATCCAGCACCAAAAGCAGGCCCTAACAAGTCAGGGCCAGCCGGACAAATCCGGCTAAGAGCAAAAGCATTGATCCAAATGCTAATATTTAAGTAGGGCTTCTTTTAACCCGTTGGGCTTACCACCACACTTAACTTCGTTAAGACGCTTCGCTTGCGGTAGTAAGCACGGGTTCCTGGCCGGAAGGGCAGAAGCAAAAACAGTGTGGACTTAAAAATTAACTATCAACATGAGGACAAAATGAATGGCAAAAAAATAACTTCGATGATTTTCAAAACCTTGAACTACACGAATGAAATCAAGAAAAAATCAACAAATGGACATGGCGGTCGCCGTCAATTGTTCAAGAGCCTGCGCCACTCTCTGCGCATTCCCGCAAGCCAGCCCAAGAAGCTGGAATGGTTCGATGAACAATCTCATTTAAATTTAATCTGGCTACCAGAAATCGGCACGATAAAATTAAACGACTATCCGAAAGAACAAAGGGAATCTCTTCTTGCGAAAATAACCAATGAATCGGAAGCGCCAGCACTGGTTAAGAACAACAGGGCCGAATTATTGGAAGCGCGCACAAAGCTCAAAAATAAAGTCAAAAATGCCAGTAAAAAAGAAACGGACGAAGGAAGCATTCTTGCCTTTCAGAATATCCTGAACGTATCAGGCACCGCTGACACTGAACAGCTGTTGTCCGACCTTGATCAATTCGATATTAAGCGTAAAAGCCAGAAGCTCGACACTGCAAAGCAGTTTCTCGACTGCCATAACGAGATTGAGCTTGGCCCTAATCCACTCATCAAGAAAAATCAGGCTGTTATTCAAGAAGCTTTTTTCAAGTTTCCTTCTAAAAATGAAGTTTCAGGGGTTAGCGCAGCAGGTCGAATTGACTTAATCAAAGATTTTTACCAGCAGGTGTTTCCTGAATACCCTATTCACTTCATTGTTTTGCACGGTGATGAAGACGTTGATCTAAAAGATCATAGCGACCATCCGCATTTATTCATTTCAACAAAGAACAGTAAAACCGGGCGTTACGACCTGCGCGAAACGCAGATCAATCAAGTTAATTCCTATCTGAAAAAGCATCGCCCAGGAACAGAACTGATTGGCGAGAAGCCTGATTTTTTGGAGTCTCAATTACTGTTTGGGTATTTGCAGGATATGTTTTATGCCTATACAAATAATAGACTATTGAAAAACACCCCTTACTATGCAAAAAAACACGAAAAGACCGAGGGGCACATGAACACACTCCGCTACATCAACGGAGAGGCAAAAAAACCAAAATCGGAACGTGCCTTTAACCTCTACACACTCGCCAAGGAACAAAGAGACGAGGCTGTTAGAAAAGCCCAGTTGGCGAAGCAGGAGGCTGGGCAGGCAAAGGAGAATGCACAGAAAGCCCAAGAATACACACAGAAGGCTAAACGATATGTCGCCACTCAGCTCAGCAAGGCGGAAGATGCCACGGAGCGCCACAGGATGGCTATGGAGGCCACAGCAGAGGAATACGAGCAGGCAGACGCTTACCGTCGCAAATCAGAGCATTACAAGGACGTTATAGATAAGGATCGTGTAAAACATGATAGAGATCTTGTAGCCCATGCCAAGATAAAAGCCGAATTAAAGCTATTCAGAACCAATCTTTCTGATTTGATAGATGGCATCACAAGCTGGATTGAAGAAACGTTCGCCGCTCGACGCCAAGATATTCAGGAAAAATATCTGGAGCGAGCGAGAAAAGCTTATGAGCGAGTAGTAGAAAATGACGAATCAGAAGATAAACAATTTACAAAAGAGGCAGAAGCCAATGTAGACGCACAGTTAGGGCAAATTGACTTATATGGTAAAAGAATCCCAGACCTACCGTCTGCAAAGGAGATACGACGAAAGATCATCAGGCCAAGATAATGAAAAACCACCTATAAGGTGGATTTTCGGATTGAATACTTAACGACTGGAAGTTATGCCAGTAAGTCCCAAGCCAATTGGAATTACGCTAATAACCGTGCTTTTCTTGGTTGGTGGCCTCGTCTGCAAATCACTCACCTTGTAATAATTAACTATAGCAGATGTGCCATCGAACGTTACGTCTTTCAAAATCACTGATTTTGCTGCCACAGCGGCAGCTGTGATCTCTCCAGCGCCCAAATATTTATCTATTGCTATTGGTAGAGAAATCTCCACCTCAGCATTCTCAGTGCCAACTACTGACTGAAACTTAGCAATCAACGCGCCAATCTTAGCAGGACTATATGCACCACTACTCATGTCGTCTATGTTTACGGTGAGTTTATGGCGTTCATTTGCAGCCCAATTGGATGTAGCAAGGCTATTGAGATACTTGGAGAATGATTCTCCATTTTGCAGGCTGGACGAGGTAACAGAGATATTGCTTAATAAACCATTAGGTGTAGCACCTGCATCAACCGTAGGCTGATTATCGACCTGAATAGAAGCACAGTTATTATTGCTAACTACCCACTGACTCCCGTAAGGGTAGCTGATTTGACCTTGGGAATTTGTTGCTTTAATCCTGTATCGTTGAATGCTCCCTGTCTGCCCCGCTGCGCATGCTAACTCATCTGTCTCTTGTATAACGTCAGTGATTTGTGCGACGCATGACTCAAAATCTACGTTCGTGATCTCAAATTGAAATTTAGTGTCGGTTGTTTTTGCAGTAGCGCTGTATGTCGTTGTGTAAGTTCCGTGCTTATATACTGTCCCTGAATAGGTTCCTTGCGCAACTCCATAATAAGAATCGCAGCTTTCCTCCTGAACACCATCCTTTGTTTCGATTGTCTCAGAGGGGATAGGCTTGCAAGTGCTGGAAACATTCACCCAGCCAGAATAATTTCTTTTAGTGGCATCGCTCCAAACCTCATAGGTCCGTTTCTGTTGGATTGATCCAGTCTCTCCAATTGCACAAGCCACATTCCTATTCTCGGTCTGAGTGCTCTGCTTTACGGCTGCACATGTCTTTTTAACATCCTTCCAAGATGAATAGTTCTTTTTGCTCCCATCAGACCATAGCTCGTAGGTTCTGCTTTGCGTCCATGTCCCGCTTGGTTGCGCTGCCGGGCAACTGAGCGATTTACTCTCAGTTTTTGTGGATTGGTATACAGGTGCTACTACTTTGCATGTATTACTTACAGGGTTCCCCCAGTAAATACCGCCAGAGTTGCAGTTGAATGCATTGCCGTTAACCGTTGCTTGATAGGTAATCAGCCCCGTCTGTCCAGTTGGGCAAGCAGCCGTTTTGGTGCAGGTAATCCACCAAAAACCACCATCTGCAGAAGCGTGAGGGAGTAAGAAAAGTAAAAATACAGGAAGGAAATATTTCAGGTTTTTCATTTTTTAATTATTTGCGTATACGTAAATTGTATCACGCAAAAAAAACAAAAGAATCTCTACGTCAATGTAACTCCTTCTGCTATGAGCATACTTAAACCCTGATTATTTCTTTTTGGCGGCGGCGTTCTTGAGCACCATTTGTTTTAGCTCCTCTCGAGTCTGTTCAAACATTGCTTTCGGGTGTGCTTCTTCTTTGTATTTGTTTCTCAAAGCTTTTAGAGATGTCATCATTATATATATCCTTTTTCACATGCTAACACTTACCACCCTAACTTTTCAAGTGAGTGCAACGCTGAAAAAATACCATTTACGAATATATTGATAGTGCCTCATAAAAAAGCACCTCTACCTGTAGAGTGAGGCGCCTTTCAATTACATCTATGTATTGGAAATATTTTTAATTCTGAGCTTGCGGGTTTCTTATCAGCTTGCCGTCTTTCCAAACAAAATAAGGTGGTTTTGTGATTTTTACAACGCTACCTCCTGCATTGTTCGGGTTCCCGCTCCCATTACTTTCGGCAAATGCTCCCGAGGTGGCGAAAGCACACAGAGCGAATATTGTTATAGCGATTTTTTTCATTGTATATACCTTTTTCATTATCGTAACTTTTGCTTAACTAAAAGCAAGTTTATTTAAATGTGGTGTAGCTATATCCCTTCCCCGTTAGGTAGGAGTGGTTTTTATAAAACCATTCAGGGTTTTTCAAATCGTCCAGGCCATCACGAACCAAATAGACTTGCACCAGCCCCACGCTGCCATTCTTTCGCACTTCGCCGGAATGCTGGGCCTGAATACTGGAAAACCCTGGCCGCTGTCGTATGTCCAGATACACTCCTTGCCCACCGTTAACACCGTTGGGAAGACGAATATTTGGATAGCCAAACAGTGGTTTTCTAAGCTGATAGAAATTAGCTGGAACCACTATGTTCACTATTGTTTGAACGTTATATTTACTGCCATTGGCAGGGGAACCACATTCATTGACCATTCGCTCAATGTCGGAATGTTCTCGACTCCCTATAAAGCCTTTGTCATCGTAGACTTGCCAGCCTTTGATATTCGTCATACTTAGAGCTGGTCGATAGTAATAATATCTATCTTGGCAGGCTGCATAGCTTTGGCTTGCCAAGCCTAACCCCAGTAGCACAATAAAAATTTTCATCGCCACCACCCACCATTGCCAGCGTATAGAGCGAACCACACACAAAAAAGTAGTATCAAAAATCTCAAAAAAGGATGGATGCGCTTAAGGCACCAATCCACAAGCATCATTGCAGTCAAACCTATCGGGACCATTAGCAAAGCTGAAAAGTAGGATTTGTTATCCCAAAAAAATATTCCTGCAAAGAAAAAGAAGAGTAGCGTTACAATCTGCGCCAGCTTCCCGTTCAAGTCAGCCGGTTTAAGTCCATGATTTAATGCTGCTCTATAAGCCTCTTCATCATGCTTAAAAGCGTGATAGTCGGTTCTATGCTTTGAACCATCATTAGCTACATATAGCCCATTTTCGTCTTGCTTCATTTATCAGCACCCCAGCAAAAAAGCCCCCATGAGGGGCTTCTTATTTATCAGCGGCTGAAAGCACCACGGATGGCGGAGCGGATGGACGAACTCACCTCATTTTTCAGCGTGCTGGATGCTTCCTTCGCCATGTCCGACGCCATAGACGACCCTTCCTGAGCTACGGCGTTCTGCACCGTGCCTTGGCTCGACTGACCACCACCCAACGACTGCACCGGCTGGCCACCTTCCATAGCGACTTGCTGCGGCTGGGTCGGTTGTCCCAGGAGCGATCCGGCCTGTTGCTGCATCTCTGCGCACCCAACCATTCCAGCCGCCCCACACCCCAGCACCAGCGCCATAACTACCTGTTTCATCTGCCTTTTCTCCTGTCCCAGACGCCGGCCGTTGATCGGCAGGCGTAAAAACTCTACCTAAAAGGTCACATTATTAGAAGTACAAAATCAAAAGGTGACTTATGAGGGCGTTTTAAAGGCCGCTCCCGTGTCGTTAAGTGATTGATTCTTCAAGGGATTTCTCATGGCACGAACAGACATCGGTAAGGCGCTACGTCACTACCGGAAGCAGGCAGGTCTGACACAGGCCGAGTTCGGCGAGCTGACAGGCTTCGATCCGAAGACCATCAGTCGATTGGAGACGGGCGACCGGACGCCAAGCCTTGATGCGCTTGAGACATTCGCCCGTGTTTTGAAGGTCCAGGTTCGTGACTTCTTTGTGGAGACAAAGACAGAACCGACCGAAGAAGAAATGCGTGCTTACCTACTGAACGTTATTTGTAAAGCAGATAAAGGCGCACTTTTAAAACTCAAAGCCGCTGTTGATAAAGCCCTTGCATCCAAAACAGACTAATTCAATCTGAATCATAAAACAAAACCCCTTAAAATTTGCACTTTAAGGGGTAAATGTTATCTTGCTTATAAAGGAGTAGAAATTCCGGGGCGACCAACCTTAACAATTTCTACGCTCAACACTTTGTATATTCAATATACCATTTAAAGTTGATGTAGCAAGAGCCAGTCTCGAATTTTTCTCCTGATAATAAAAATAATAGAGGAGAAAATGCACTGCAGCCAATTAACGCTCGAAAATACGCTTGAAGTATACAGGTCGAAACTTCCTAAAAAGCCCTACCATACAAACAACTACTTATTCGGAAAGCAAGTTGGCACAGTAAGTTCAGCTATAAAATCCATCTACCTTCAACCCAATTCGCTGACTCACAAATATTTCATGATATTTGATTTGGATAGTGAAATGAGCGTGCTGGACTGGTCGGATAAAGGATTGCCAGCTCCGCACTTGATAGTCAGAAACTTAGACAACGGCCGCTCTCACCTAACCTACATCCTCAATACATCTGTTAAAACAGACGTTAGAGGGCTTTTAAAGCCTATTAAATATTGTTCGGATGTTGAGCATGGGCTTGCTGTGAGAATCGGCGCAGATATGAACTATAACGGATTACTGACAAAAAACCCGTTCAATTCAGCCGCCTATAAAGTTTTCTCCTTTGAAGATGAGCCGTATGACTTAGATTATCTTAATGAGTTTGTAGATAAAGACCTTGTTAGGCAGCAGAGGGAGGCGAAGAAAAAGAAGAACGTAGAGGACGGATTCGCATCTGGAAGAAACTGCACCTTGTTCGAAACGCTACGCTTATGGGCCTATTCGAATTGGCACAGGTTCCACCAGGTCGAGTTACATGCCGAGATCCTTGACCAAGCGATGATGTTCAACACATTTGAGTGCCCGTTAGGCATGAACGAGGTTAGGACCATTGCCGACAGCGTGTATCGCTTCATCACTCAGCACTTTTCAATTGAAAGGCTCAACGAACTGAAAAGCGAGCGAGCTAAGCAATCAAGAGCCAAAAGCAAAGGAAACGTGATTTACACAGGGGATAAACCTTGGGAGGAAGAAGGGATACCGAAACGAACCTACTATTACAGAAAGATAAACGGAGTTAACACAGAGCGCCAGACTATTTCTAAGGCCAAACCTTGGGAGAAATTAGGCATAGGAAGAACAAAGTGGTATGAGCTTGGCAAGCCGGACAAAATTTAGTCGCGGACAAAAGTTGCACTTTTACTATATCAGGGATAATAGCCCAGTAGGGGAGGTTTCTGGACGGATATTCCCCTCCTAATCCAATATTCTCGACTAAGCTCCAAAAATCTCCCTTCTACGGTCTATTACCTTTTGAATTTTTTCCCTGTAGGTTTTCCAGATGGGAATATCAAAGGTTATGCTTTGCTCGATAATCAGGTGTGCATGAACCTTACAATGCCCATTCAACAGTCGCCACGCATCTATTTTGATGCTCAAATCATCTTGGTTAAATATTGAAGGATTGAAAGAAAGAAAAAACTCTAAAATCTTAACCCCTTCAATTCGGTCGGTGAGGATTACTCTTTCTAACTCACGGATGGAGCTATTTACCTGAATTACCGCACTTTCGTAATCGCTTGCTCTATCCATTGCACTGCACTCCATTTTCGCCAAAATACTATACGTGACCTGGGGAGCTGTCAATTTTACAATGACAGGGAGAATGACGTGGCAGTAAAATACCGGACTTTTACTATATCAGGGATAATAGCCCAGCAGGGGGAGTGTCTGGGCAAGGAACGTGCTCATCAATCCTCTAATTTCCGCAAAAACGCCGTAGCTGTTTTATCAACACGGCGCAAATAAAATTCATATAGCGTATGGAGCTATGCTACTTTAGTCTTATGATAATAGCCGCTTTCACGGCGGCTTTGCTTGGGAGGTTAGGCAGGTGAGCGGCTGAGCGGCCATGGCCCAACAATCTTTCAGCGTTTGTATGAATTATTTCTATTCTTGGACTTTGCCTTATTCGATAGCAGGTCCGACTCAATGTCTGCTGCCTTCATCAGTGCGTCAAAAGCGTCCGAATTTGCAATATTGGTTGATGCCTTCGCCTTAGATTGCCACTGCACTTCATCAGCGTTAGGTTTATTATTTGTATGAAATGCTTCATGTTCCATCATTGCCTTGTCTTTTTCTGGCTTAGCAACAGGAAATAAGTCATCAAAACTCATTCCTGCATGTAATGAAGTATCAATGATAGGGGCGTTTTTTTGGGGGTGCTTGTTCATTTTAATTAAGTGTTATTGTTTTATTATATCATTACCAATATTGAATCAGCGTCATCACGAACATTTGAATTCCGGGGCATGACAGGGAGCAGAGGGTATCGACTAACTCTCTTCCCATTACGCGAGACAAATGCCAGACAACAAAAAAGCCCAATCCAGGGCTTTATTTGCGTTCACTGAGCATTAAGTGTTCGAGCCTAATCTAACAAACTCGAGACTGGTTGATGCTCCACCATTATCACCACAGACTGCTCCCACTTGAGTTATGCTATATTTTTCATCAAATGTAGCTTCAGCTTTACCTTTTACAGTATCCCAGCCAACTGCTTTTTGTGATCTAACAATGTTAGAGCATACTTCCCCACTTGGCACGTTTGTATAGGTTACGGTGAAGCCGCTTGGCGTTTGCCCAGTTATATTAATGGTTCCGCCAAAGACGTTGCTAATGACTCCCGCCGAGCTTACCTTAACACTCTTAGGAAAAACTCCCATTTTCAGAGCAAGCGCCCTATTTAAGTCTGCGGTATCCTCACTTGCGAATAACTGTTCGGTCTGAGAGAAGATAGTGGATAGTTCTTTGTTTACAGTAGACGCATTACTTGCGTTGCGTGAGTTTGAATAAAGGGCGAATACGCCAGCTATTACTGCTGCGAATATGGCGAACCAAATCAACGTTTCAATTAAAGTAAGGCCTGCGATGTTGCTTTTGTTTTTTATCATTGCTGTGATTTTTTGTTATATATAACATGCTATCACTTATTTTTATAAATCGGCTTGCTATTGGAAATTGAAATGCTAACCTGAATGTAGCTTGTGTTTTTTGTTGTTATTAAACTAAGCCTTAAACCGCCGCGAGGCGGTTTTTTGACACTTGAAATGCTCCAATTAATTCCCTTTTATATAGTCCATTAACTGTCTGGGGACAGTAATTTCTCGGTTCAAGAAACCAATCAGCTCTTGTCCTCCCAGCCGGTTGCCCAAGTCATAGTCCTTATTTCCTTGATAGTTCAATGAATCCATGGCAAAGGATAGTCCATGCTTTTCACCTATAAGTGCGACATGGCCTCCAACAAGAAATGCCATTGTCTTCACATCGTCTCCATAGCCTTCGATTTTGAAGGCTTGCATTGCGCCGGAAAAAACCCCGATGAAATACCCTCTGACGAATGGGCTATGGAATAACTCTTCAAATCCGGGCGTTCCGCCCGAAGCCTTTAATTGAAGGTCGATTATAAAAGACCCAGCTTCAATTGCTGTTTTTTTGACGTCATTTTCTTTGCTTTTCTTATTTCCAAACTTCCAGAATGCCATTTCTCTTCTTCCATATAGTGGCGCACGTAGCTAATCATACCTCTTGGCCAAAGCACCGGGAATGACGTAATTCTCTGCGAAATTCTTTCTACAAAACCATCTACTCATTGCGGTGATCGGCCTGCTGGAATTGGCCCTGGAGGACAGCCGCGCCGGCCGCTGCGATACCCAGGCACTGCAGACTGCCCACGATTCGGCCATCGGCTTGCTGGAGCTGATCGGCGACATCCTCGACATCTCGCGCATCGAGTCCGGGCACATGACCTTGCAACCGGTACCGACCAACCTGGTCGAACTGGTGCGCAACACGCTGCGGGTATTCGAAGGCAATGCGCGAATCAAAGGCCTGCACCTGCACAGCGCGCTGCCAGCCTCGCCTGCCTGGGTCTTGGCAGACCCCCTGCGACTCAAGCAGGTGCTCTCCAACCTGATCAGCAACGCCATCAAGTTCACCGAGCGCGGTGAAGTGCATGCCAGCCTGACCCTGTCGCCGCCCGACAGCAACGGCGACCTGCAGGTCGAGCTGTGCGTGCGCGACAGCGGCATTGGTATCAGCCCCGAAGACCAGGCCCGGCTGTTCAACGCCTTCGCCCAGGCCCACGGCCCGCGGGCACGCCAAGGCGCCGGCCTGGGGCTGGTGATCAGCCGCACGTTGGCCGAACTGATGCAAGGCACGCTGAGCCTGCACAGTGTCGAAGGCGTGGGCACCAAGGTGCAAGTCAGCCTGCAGCTACCCGCAAGCCACGCACCGGCACCTGCAGAGCAGCGTGCCCCGGTGCTGGAGAGCAGCAGCGGCCCGCTGAACATTCTGGTGGTCGACGACTATCCGGCCAATCTGCTGTTGCTGGAGCGGCAACTGAACACACTGGGGCATCGCGTAACCCTGGCTGAAAACGGCGAAGCGGCGCTGGCGCGGTGGCAGGCGGCCCGGTTTGACCTGGTGATCACCGACTGCAGCATGCCGATCATGGACGGCCACGAACTGACTCACCGAATTCGCACCCTTGAACGCGAAGGCGCACTGGCCGCGTGCCGGATTCTCGGCGTCACCGCCAACGCGCAGGCCGAGGAGCGTGCGCGCTGCCTGGCCAGTGGCATGGATGAATGCCTGTTCAAGCCGATTGGCCTGCAGACGCTCAAAACCCACCTGCCCCAAGCCAGCTCGGCCCCCCCGCCTTCACCCGCCCGTAGCAGTGGATTCAACCTGAGCGAATTGCGCCACCTGACTCAGGACGATGAACAACTCACCCGACACCTGCTCGAACAACTGTCGAAAAGCGCCGGCGAAGACCTGGCCGCATTGCGCGCACTTGGGCCAGACGCGGGTGGCGACGCGGTGCGCGCCTTGGCCCACCGCATCAAAGGCGGGGCGAAAATGCTCAAGGTGCGCACGCTGGTCAAGGACTGCGAAGCCATCGAGCAGGCCCAGGCCCAAGGGCTGCCAACGGCTGAACTACGCCAGCAATTGCAGACCAGCATGCAGACCCTGTTGCACGAACTGGGCGACGCCCTCAGTGCAACTGCAGCGTCGAACTGATCTGGCTGATCGCATCGACTACGTGGCGTGAGCCCTGCTGGATTTCCATGATCACCGTACCAGCCTCGTTGGCCAGGGCAACACCATGGCCGGTACGGGTCAGGCTCGCGGGGCAGGCAAAACAACCCGTGGTGACGCCCGACCACCTCTTCCAAGCGGTAGCCCATGGTGGCCAGAAAGTTTTGGTTGGCCTTGATGACCCGGCCCGCAGGGGTGAACTCGATCACCGCCATGGAGCGGCCGATGGCCTTGAGCAGGCTTTCGCTTTCGTGTTCCTGCACAACCCGTTGGCTGATGTCTGACGCCACCTTGATCACGCTGGTGACTTGCCGCTGCGCATCCAGTACCGGCATATAGCTGGCTTCGAGCCAGACCTCACGGCCTGCCTTGTCGATGCGCTCGAAGGTGCCGCTGATGGCCTTGCCCTGCCCCAGTTCCCGCCAAAGCTGCTGGTATTCGGCCGTCTTGGCATAGACCGGGTCGCAAAACAATCGGTGATGCTTGCCGCGTAAGTCTTCGACGTTGTACCCCATGGCCTGGCAGAAACGCTCATTGGCGTCGAGGATGGTGCCGTCGGGCGCGAACTCGATCATCGCCATGGAGCGGCTGATCGCCGCCAGCTTCGCTTGCGCGCTGGCCAGTGCGTGATGGCTGCGTTCAATCTCGATCAAATCAGACTTGCGATGAAAATCGAACATGACGCCGGGCTCCTCAATGCGCGGGGTGTCCTGAGCATAGATGGGCCTTAGCGCCGTGCAAGCATATTGATATCACCTTGTAATGAGTACCCGAGGCCTTTGGATACGCGCGCGGGGCGTCAAGAACTCTCACGCACCATCAGCTCGAACCCGAGGTCCTGCTGCTCGCTGGCGACCCGCTTGCCGTCGAGCAAGGCCAGCAGGGCCAGCGCGGCACCCCGACCAACGGCAGCCCTTGGGGTGCGAATGGAGGTCAGCCGCGGGACCATGTGCGCCGAAGCGGGCAAATCATTGAAGCCCACCATTGCCACCTGGCGCGGCACCTCTACCCCTTGGCGCAGTGCTTGCAAGACCGCGCCCTGGGCCAGGTCGTCGTTGCAGAAGAAGATACCGTCGACATCCGGCGCTTGTTGCATCAGCTGGCTGAACAACGCGCTGCCCAACGCGATGGAAGACGGCTCCGGCGCAAGGATTTCCAGCTCCGTCGCGTGCAGTCCGGCCTCGGCCAGTGCCTGGCGGAAGCCTTCGGCACGCTGCATCACGCGCGGGTCAAGCTGCGCGGCAATGAACGCCAACCGCCGCCGCCCTCGCTCGATCAAGTGCCTGGCCGCGGCTCGCCCGGCCTGTTGCTGCGAGAAACCCACCGACAACGCACCCGCCTCGCCGCCCAGCTCCATCATGTGCACGCAGGGCACGCCACTGGCCGCCAGCATCTGCCGCGACGCATCACTGCGCTCGAACCCGGTCAGCAGCATGCCGCAAGGCTGGTAGGCCAGGTAGTTACGGATCAGGTTTTCTTCTTCGGCAATATCGTAGTGATAGTTGCCGATCAACACCTCAAGCCCACGCGGGCGCATCACCTCGTGAATGGCTTCAAGGGTGTCGATGAACAATTGGTTGGACAACGATGGGATCAGCACCACAACCGACTGGCTGCGCGCCGAAGCCAATGCGCGGGCTGCCGGATTGGCGACATAGCCCAGGCTCGCCGCCGCAGCGGCAACCTTTTCGGCCAGCTCCGGGGCAACCGTGCTGACGCCACGCAAAGCGCGGGATGCGGTGATCGGGGAAACCCCGGAAAGCCTGGCGACTTCAGCCAGGGTGGGACGACCGGTGGTGCGGGAGCCTGTACGGGACATGAATGTTGTAATTTTACTACTTGCCAAGGGAGGGGGACGGCCACTAAGGTAGCGCTGTCTCAGGACGCAGGCAATGTAATCTTTGGTAGCGGTTCCACGTGCACTGTGCCAAGCGTCCATACTGCGTAAGGACAAGACCAATAACACCGGGGGAGGTGCCTGATCGTCAGCGACGAGACAGCGCTATCTCAACCCGCAGGAGGTACTGATGAATTCTCCCCTGTCCGCCATTGTGGTGATGGGCGTGGCTGGTTGCGGCAAAAGCTGCATCGGCGCTGCCATTGCTGCCAGAAGCGGCGGCCGCCTGATCGAAGGCGACGCTTTCCACCCTGCCGAAAACATCCGCAAGATGAGCGCTGGCATCCCCCTGGACGATGATGACCGTGCCGGCTGGCTGGTGCGTCTGGGCCAGGAGCTACAGGCCACAGTGCAGTCGGGCGAGCGCCCGATCCTGACCTGCTCGGCACTTAAGCGCCGCTACCGCGAAACATTGCGCGCGTCCATGCCTGGCCTGGCGTTCGTGTTTCTCGAGCTCACCCCTGCCGAAGCCGAAAAACGGGTATTGGCCCGCCCCGGCCACTTCATGCCGGCGAGCCTCATCGACAGCCAGTTCGCCGCCCTCGAAGCACCGCATGGCGAGCCGCGGACCCTGCCACTGGATGCCACCCAGGCCATTGATGTGCTGGCCGACACGGTAGACACCTGGCTAAAGCCCTGCGGTGAGCGGGACCTGGCGCAAACCGCCTGACCCTGGCGGTGTGTCCGGCTCACCAAAGACAGCGCTGTCTCGACCAATGAAAGCGCCTGAAATTCAATAAAGCTACGCCCAAAACAACGATAAGACCGAGGCATAAAAACCATGTTCGGACTGGCTACTGATACCTTTCTGCTGCTCGACGCCCTGGTAACCATCGTCGGGCTGATCCTGCTGATCACCCATTTCAAAGTTCACCCCTTCGTCGCCCTGACCCTCGCGGCCGGCTTCCTCGGCCTTACCTCCGGCATGCCGGTGGCCAAGGTGATGAAATCGTTCCAGGACGGTTTCGGCGGCGTGCTGGGCTTCGTCGGCATTGTCCTCGCCCTGGGCACCATGCTCGGCAAGCTGATGGCCGACTCCGGCGGCGCCGACCAGATCGCCCAGACGCTGATCCGCGCCTTCGGCAAGAAGAACGTGCACTGGGCCATGATGTTCGCCGCCTTCCTGGTCGGCATTCCGCTGTTCTTCGAGATCGGCTTCGTGCTGTTGATCCCGTTGGTGTTCATCGTCGCCCGGCGCTCTGGCGTTTCGCTGGTGAAGATCGGCATCCCGTTGCTGGCCGGCCTTTCCGTGGTTCATGGCTTGGTGCCGCCGCACCCGGGGCCGCTGCTGGCGATCGGCATCTTCCATGCCGACATCGGCAAGACCATCTTCTATGGCCTGATCGTTGCGCTGCCCACCGCAATCATCGCCGGCCCGCTGTTCGGCAACTTCATCTCACGCTACATCCCAGGCAACCCGTCCCAGGAGCTGATGGATCAGATCGCCAAGGAGTCCGACCAGGGCAACTTGCCGAGTTTCACCATCACCCTGGTCACGGTATTGCTGCCGGTTGCGTTGATGCTGCTCAAGACCTTCGCCGACGTGGTGCTGCCCGCCGAACATATCGTGCGCCAATGGATGGACCTGATCGGCCACCCCATCAGCGCCCTGCTCGCCGCGCTGCTGCTGGCCTTCTATACCTTCGGCTCGGCGCGTGGTTTCAACCGTCAGCAGATCATGAAGATGCTCGACCAGAGCCTGGCACCGACTGCGGCCATCGTACTGATCGTCGGCGCTGGTGGCGGTTTCAAGCAGATGCTGGTGGATACCGGTGTCGGCAACGTGATCGGGCAGATGGCGGTACAGGCGGAAATCTCCCCCATCATGTTGGCCTGGCTGGTGGCGGCAGTGATCCGCATCGCGACGGGTTCGGCGACCGTCGCCACCATCACGGGCGCGGGGATCGTCGCGCCGGTGATCGACCTGGTGCCGGGGGTCAACCGTGAACTGCTGGTGCTAGCCACTGGCGCGGGCTCGCTGATCCTGTCACACGTCAACGATGCCGGCTTCTGGCTGGTGAAGCAGTACTTCAACATGACCGTGGCCGAGACCTTCAAGACTTGGAGCATGATGGAAACCATCCTCTCGGTGGTGGGCATCATCTTCATCATGTTGTTGTCGATGGTGGTTTGACCGTTGATCGGGATGGGGGCACCTGGCGTCAGCTCGATGGCCCAATCGAGAGAGAAGCCTTGCCCCCTCCCTGATGCAAAGGAGCCTGCACCATGATCCGCCCCCTCCTGCTCACCGCCCTGCTTGTCTCGCCCCTGGCCCTGGCTGTCGGTACTGGGCCGACCTACCCCGACGACCCGCACAACCCGGCGCCAACACCCGGTGTAGACAGCACCCTCAACCCCATTGAGAAACCGATGCCGCGCGATACCGACCCGCGGGCTCAGGGCAATGACCCCGAGAGCCCACCGGCAAGGCAGCAGGATGAACATGATTTGCCCGGGATGGAGGGCAGCGGTTCGCAAGGTACCGGGCGGCAAGGCACGAGCACTGGCAACCCTTGAGGCCCTGGTCTTGCCACTACAAAATGGATGGCACCGGCTGCGCCGGTGTTCGCGGGGCAAGCCCGCTCCCACAGCGTCGAAGCTAACTCAATGGGTTAAGTTGTTTTCTATGGGAGATTGCCCAGCCTCTTGGGGTTGCGCTGTCGCGCAGAGAACAGTGGTCATTGTGGGAGCGGGCTTGCCCCGCGAATGAGACCACGCGGTGGATGGCACCGGCTGCGCCGGTGTTCGCGGGCAAGCCCGCTCCCACAGCGTCGAAGCTAAATCAATGCGTTAAGCCTTGCGTCGCGAAAAGGGCGCAACGCGCCCCCGCACGTTCACCACTGGCGCTTGTCAGGCCTGGTCAACCCCAGTTTTTCGATCCGATAACGCAGCATATCCCGCGAAAGCCCCAGCATCCGCGCCGACTTGGTCACGTTCCAGTCAGTCCGGTCCAGGGTTTTGCATACCAGGTCCCGCTCCATGTCGGGCAGGCTGGTACCTGGCTCGGGCTCATGCCGTGGCATTTCCAATACCGTAGGCGCCTGTTGCTGTATCAGCGGCTCGTCGATCAAGGTCATGCACAGGTTCAACTGATGTGACTGAATCACCTCGTTGGGCGCGAGCAACACCGTCTGCTCCAGCATGTTGCGCAGCTCCCGCACGTTGCCCGGCCAACTGTAGCCAAGCATCATGGCCTCTGCCTCGGCAGAAAAACGCAGGTTCGGCTTGCCATAACGCCGGCCATGGTGCGCCAGGAAGTGCCGGGCCAGCAGCAGAATGTCCTGCCCCCGCGCATACAGCCGTGGCACCTTGAGCGCAATGATGCGTAGCCGGAAGAACAGGTCGCGGCGGAACTTGCCTTGCTGCACCATCTGCTCAAGGTTGCAGTTGGTGGCGCTGATCACCCGCAAGTCGACCTTGCGCTCCTTGACTGCGCCAATGCGGCGGATGCTGCGGTCTTCGAGCAACTTCAACAGTTTGGCCTGCAACACCAGGTCCATCTCGCCGATTTCATCAAGGAACAGCGTGCCACCATCAGCAGCCTCGACCAGGCCCACCCTGCGCTCCTTGGCATCGGTAAAGGCGCCTTTCTCATGGCCGAACAGCTCAGCTTCGAGCAAATTGGCCGGGATCGACGCGCAATTGAACTCGATGAATGGCCCCTTGCTGCGCGAGCCATCGAAATGCAGGGCGCGGGCCACCAGTTCCTTGCCGGTGCCGGTCTCGCCTTCGACCAGTACCGGGGGCAGATCGTCGCTGGCCATGCGCCGCTCGGCATCAAGCACCTGGTGCAACGTGTGTTTGAGGCTGAGCATCACCGACGACTCGCCGATCAGTGCCTGCAGCCCGGATTTTTGCGCCTCGCGTTCCTGGTAAAACGACAGGGTACGCTCCATTCGCTCGGCCGCCAGGGCCTTGTCCAATGTCAGCTTGAGCTCGGCCAGCACCACCGGCTTGGTCAGGTAATGGAAGGCACCCTCCTTCATGGCTTGCACGGCGTCTTCGACATTACCGTAGCCGGTCATCATGATCACTTTGAGCGCCGGTACCTGTGCCACCAGGGTGCGCAACAGGTCGTGCCCGCTCATGCCAGGCAACGAGTTGTCGGTCAGCACAGCGTCGGGCTGGGCCTGTTTGATCTGCTCCAGCGCAAGTTCCGCACTGTGGCAGACCGTCACCTCATAGCCCTTGAGACTCAGGTAGGTGCGAATGTTGTCAGCGAGGATTTCATCATCCTCGACTACCAGGATGCTGTGTTCCATGGTCCCCTCCCGCTGCGATATTGAAAGTAAGGCTAACGCGGGTTCCTTCCTCTTCGCGGCTGCTCAGGCTGACCGAGCCGCCAAAACGCTCCATGATGCGTTGAACCAGGGCCAGGCCTACGCCGAGGCCGCCCTGCTTGGTCGTGAAGAACGGCTTGAACACCATCCGCTCCTGCTGTTGGGTCATGCCCTTGCCAGTGTCGCTGAGCAGCATGACCGTACGTTGGCCATCCTGCACGCTTACCTGGGCGCGCAACACGCCACCCGCCGGCATGGCTTCAATGGCATTGGAAAACAGGCTGTTGAGAATCTGCGTGAGCTGCAGCGGCTGGCTGGTCACGTATTGCAACTCGGGGCCTTCGTAGCAGAACTGCACCCCATTGCGTGCAATTTGTTGGGCGAACGCCAGGTGGGTGTCCTCGATGGCCGCGACCAGGTCCACCGCCTCGGGCTCGTCGCTGGCGGGACGCAACGACACCAGCAGGTCGCGTACCCAGCGTGACATGCGGTCCACCTGGCCAATGATGTCGTTGATGTTTTTCTGCGCGGTGGGGTTGGCGATTTCCTGAGCCAGTTCGGCGCTGGAGCGGATGTTGGCCAACGGGTTGCGCAAGCTATGGGCCACCGCCGACGACATCTCGCCCAGGGCCACATAGGTTTCGCTGGCCACCAGCCGGTCCTGCTGCTGATTGAGCATGAGCGCCGCCCGGCGCACGATCCAGAACAAGCCGAAATAGATGAGCGCGCCGCCCACCAGGGTCGAGGCCCAGATCAGCACGTAACCCCGCTGGATACGCCGGACCAGGTCTTGTGGCTCCTTGTAGATTTCCACCATCGACAGCACCTGCTCGCCTTGGCTGTCGAATAGCGGGATGTAGTTCTCGATGAACAGGTACTTGGGTTCACGCAGGAATTTTTGCTCCTCACGGTCTTCCTCGGCCTTGTGGTAGCTGGCAGAAACCGCCTTGCGCGAGCGGAACGCGTGGTCCAGGTCGCCATCTTCTTCGATGCGTTTGCCGATCAACTGCGGGTTAGTGGACCAGACGATGGTCCGGTCGCGGGCGTAGACGTTGGCCAGCAGGGTGTCCGGCAGGTGCTCGACGTGGTCGAGGAATTCGACGCGGGTCGATTCGGCCAACGCTGGGGTGAATTGCAGGTGCTGCAAGTCCAGGCGGGGGTCGAGCAGTTCGCCCATGGTAGTGCCCGGCGGCAACTGCGAATGGCGGACTTCGGCCTGGGCCATGGCCTGAATGAACTGGGCGGTGAGCATGGCATCGCGCTCGACGCTGTCGCGCACCACGAAGCGCGTAGACACGTAACCCAAGCCACCAGCGACTGAAGCGATGATCAACAAGCTGATGATCGAAAACCAACGCAGCAAGTTGAACTCGCGCAGCGGTGACGCGAGACCGCTGGTGGCCGCAGAGGCTTTGTCGGGCGCTTCGTTTTCCAGCATCTGCATTGAGTGGTTCCCGCGCAGGGAGTCCGTTCTGAAGCGCAGCCTTGCTACGGTTAGTAGCAATTTGATGGCACTTCACCCAGGTCGCTTAAGCTGCCGTTTGTTGCCAATCTCTTGCTGCAAAAACTCAGCCACTAAATCAATAAAACACTAATTGGATATTTTTCAGTAGCTTATGATAACTAATTAATCCTAGATCAAGCTTAAAGCCCCAGATTTGGGTACTAATTACCCAATATTCATTAATTCTATATTTATCATTTATTTATAGAATATTCTTGAAGTCAACTATTAACACTTAGCTAAGCGAAAATTCAGCGAAACCCGAGTGCCGTGCCCTTCGCTGCTACTCAACCTCACCGCCCCGCCAAAGCGCTCCATGATGCGTTTGACCAACACCAGGCCTACGCCCAGCCCGCCCTGCTTGGTGGTGAAAAACGGCCTGAATGCCATGCGCACCTGCTGCTCGGTCATGCCCTTGCCGGTATCGGACAAGCGCAGGGTAAGGCTGCGCCGGTCCTGGCGCACCACTTCGACACGCAACTTGCCGCCCTGCTCCATCGACTCCAGCGCGTTGGCGATCAGGCTGCTGAAGATCTGCCTGAGTAACGCCGGGTGCCCCAAAACCTGAACCGCCGGTAACGGTTGCAGGTCCAGGCTTACACCACTGCGCGCCAGCGGCACGGCAAAGGTCTGCAGGCTTTCCTGCAGCGCCTGGAGCAGGTCCACCGCCTCCGCTTCGTCATTAAGCGGGCGCAGCGACTGCAACAGCTGGCGAATCCACTGTGACATGCGATCGACCTGGCTGATGATGTCATTGATGTTGCGCTGTGCCGGGCCTTCATCGAAGGCCTGCGCAAGCTCGGCACTGGAGCGGATGCTCGCCAGCGGGTTGCGCAAGCTGTGCGCCACCGCCGAGGACACCTCGCCCAGGGCTACGTAGGTTTCATTGTTGATCAACCGCTTCTGCTGCACGGCCAGCAGCTTGGCGGCGCGGCGCATGATGCCGTACAAGCCGATGTAGACTAGCCCGGCGCCGACGGTGATCGCCGCCCAGATGAGGATCAGACCGTGCTCGATACGCACGATCAGGTCATGGGGTTCCTTGTAGATCTCCACCATGGCGGTGACCTGCTCGCCATCGGCGTCGAACAGCGGGATGTAGTTCTCGATGAACAGCTGCTCGGGCGGGGTCACGAACTTCTGCTCTTCGCGTACCTGCTCGAAATCGTGATAACTGGCCGAGACGCGCATCTTGTATTCGAAGGCGCGCTCCAGGTCGTCGTCGCCCTCGATCAGTTTGCCGATCAGGGCGGGGTTGCTCGACCAGATCACCGTGCGATCCGGCGCATAGATATTGGCCAGGAGCATGTCAGGCAGGTGCGCGATATGGTCCAGAAACTCGCCCCGGGCCTTGCGCCGGGCATCGGGGTCGACATCCGGCAGCGCCGTGCGATCGGTGCGCGGGTCAAGCAGCTCGCCCATGGTACGCACATTGGGGATCGACACATGACGCACTTCGGCGTCGGCGATCGAGGTGATGAACTGAGCGGAGAGCAGCGCATCGCGCTCCACGCTTTCGTCGATGATGAAGCGGCTGGAAATCAACCCCAGCCCGGCAGCCACCGAGACGATGATCGCCAGGCTGACCCAGGCATACCAGCGCAGCAAGTTAAAGGGCTTGCGTGGGGTTGCCACCTCGCCACCGGCAGGCACTGCGAGGGCGTCGGAACGGGGGGCGATGTCCATGGCGGACTCCAGGGCTGGGCACCTCTGAAGGTTATAGCCCAGAGTTGGGGGAGCCATGGTTCTAAATTGACAGCATCCGCCGAAGGGTGACCGCATCAAGGTTCAACGCGGGTCGAGATTACAGTGGCGAGTCGGCCGCCAACCCTTGCAACTTGCGGTATTCGCGCAGCACGTTGGGCACGTAGCGGCGAGTTTCGGCGAACGGCGGCACCGCGCCCCGGCGCATCACCGCATCCGGGCCTGCGTTGTAGGCGGCCACAGCCAGGGTAATGTCGTTGTCGAACAGGGTCAGCATGCGTTTAAGGTAGCGTGCGCCGCCCTGAACGTTGTCCTCAGGGTCCAGGGCGTTTTCCACGCCCATCTCACGGGCCGTATCGGGCATCAGTTGCATCAGCCCCACCGCGCCCGCCGGCGAGCGGGCCTTGGGGTTGTAGCCCGACTCGGCCTTGATCAGCGCATGCAGCAACGCCGGCGGCACGTTATGGGCCCGCGCCGCGGCAGCCACCAGCTCGGCGTAGGGGCGCCCGGTGATCAACTGCGCATTTGCCGGGCCAGCCTGGGCCAGCGGTTCGCTGATCACCCGCTGATAGTGGCGCCCGGGTCGATGAACGTTGGTCAGTACGTAGCCGCCCTTGGCATCGATGGAGATGTACACATCGGCCTGGGCGGCTCCCGCCGCCAGCCAGATCAAACCCAGGATGAGTCCACGCATGTCGGCCGCCTCTTCGTCGTGGCCCCCGATGTGGGGGAAATGCCCCGGAAAACCCGAGGGTCATGTCCACGACGCAAGCACTGTGCCGCTTCCTGTACCGCATGGCGCAAGGGCCCGAGGCAGACGTGCACGGCTGTTGCATGGTGCTTGACACAGCATCTTCCTATGCAGCGGAGGGCTCCACCATGCAGCGCAGATCCAACCCCCAACGTGGCTTCACCCTGCTCGAACTCCTCGTGGTGCTGGTGGTGCTTGGCCTGTTGGCCGGCATCGTCGCACCCAAGTACTTCAGCCAGCTTGGCCGCTCGGAGGTCAAGGTGGCACGGGCGCAGATCGAGGGTTTGAGCAAGGCCCTGGACCTCTATCGCCTGGAAGTCGGGCATTACCCCAACAGTGAACAGGGCTTGCAGGCGCTGGTCGTCGCCCCCAGCGGCGAGGCCCGCTGGACCGGCCCCTACCTGCAAAAGGCAGTGCCGCAGGACCCTTGGGGCCACGCCTACATCTACCGGCAGCCCGGCGAGAACGGCGGCGAATACGATCTGCTGTCGATGGGCAAGGATGGCCAGCCCGGTGGCGACGGCGAAAACGCCGAAATCACCAGTTGGCAATAAGGAGATCGGCCATGCGCTACAGCCTCAAGGCCCTGGGCAGACAGGGCGTGGTGCAGTTGCAGATCGACGCCGAAGACGCCGAGCAGGCGCGCCGTCAGGTCGAGGACCAAGGCTTGCGTGTGGTCAGCGTGAAGGGCCAGGGTGGCGCCTTGCGCGGCATGGCCTGGCGCCGCGAGGCAAGCTTTGACCTTGTGCTGTTCAGCCAGGAGCTGTCGACCTTGCTAAACGCCGGCCTGCCCTTGATCGATGCGTTGGAAAGCCTGGCGGAAAAAGCCCCGACCGCAGCCACGCGCAAAGTGCTGGGCGAACTGGTGCGCCAACTTTATGAAGGCCACTCGCTTTCCCAGGCGCTGGGCCGACAGCCCCGGATCTTCCCGGCCCTGTACGTCGCGCTGGTGCAGTCCAGCGAACGCACCGGTGCCCTCGGCGACGCCCTCGGCCGCTATATCGCCTACCGCCAGCGCCTCGACCTGGTTCGGCAAAAGCTGGTGGGCGCTTCGGTCTACCCCCTGCTGCTGTTGCTGGTGGGCGGTGGCGTGGTGCTGTTTCTGCTCGGTTACGTGGTGCCGCGCTTCAGCCAGGTGTTCGAGGGCATGGGCACCGAGCTGCCGTGGCTGTCACGCATGCTGATGCAGATCGGCTTGTTCCTGCATGCCCAGCAACTGCCGTTGGCACTGGGCAGCGTGGCCGGGATAACCGCCCTGGTGCTGCTGCGCCGCCACCCGCTGGTGCGGCGCTGGGCATCGCGTCAGCTACGGCGTATGCCGGCGCTGCACCAGCGGTTGATGATGTACGAGCTGGCACGCTTCTACCGTTCGCTGGGCATCCTCCTGCAAGGCGGTATACCCATCCTTACGGCGATGGGTATGGCCCGCGGGCTGCTGGGCAGCGCTGCGGCGCAAGGCCTTGAGCAGGCCAGCCAGCGAGTGGCCGAAGGGCTGCCGCTGTCCGATTCCCTGGAGGCGGGGCAGTTGGTGACCCCGGTGTCGCTGCGGCTGCTGCGGGCGGGTGAACAATCGGGCAACCTCGGTGAGATGCTGGAGCGTTGCGCCGACTTTCACGACCAGGAGATCGGCCGCTGGGTGGAGTGGTTCGTGAAGTTGTTCGAGCCGCTGCTGATGACCTTCATCGGCTTGCTGATCGGCTTCATCGTGATCTTGATGTACATGCCGATCTTCGAACTGGCCTCAAGCATTCACTGAATGGCGAGGCCCAGGCTTTCGCGCAATGTCGTGCCTTCGTATTCGGTGCGGTAGACCCCGCGTGCCTGCAGCAACGGCACCACTTCTTCGGTAAAGCGGCGGAACTGGCCCGGATGGCCAATGTAGATATTGAAGCCATCCAGCGCCCGCGCCTCGAACCACTCGGTCATTTTTGCCGCCACCGTTTCGGCCGCACCCACGAATGCGCCTGGGCGCAGCTGGCGGCCGAACTCCACCGCCTGGCGCAAGCTGAAGCCTTGCGCCCATGCCTGGTCGGCGATGCGTTTGGCATTGGTGAAAAAACTGCTGCGCGCATGCTCCAGGCTCTGCTGGGGGAACGGCGCATCCAGGTCGTATTGGGTGAAATCGTGCCACCCAAAATTGCGCCCGAACTCTTTCAACGCCCGGTCAAAATTGTGGTCCTGTTGATGGTAGTGGCGCTCGATTTCACGGGCGTGCGCATCGGTGTCGCCCACGTAGATTTCTGCACCTGGCAGCACCAGCAGTTGCTCGGGATCTCGCCCCAGGCGCGCGGCGCGGCCCTTGACATCGCGATAGAAGGCCTGGCCCTGCTCGATGCTGGCTGCGTGGGTGAAGATCACGTCCGCCGTGGCGGCACCCAGGTCGCGGCCTTGCTGCGAGTCGCCCGCCTGGAAGATTACCGGCTGGCCCTGGGGCGAGCGCTGGATATTCAAAGGCCCCACCACCGAGAAGTGCTCGCCCCTGTGGTTGAGCGCATGCATTTTCGACGGGTCGAGGAACTGGCCTGTGGCGCGGTCACGCGGGAAAGCACCGTTTTCATAGGAGTGCCACAAGCCCTGTACCACCTGGACGTGCTCCTCGGCACGGGCGTAGCGGGTGTCGTAGTCGTAATGCTCGTCACGGCCATAGTTGCCTGCGGTGCCGGCATCGCCGCTGGTCACCACGTTCCAGCCGGCGCGGCCTTTGCTGATCAGGTCCAGCGAGGCCAGGCGACGGGCGACGTTATAGGGCTCGTTGTAGGAGGTTGTCAGGGTACCGACCAGCCCGATATGCCGGGTGGTGACGGCCAGGGCCGAGAGCAGGGTCAGCGGCTCCAGGCGGTTGAGGTAATGCGAAGGTGAGCCGGGGGTGATGTATTGGCTGTCGACGATAAAGATCAAGTCGAAAAGCGCGGCCTCGGCCTGGCGGGCGATGTCGATGTACCAGTCGATGTTGACGCTGGCATCGGCGGGCAGCTCGGGGTCGAGCCAGAGGTTATGGCGGCCAGGGCCGCCGCAGCCCATGGTCAGGGCGCCGAGTTTGATCTTGCGGGTGGTCATGGGAGTTGCTCCAAAATGATGGCGGCTGTTCCGGCTTCTTCGCGGGCAAGCCCGCTCCCACAGGGACCCCGTGGCGCTTTTCCTGTGGAGGCGGGCTTGCCCGCGAAAAGGCCAATACAGGAGAACTCAGTGGTCGAACGCCGCAGCAAACGAGGTATCGAACAGGTTCGCCGCCGGATAGGCCTTGATCAGCCCAAGCCCGGCAAAGAAGTCCACGGTTTTCTGCGCATCGACAATCACCTGGGGGTTGAGCGGCGCCACGTCGGTGCGTGCGCGGGCGAACCAGGCTCGGGCAATGTCACGGTCGGCGCGGGTGCGTTTGGCCCAGGCGTCGGCATAGGCCTCGGTGTTGGCAGGGTTGCTCAAGGTCCAGTCGCGGGCCTTCTTCAAACGCTGCAGAAAATCTGTGATCTGCGCACGCTTGGTATCGACGGCCTTGGCGTTGGCCACCACGAAGCTCTGGGCGGGAATCAACCCTTCGGCGGTGGCCAACACCCTAGCGCCCTGGCGCTCCTGCTGGGTAACATAGGGCTCCCAGGTCGCGATCACGTCCACCGAACCGCCGTCCAAGGCATGCGAGGCATCCAGCGCGCTGAGGTAACGCAGCTCCAGGGCGTCGCGGGGTACGGCGGCCTTGTCCAGGGCGCTGAACAGCAGTTGCTGGCTCCAGGAGCCTTTCCACAGGGCCGCGCGCTTGCCACGCAGGTCTTCAAGGCTGTGAATGTTCGAATCCTTGCGCGCCAGAATGGCGACCCCGTCGAGGTTCTGCCGGCTGACTGCGATCACCTTGATCGGCGCACCCAAGGCACCGAGAAGCAGCGGCGGCGCATCGCCAAGCAGGCCGATGTCGAGGCTGCCGACATTCAGAGCTTCGGCCACCGGGGAGCCTGCGGTGAACTGCTTCCACTCCAGGGTATAGGGCAAATCGTCGAGCACGCCGGCCGCCTCCATCACAGCACGAGCGTTGAAGCTTTGATCACCGACCACCAGGGTCTGCGCGGCGGCGGCCAGGCTTAGCGAGGTGGCCAGCACACCGGCGGCCAGTTGTTTGAGGTATCGCACATTCGTCTCCAGGGCCCATAAAGGCGCAACGAGTAGGCGATCCGCCCGTGCGGTCTCGACGTCATGAAAAATCAGAAAAGGTATGCGCTTCGAATCTAAGCAGTGAGCTTCTTATAAGTTATCGTTGTATAAAGCGCCTGTGAAATTCGTTCTAGGCATAACCTAATGCCTTGTACGGGACGTATTTCAAAACAGATCGGCATAGCGTGTAAATGCATATTTTGCATATTAGCTTATGAATAATTTTACTTTGGTGAATATTCAGCGAGTTTGCTAGGGTTAATCGAAACCTTCAGCCGAGCCTGAACCATGAGCCAACCCTTACGCCTCGAGCGCCTGCGCCACTTCATCGGCGCGCTTTCGGACCTGCTTGACCGGGCACCCGACGAAGCCACCCTCCTCGACCAAGGCCAGGGCCTGCTGGGCAGCCTGGTCGCCCATGATGACTGGTTGCCAGACGCACTGGCCCAACCGGACCCACACCGCTATCAGCAGTACCTGCTGCATTGCGACTCGCGGCAACGCTTTTCCATCGTCAGCTTTGTCTGGGGGCCTGGGCAGCAGACACCGATTCACGATCATCGGGTCTGGGGGCTGATCGGCATGCTGCGCGGCGCCGAATACTCGCAAGGCTTCGCCCGCACCGAGCAAGGTACGTTGCTGCCAGCAGGTGCGCCGGTGCGTATCGACCCTGGCCATGTAGAAGCGGTTTCGCCGCGCATCGGTGACATTCATCAGGTCAGCAATGCCTTCGACGACCAGGTGTCGATCAGCATCCATGTCTACGGGGCCAACATCGGCGCGGTGAGCCGTGCGGTCTATCTGGCCGATGGCACCGAAAAACCCTTCATATCCGGCTACTCCAATACCCTTCTGCCCAACATCTGGGACCTGTCCAAAGAGAATCCTGCCCCATGAGTACTGTCGCCACCCGTTCCTTCCAAGACATTCGCCGGGTCTTGCTGGCCCATGAAGAACTGGCGCTGATCGATGTCCGCGAGGAAGATCCGTTCGCCCAGGAGCACCCGCTGTTTGCGGCCAACATCCCGTTGTCGAAGCTGGAGTTGGAGGTCTTCGCCCGGGTACCGCGGCGCGACACTGCCATTACTTTGTATGACGACGGCGAAGGGCTGGCTGCCCTGGCTGGCGAGCGCCTGTCGGCGTTGGGGTACAGCGACGTGGCACTGCTTCAGGGCGGCCTCGCCGGCTGGCGCGCAGCCGGCGGCGAGCTGTTCCGCGACGTCAACGTGCCCAGCAAGGCCTTCGGCGAGCTGGTCGAAAGCGAGCGGCACACGCCGTCGCTCGCGGCCGAGCAAGTACAGGCACTGCTCGATGCCAAGGCCGATGTGGTGGTGCTCGACGCCCGCCGCTTCGACGAGTACCAGACCATGAGCATCCCCGGCGGCATCAGCGTGCCGGGTGCCGAGCTGGTATTGCACGTGGCCGAGCTGGCACCGAACCCGGCCACCCAGGTGATCGTCAACTGTGCGGGGCGCACGCGCAGCATCATCGGCACCCAATCGCTGGTCAACGCGGGCATTCCCAACCCGGTGGCAGCGCTGCGCAACGGCACCATCGGCTGGACGCTTGCCGGGCAACAGCTGGCCCACGGCCAACAACGCAGCTTTACCCACGTTAGCGATACCACCCGCGCCAGCGCCGCCCAACGTGCCCGCGCCGTGGCCGATCGTGCCACGGTCGCGCGGCTGGATCGCGAAGGCCTTGCGGCCTGGCAGGCAGATAACCACCGCACCACCTACCTGTTCGATGTGCGCACGCCCGAGGAGTATGCCCAGGGTCACCTGCCGGCCAGCCGCTCGGTACCCGGGGGGCAACTGGTACAAGAGACCGACCATGTCGCCAGCGTGCGCGGCGCACGTCTCGTGCTGGTGGATGACGACGGCGTGCGGGCCAACATGAGCGCTTCGTGGCTGGCCCAGATGGGTTGGCAGGTCGCCGTGCTGGACGGCCTGTCGGCAGCGGATTTCAGCGAGCCCGGCGACTGGCAGGCACCGTTGCCGGAGCAGCCCCAGGTGAGCGAGATCGGCGTCGACCAGTTGCACGCCTGGCTGCAAGCGCCGGGCACCGTGCTGCTGGACTTCACCACCAGCGCCAACTACGTCAAACGCCACATCCCAGGCGCCCATTGGGCGATCAGGGCGCAGTTGCCGCAGGTGCTGGAGCAACTGCCGGTTGCCGAACGCTTTGTGCTCACCTGCGGCAGCAGCTTGCTGGCGCGCTTTGCAGCGGCCGATTTGCAGGCCCTGACACAAACCCCGGTGTATGTCCTGGAAGGCGGCACAGCACGCTGGATTGCTGCGGGCTTACCGCTGGAAAGTGGCGAAACGTACTTGGCGGCAGCACGCAGTGACCGCTATCGCCGGCCTTATGAAGGCACCGACAACCCGCGTGAAGCCATGCAGGGGTATCTGGACTGGGAGTTCGGCCTGATCGCCCAGCTAGAGCGCGACGGTACACATGGGTTCCGTGTTGTAAGTTAGTGCAGTTGCGCCATGAATGGCGCAAGGTGTCTCCCGGTCGTCAGTGACGCACGAGGTAGGCGCCAGCAGGAACATGCTTTTGCAGTTTCTTGCATTTGCCCGGCGGGGGTTGGTGCCCAGGTGGGCGATCGGGGAACCAGATTCGGCATTTGCCCGGCGGCGGTCTATGGCCTCGCGGCACCTCGAAAGCAGCATCGTCCATGAGGTCTTCAGCCATGGCCACTCGCTGCTGACCGGCAACGCCCTGCAGTTGCTCGGCAGCAGCAAAGGAGACTGATGGAACGGGCTCCGGGGTGGCCTCTGCGTGTATTTCTTGAACTGCCGAAGCCTTTACAGCACCCGGCGGAGTACCCGAAATCCGGGCGCTGTTCGCCGCCTGAATCAACTGCAGATTGCGACTGCGCAATGCCACGTTACGCCCAACGCGCAGGTTGGAACGCGCCGCCAACACTTCAGCCTGATCGTATTGCCCCTGCTGCAGACGCAGTACACCGAGGTAATGCAGCGTGGCGGGATTGTTCGGCTGGATTTGCAGTGCCCGTTCCAGCGTGGCAGCGGCCTGGTCAAGCTTGCCTTCTGCATATTGCTTGGAGGCCGTTTCGATCAACAGGGTCGAGGCCGTGTTACTGCGTGCAGGCGCCGTGCGTTCGCCGGCGACGGTGAAATCGCACGCAGCGACGCTGAACAACAAGATAAGGACCGACAGCTGACGCTTGCTTGGCATGAGGAAAGCACTCGACGGGTCCAGGATGGGACGGGTTCAAAGGAAGAGGCTATCGACCTGAACATGGCATTGAAGTTCCCAGCTAACCGCACAGCCAGCCCCTTTCAAGCCCCCCCACGCACCCGCCGCATCACCATGCCCACCAGCACCACATTGATCAGCGCCAGCAGGCACAAGGTCACCAACACCCCCATCGAACCAAAGTGCTCAAACAGATAACCACCCACTAGCGGCGTCAGTGCCTGGCCGATAAGCGAAGGCCGCGACATACGCCCCATCAGCAACACGTATTGCGCGGGCGGCATCATCGCCAACGGCAGAAGCCCGCGCACGATCGCCCGCAAGCCATTACCGCAGCCGAACACCAGCAGGCCCACGGCTGTGGCCGCCGGCACCAGCGTCACCAGCAGCAGGCCCACCAGCACCAGGCTTACCCAGGCCAGCGCCGTCCAGATCGGGTGGCGCTTGCCCGCCAGAATCTGCAGCACCCGCGACGCCACCTGGCTGGGGCCAAGCATGGCCGCCAGGCCGATCGCCACCGGCAGCGAATGCCCAAGGCCCTGAAGCACGGCCACCAGTTGCACGGCAATGGCCGTCATAATGATCGCGCCAATGGCGAACATGTTGGTCAGCAGCAGGTAGAGTTGGCGATCCACCCCGACTGCGGTGTCGTTTTCCTGCGCCTTGCGCACCTCGACCCGCCCACCCGGCGGCAACACGCGCCAATACAACGGCGCTACCACCACCAGCAACACCACCGCATAGCACACGCACGTCATGCGCCAGCCCAGGTGCTCGATGGCCAGTGCCACCGTCGGCCAGGACAGGGTCGAGGCAAAGCCGGCTATCAGGGTGATGCCGGTGATGGCTTTGCCCGCGCCCTCGCCATACAAGCCGCCAAGGGTAGAGAACAAGGCCTCGTACAGCCCCATGGCCATGCCCACGCCGATCACCGCCCAGGCCAGCAGAAACAGCGCCAGGCCATGGCTGGCGGCCATGATCAGCAAGCCCACCGCTACCACCGCGCCGCTGGCCGCCATTTGCGGGCGGCCGCCGTAGCGGGCGACCAGGCGGCTGGACAACGGGGCGAACAGGGCCGAGACCATCAGGCTCAGTGACAGCGCGCCGTATACCCATTGGCTGGGCCAGCCGGTGTCGCGGCTGATCGGGTCGGCCATCACGGCCATGAGGAAGAACGAACCGCCCCAGACCAGGATTTGCAGGACGCCCAGGCAGACGATGCCGAGGGGCCTGGGGATTTTGGGGGTGCTGGTCACGGTAAGGCCTTAGGTCACATTGCGGGCTATTAGTGCCGGCCCTTTCGCGGGGCAAGCCCGCTCCCACAGGAACCTCACCTTGCCAAAGGAAATCGGGACCTGTGGGAGCGGGCTTGCCCCGCGAAAGGGCCGATGCGGGCACCCTACCATGCCCATCATTGATGAAATATCCCGACATATCATTGCGCGTGATAATAACCTTCGCTGCGTTCGATTCGTGCCTCACGCGCAAGGCACTCACACTCCGCCCACTACTAATACATTGGCGGAGTTCTCCATGGAACAATCACTCAAACCCTTGCGCTTTCCACTCGCTGCCCTGGCAGTCGTAGTGCTCAGCGCTTGCGGTCGAACCCCCGACGCCGTGCAGGCGCCCGCCGCGCCCAAAGTCACCGTTGCCAAGGTGATCGAGCAGCCGATCAACGAGTGGGACGAGTTCACCGGCCGCCTCGAAGCCCCGGAAACCGTCGAAGTGCGGCCACGGGTCTCGGGCCAGATCGACCTGGTCGGTTTCACCGAAGGCGCCCAGGTCAAGAAAGGCGACCTGCTGTTCCAGATCGATCCGCGCCCGTTCCAGGCTGAGGTCCGCCGCCTCGAAGCCCAACTGCAACAGGCCAAGGCCACTGCCATCCGCAGCGCCAACGAAGCCCGCCGTGGTGAACGCCTGCGTGACAGTAACGCCATCTCCGCCGAGCTTGCCGAGTCGCGCAGCAGCACGGCCGCCGAAGCCCGCGCCGGGGTCGACGCGATCCAGGCCCAGCTTGACCTGGCCCGCCTGAACCTGAGCTTCACCCGTGTCACCGCGCCCATCAGCGGCCGTGTCAGCCGTGCTCAGTTCACTGCCGGCAACATCGTCACCGCCGATGTGACCCCACTGACCAGCGTGGTCTCCACCGACAAGGTCTATGCCTACTTCGACGCCGACGAGCGCGTGTACCTCAAGTACACCCAGCTGGCGCGTGAAGGCCAGCGCGGCCAGACCACCCCGGTGTACCTGGGCCTGACCAACGAAACCGGCAACCCGCACCTGGGCCAGATGAACTTTGTCGACAACCAGGTCAACCCGCGCACCGGCACCATCCGCGGTCGCGCCGTGTTCGACAACCGCGACGGCCAGTTCACCCCCGGCCTGTATGCACGCCTGAAACTGGTGGGCAGCGCCCAGTACGACGCCATGCTGATCAACGACGAAGCCGTGGGCACCGACCTTGGCAAAAAATTCGTGCTGGTCATGGACAAAGACAACAAGGCCACTTACCGCGCCGTGGAATTGGGCCCCAAGCTTGAAGGCCTGCGCATCGTGCGCAGCGGCCTGGCCAAAGATGACCGCATCGTCGTCAAAGGCCTGCAGCGCGTACGCCCAGGCTCGCCAGTCACTCCGGAAGAAACAGCAATGGCCAGCGAGCAGACCCTCGCCGCCCTCGCCCAGCAGCGCCAGGCCCTCGAAGCCAGCAACACGGCGCAGAAAGTAGCGGGTTCCACCGAGAAAGTCGCCAGCGCTCAAGCGCCACGCGGTTAAGGGATCACACCGATGAACTTTTCGAAATTCTTCATCACCCGGCCGATCTTCGCCGCGGTGCTCTCGCTGGTGCTGCTGATTGCAGGTTCGATCTCGCTGTTCCAGCTGCCGATCAGCGAATACCCGGAAGTGGTACCGCCCACCGTGGTGGTGCGCGCCAACTTCCCCGGTGCCAACCCCAAGGTGATCGGCGAAACCGTCGCCGCGCCGCTGGAGCAGGCCATCACTGGTGTCGAGAACATGCTGTACATGTCCTCGCAATCCACTGCCGACGGCAAGCTGACCCTGACCATCACCTTCGCCCTGGGTACCGACCTGGACAACGCGCAGGTACAGGTACAGAACCGCGTCACCCGCACCCAGCCCAAGCTGCCGGAAGAAGTGACGCGTATCGGTATCACCGTCGACAAGGCCTCGCCCGACCTGACCATGGTCGTGCACCTGACCTCGCCGGACAACCGCTACGACATGCTCTACCTGTCCAACTACGCCATCCTCAACATCAAGGATGAGCTGGCGCGCCTGGGTGGCGTGGGCGATGTGCAGCTGTTCGGCATGGGCGACTACTCGCTGCGCGTGTGGCTCGACCCGAACAAGACCGCTTCGCGCAACCTGACGGCCAGCGACGTGGTCGCCGCTATCCGCGAGCAGAACCGCCAGGTCGCTGCTGGCCAGCTGGGCGCCCCGCCCGCCCCCGGCTCCACCAGTTTCCAGCTGTCGATCAATACCCAAGGCCGCCTGGTCAATGAGGAAGAGTTCGAGAACATCATCATCCGTGCCGGTGCTGATGGCGAAATCACTCGTCTGAAGGACATCGCCCGGGTCGAACTTGGCTCCAGCCAATATGCCCTGCGCTCGCTGCTGAACAACCAGCCGGCGGTGGCCATCCCGATCTTCCAGCGCCCTGGCTCCAACGCCATCGAGATCTCCGACGAAGTGCGGGCGAAAATGGCCGAGCTGAAGAAGGACTTCCCTGAAGGGATGGACTACAGCATCGTCTACGACCCGACCATCTTCGTGCGCGGCTCCATCGAAGCAGTGGTGCACACCCTGTTCGAAGCGCTGATCCTGGTTGTCCTGGTGGTAATCCTGTTCCTGCAGACCTGGCGCGCCTCGATCATCCCGCTGCTGGCTGTGCCGGTGTCGCTGATCGGCACCTTCGCGGTGATGCACCTGTTCGGTTTCTCACTCAATGCGCTGTCGCTGTTCGGGCTGGTACTGGCCATCGGTATCGTGGTGGACGACGCCATCGTCGTGGTGGAGAACGTCGAACGTAATATCGGGCTTGGCCTGAAACCGCTGGAAGCCACGCAAAAGGCCATGAGCGAAGTGACCGGGCCGATTATCGCCACCGCCCTGGTGCTGTGCGCGGTGTTCGTACCTGCTGCGTTCATTTCCGGCCTTACCGGGCAGTTCTACAAGCAGTTCGCCCTGACCATCGCCATCTCGACCGTGATCTCGGCGTTCAACTCGCTGACCCTGTCGCCGGCCTTGGCAGCGGTGCTGCTCAAAGACCATCACGCACCCAAGGACCGTTTCTCGCGGTTCCTCGACAAACTGCTGGGCAGCTGGCTGTTCTCGCCGTTCAACCGCTTCTTCGACCGCGCGAGCCACAGCTACGTCGGTGGCGTGCGCCGGGTCATCCGCTCCAGCGGCATCGCCCTGTTCGTCTATGCAGGCCTCATGGGCCTGACCTACCTGGGCTTCTCGTCCACCCCAACCGGTTTCGTACCGGCCCAGGACAAGCAGTACCTGGTGGCCTTCGCCCAACTGCCGGACGCCGCCAGCCTCGACCGTACCGAGGCGGTGATCAAGCGCATGAGCGAAATTGCCCTGAAGCAACCTGGCGTGGCCGATTCGGTGGCCTTCCCGGGCCTGTCGATCAACGGTTTCACCAACAGCCCGAACAGCGGCATCGTGTTCACCCCGCTCAAGCCGTTCGATGAGCGCAAGGACCCGAGCCAGTCGGCAGCCGCCATCGCCGCCGCGCTGAATGCCCAGTTCGCCGACATCCAGGACGCCTACATCGCGATCTTCCCACCGCCGCCGGTACAGGGCCTGGGCACCATTGGCGGCTTCCGCCTGCAGATCGAGGACCGCGGCAACCTGGGTTACGAAGCGCTGTACAAAGAAACCCAGAACATCATCACCAAGAGCCACAACGTGCCGGAGCTTGCGGGCCTGTTCACCAGCTACCAGGTCAATGTCCCGCAGGTCGATGCCGCCATCGACCGAGAAAAAGCCAAGACCCACGGCGTGGCAATCAACGACATTTTCGACACGTTGCAGGTGTACCTGGGCTCGCTGTACACCAACGACTTCAACCGCTTTGGCCGTACCTACCAGGTCAACGTCCAGGCCGAGCAGCAGTTCCGCCTCGATGCCGAACAGATCGGCCAACTGAAGGTGCGCAACAACCTGGGCGAGATGATCCCGCTGGCGACCTTCCTCAAGGTCAGTGACACCTCCGGGCCTGACCGCGTCATGCACTACAACGGCTTCATCACCGCAGAAATCAACGGTGCAGCCGCCCCGGGCTACAGCTCCGGGCAGGCCGAAGCTGCCATCGAGAAACTGCTCAAAGAGGAACTGCCCAACGGCATGACCTTCGAGTGGACCGATCTGACCTATCAGCAGATCCTCTCCGGCAATACCGCGTTGCTGGTGTTCCCGCTCTGCGTGCTGCTGGCGTTCCTGGTGCTGGCGGCCCAGTACGAAAGCTGGAGCCTGCCGCTGGCGGTGATCCTGATCGTGCCGATGACCCTGCTGTCGGCCATTACCGGGGTGATCATCTCGGGGGGCGACAACAACATCTTCACCCAGATCGGTTTGATCGTACTGGTGGGCCTGGCGTGCAAGAACGCGATCCTGATCGTCGAGTTCGCCAAGGATGAACAGGCCAAGGGCCTCGACCCGCTGGCCGCGGTACTGGAAGCCTGCCGCCTGCGTCTGCGGCCGATCCTGATGACCTCGATCGCTTTCATCATGGGCGTGGTACCGCTGGTGTTCTCCTCCGGTGCCGGCTCGGAAATGCGCCACGCCATGGGTGTCGCGGTGTTCTCGGGGATGATCGGCGTGACCGTGTTCGGGCTGTTCCTGACCCCGGTGTTCTTCTTCCTGATCCGCCGTTTCGTCGAACGTCGCCAGGCCCGCAAGGCCGCACGCGTTCAATCGCTGGAGAGCCACGCATGAACCTGCTCAAGCCCCTGACCCCGAGCCTGCTGGCCTTGGCCCTGGCAGCCTGTGCGGTAGGCCCGGACTACAAGACACCGGACACCGAGCCTGCCCATTTCGACGCTCAAGTGCAGGCCAAGGCCTACGACCGCAGCCGCTTCGAAAGCATCTGGTGGAAGCAGTTCGACGACCCGGTGCTGAACCAGCTGGTGCAGGCCTCGCTCGACGGTAACCGTGACCTGCGGGTGGCCTTTGCCCGCTTGAAGTCGGCCCGTGCAATCCGCGAGGACGCAGCGAACGACCAGTTGCCGGTGGTCACCAGCCGTGTCAGCAGCGAAATCGGCAAGGGCCAGGTCCCCGGCCAGACCGAGCAACGGGTCAACAGCGAACGCTATGACCTGGGCCTGGACATGGCCTGGGAGCTCGACCTGTTCGGCCGTATCCAGCGCCAGATCGAAGCCAGCCAAGCGCAGGAAGCGGCCGCGGCCGCCGACTTGCAGCAGCTGCAAGTCAGCTTGATCGCCGAACTGGTCGACGCCTACGGCCAGCTGCGGGGCGCACAGTTGCGCGAGAAGATCGCCCTGGCCAACCTCAAGACCCAGCAGGAATCGCGCACCATCACCGAAACCCTGCGTGATGCCGGGGTCGGCAATGAACTCGACGTGGTCCGGGCCGATGCGCGCCTGGCCGGGGTCGAAGCCACCGTGCCGCAACTTCAGGCCGAACAGGCGCGTGCCCGTCACCGCATCGCCACCCTGCTTGGCCAGCGCCCGGATGCACTGAGCGTCGATCTGTCGCCCAAGGCCTTGCCGGCCATCGCCAAAGCGCTGCCGGTGGGCGACCCCGGTGAACTGCTGCGTCGCCGCCCAGATATCCGCAGTGCCGAACGCCAGCTGGCCGCCGCGACGGCCAATGTCGGTGTGGCCACCGCTGACCTGTTCCCACGGGTCAGCCTCAGTGGTTTCCTCGGTTTTACTGCGGCGCGTGGCTCGCAGATCGGTTCTTCGGCGGCCAATGCCTGGGGGCTTGGCCCGAGCATCACCTGGGCCGCCTTCGACCTGGGCAGCGTGCGCGCCCGCCTGCGCGGCGCCAAGGCGGACGCCGAAGGCGCCTTGGCCACCTATGAGCAGCAAGTGCTGCTGGCCCTGGAAGAGTCGGCCAACGCCTTCAGCGATTACGACAAGACCCAACAGCGCCTGTTGTCGCTGATGCGCCAGAGTGATGCCAGCCGCAAGGCGGCACAGCTGGCCTCGATCCGTTATCGAGAAGGCACGGTGGACTACCTGGTGCTGCTCGACGCCGAGCGCGAGCGCCTGAGCGCCGAAGATGCCCAGGCCCAGGGTGAGGTCGAGCTGTACCGCGGTATCGTCTCGATCTACAAGGCCCTGGGCGGTGGCTGGCAGCCAGAGACGGTGGCCAGCACGCACTGACTCAACCCCTTGCAACGACTCCTTTGGTTGGTTCCTCCCCCAACCGTTTGCCCCGCTGGCCTCGGCCTGCGGGGCTTTTTTTTGGCGCTTTGCAAAGCGGTAACAGCCGTAGACCGGCGGTTGCATTTGCCCCTTGGCTGGCCCAAGCTTTGCCCTTCCTGCCGCCACGGACCGTCCGATGCCCAGACGCAACCGCTACCTGATCGCCTTGCTGCTGCTGATTCTGCTGGTGTTCATGATCGGCTACCTGCAGCGGGACGACCAACCGGCACCCGCCACGCTGCCCGCGCACAGTTACGCCAAGGCCCTGCGCCAGGCCCATGAAGGCTTGCCAGGTGCTGCGCGGGTGCTGTACCAGCAGTTGCAACGTAACGACCTGGCGCCCATTCGCCGCGCGGCCCTCTATGCCGAGCTGCCCAATTACCCCTCCCCTCAGGCGCTGAAGCTCGCGCGCCTGGACCTGGAGCATGCAGACCCGCTGGTGCGCCGTGCCGCCATCGCCGGCATTCGTCGCTTGCTCCCTGCCGCACAACGCAGCCTGGTGCTGGGCCCCCTGCTGGATGACGCGGAGCAGAGTGTACGCTTCGCTGCCGTAGACGCCCTGCTGGGCCTCGACCCGGACGCCATCGGCCTGTATTTCGGCCCCTTGCAGTCAGCCCTTGAGCAGTATCAGCAGGCGCTGGAACAGCAACCGGACGACGCCGACGCCCAGGTTCACCTGGCGCGCCTGTACCTGCACGAAAACGACTACACCCAGGCCGCCACCGCCTTGCAACGAGCCCTGACGGTGGCACCGGGCAATCTGGACGCCCTGGCAACCCAGGTACGCCTGCTGGAACGCCAAGGTCATCTTGACGCCTCTCGGCAGGTGCTGGCCAAGGCCTTGCTCCTGAGCCCCGACTCTGCCTTTTTGCAATACGAACTGGGGCTCTGGCTCAATCGTCACGAACAGCGCGAATACGCGCTGCTCGCCGTGGCGCGCGCCGTGGAGCTGGAGCCGGACAACGCCGACTACCGCTACACCCTGGCCATGACCCTGCATGAACTCGAACAGGTCGATGCCGCGCAGCGCCAGCTGGAAACCGTGCTCAGTCGACAACCGGCCGATCGCCGGGCACGGCTGTTGCTGATTCAGTACTGGAAAGAAACCGGCCAATTGCAGAACGTCCAGGTGCTGCTCGCCGAGCTTGAGCGGCAGAACCCGGACGATCCGGTGCTTCAACAGGGGTTGTAGCCCTGCTGAGGTGAATTGTTGAACCCTCGTTCACACCCTGTGGTCCAGAGATTATCTGGGGGCAAGGCCCGGTACGGGTCCTGCCCATCACCACAGGAGCGTCACTTTGGCCAGTACGCTAGCGCTGGACGAACGTGCCTTGATACTGGCACCCCCACAACTTGCTGCGGACACCGCTCGTTTGTTGGCGACCCTTGGCATCGAGAGCCTGTGCGCCCTTGACGACGCCAACCTGCAGGCCTGCCTGAGCGAAGGCGCGGCGCTGGCGATCATTGCCGAGCAAACCTTCAGCAACGGGCCCAGCGCGCCTTTACAAGGTTTTATCGACCAACAGCCAAGCTGGTCGGACCTGCCCATCTTGTTGATCATGGATGCCCCTTCGACGGCCGCCGGTTCCTCCCACCCTCCCCAAGGCAACTTGATGCAGTTGCTCTGCCCGCTCGATGACAATCAAGTGTTGCAACTGATTCGCATCGCGCAACGCAACCGTCGACATCAATACCTGGCACGCGATCAACTGTCAGCACTGCAACAGCGGATGGACGCCCGCAGCCAGGATCAACACAGCACCGAGATCACCCGCACGCAGATCCGCAAAATGGAAGCCGTAGGCCAGTTGGCCGGTGGCGTTGCCCATGACTTCAACAACCTGCTGACCAGCATCGGTGGCAGTTTCGAACTGATCGAACGGCGCTTGAAGCAGGGCCGCAGCGATAGCCTGGAAGGCATTTTGCGCATGGGCCAGGAGGCGGTGTCGCGCGCTGGGCGGTTAACCCATCGCCTGCTGGCATTTTCCAGCAGGCAGTCCTTGCACAGCCAGCGCGTGGACTTGCGCGCGCTGCTGGAAGCGAAGCGCAAGAGCGTCAACCTGAGCCAGGCGGTGACGCTGCAACTGCACGCCCCCGCCGACCTCTGGCCAGTGGAGGCCGACGACGGGCAGCTGCAGGAAGCCCTCGACAATCTGCTGCTCAATGCCTGCGAAGCCATGCCCACCGGCGGCCTTTTACGCATTGAGGCGAGTAACCAGCAGATCGAGGCTCAGCAGTTCGCCGGTGGCGCCCTGAGCAGCGGTGAATACCTGCGCCTGAGCGTCATCGATGACGGCCAGGGCATGTCGCAGAGCACCCTGGAACACGCTTTCGAACCGTTTTTCAGCACCAAACCCGTCGGCCAGGGCATCGGCCTCGGCCTGTCCATGGTGTATGGCTTTAGCAAGCAGTCGCATGGGCATGTCACCCTCCACAGCACGATCGGCCATGGCACACAGGTCGATCTGTATTTGCCGCGACACATTGGCCAAGCCAGGCCCGAGCCCCCGCCCGCCGGGCCTGCGCAGGAGAGCAAAGGCCATCAGGTACTGGTGGTTGAAGACGACCCTGATGTTCGTCAATTGCTCTGTCAGGCGCTTTGCGAAGACGGTTTCCCTTGCCAAACTGCCGCCAACGCCAGTGAAGCGCTTCAGGTGCTACGTTCAGCGCTAAGGATCGACCTGCTGGTCAGCGATGTCGGCCTGCCCGGCATGAATGGGCGGCAACTGGCGGAGATCGCGCGCACTCTGCACCCGCAGTTGCCGGTGCTGTTCATCACCGGCTACGCGGAAACGGCCATAGCGCGGGAAGGATTTCTGGGCGCGGGGATGCACTTGATCTGCAAGCCGTTCGAACTCAAGCAGTTGCAGGCGCAAGTGACGCAGATCCTTGGCAAGCCCTGAGCCGCCTCAATTGGCCAGCATGTCCAGGGCCCGGCCTGCCAACTGCTCTAGCGCAAACGGCTTGAGCATCAACGCGGTGCCGGGCTGATCAAACAGTTGGGCTTCGATGGGCTGATTGGTAAACCCTGTGATGAACAGAATCTTCTGCGTGGGCTTGAGCATACGCATTGCCTTGGCCACTTGCCGACCGCTGAAACCACCCGGCAAGCCGATATCAGTGATCACAAGGTCAAAATGCCCATCATGGCGAAACCGATCCAGTGCGGCATTGGCATCTGAAACATCAGTCACGGCAAAACCACGCTCGCTGAGAAACTCACGCATCAACGAGCGCAGGTTGAGCTCATCATCGATCAACAGCAGGCGCTCACCTTGCGCCCGTCCGGTAGTCGGCACACAGACCGGCGGATCTGCCGGTATCGGTGCGTGGCTGCGCGGAAACAGCATGGAGACTTTTGTTCCTTGGCCTGGGGTCGATTCGATCCAGACATAGCCACCCGACTGCCCGACAAAGCCGTAGACCATCGGCAGGCCGAGCCCCGAGCCCCTCCCCAAGGGTTTGCTGGTAAAAAAGGGTTCGAAGGCCCGGGCGAGCTCTGCAGCCGACATCCCATGGCCATTATCTTGCACATGCAATGCCACGTAGTCGCCAGGCGGTAGCCCGCTCTCATCCGGAAAATGCGCAGTCAAGCGTTCATTCACCGTACGGATCGAGACGCTACCACGGTCAAGGCAGGCCTCACGGGCATTCGCGCAAAGGTTGATCAAGGCATTTTCAAACTGGGTTACGTCGACGCTGACTGCCCACGGCGTAACATCCAGTTGCCAATGCAGGCTCATTTCCGCGCCCAGCGCCTGCAGCAACAACGGCTCGATCAAGGACAGTTGCCGATTGACATTCAGTGGCTTTGGATCGAGGGGCTGATGGCTAGAAAACGCCAACATCCGGTGGGTCAGGTTCATGGCGCGCTGCACCGAATCGCGCGCGAGCTCGACATAGGTCTCCAAGCGCTCAAGACGCCCCTGCAGCAGACGACGCTGCAACAATTCAAGGCTGCCACCGATACCTGACAGCAGGTTGTTCATTTCATGCGCCATCCCGCCCGCCAATTGGCCAATGACTTCCAGGCGTTCACTGTTGCGCAACAGTGCCTCGGATTGACGGGTGGCTTCTTCGCGATCCGCGGTGATGTCGCGGCCTACGGCTGTCAGCAAGTTGCCATCGAATTTGGCGGTCCAGCGAAACCAGCGATAGTGGCCATCCTGGTGACGCAGGCGGATATCGATCTGCTCGGCATCCTTGTCCTGCACGAAACCTGAAACCGCCACCTGCACTTCAGCTCGATCCGCCGGGTGGATCAGCTCCAGTATCGGCATGCCCTGCGCCACATCCTCAGCCCAGCCCAGGGCTCGGTGCCAGGCCGGATTGGCAGCCTGCAGCGCCAGGTCACGGGTGATGATCATCATGACATCGCGCGACAATCGCCAGATCTGTTCACGGTCGGCCAAGTAGCGTTCAAGCTGCTTTTCAAAGATTACCGCCTGTTCGCGCCAATGATGATGCGCCTCGACGCTGGCCGTGGTTTCGATGACCGTGTGAAGAAAGCCTGCAACGCAGCCCTGCTCGTCGCGAATCGGTGAGTAGCCAAAGGCACACCATAGTGGCTCTCTGTTCTTGCCACATTCAATGCGCAGTGGCGGGTCCTCGACAAAGCTCGATCGCCCTTCGAGGGCCTTGAACACCCAGGGCCCCATCTCATGCCAGGCATCGCTCCAGCGCGCGTCGAACGCCTGCCCCATTGCATCCTGGCCATCGCAGTGCAGCATCCGATAGGCATCGTTATGAACCACGCTCAGGTCCGGCCCCCACACCACCGCACACGGAAAGGGCGACAACAGCATCATGTCGATGGCAATCCGCAGCGAGGCCTGCCAACGAGGCAACGGCCCGAGCGAGGTGCGCGCCCAATCGAATTGGGCTATGCGCTCGCCCATGGGGTCTACCGTAGACGTGTTCGACGTCAGCAAGGTGACCTGCGGCGCAGGATCGCGTGGGGTGCGGTGTGCGACCAATCTTGTGACTCCAATAGCGGGTGGGTGGCGACGATGTTCACGTTAGCACAGCATGGGCAGCATTTATGGCGTACCGCCATGCTGCAGCTATGCTGATTAGGTTTTCCACTGAGCCATGGAATAACGGTCCCCTTAGGCTGGCGATGGGAGTGTGGTCATGAGCAAGAAGATGCTGGTAGTGCTGACCAATACGGCCAAGTACCCGAAACTCAAACGGGCAACCGGGCTGTGGTTGGGCGAGGCCGTGCATTTTGTCGCGAAAGTTGAGAAGGCAGGTTACGAAGTCGACTATGTCAGCCCCCTGGGCGGGTACGTACCTGTCGACCCGCACAGCCTGCAGCTGGCCCCCGACCTTGACTGGCAGTGGTACGACGACAAGCGGTTCATGAGCCGCCTGGGCGCAACGTTGAGCCCAGGGCAGGTCAAGGCCGACGAGTACAGCGTGATTTATTACACCGGCGGGCATGGCGTGATGTACGACTTTGTCGATAACAAACCGATTCAAGACCTCGCACGCAGGATCTATGAGAACAAAGGCATTGTCGCGGCTGTCTGCCACGGTGTTGTCGGCCTTTTGAACATCAAGCTAAGTGACAACAGCTTGCTGGTCAAAGACCGTCAGGTCACTGGTTTTTCCACTATCGAGGAGCAACTGGTTGAGCTGGACAAGGTAGTGCCTTTTCTTACCGAAAATGAGCTGGTTGCCCGTGGCGGTATTTACAGCAAGCACGATGAGCCATGGGAACCTTTCGTCGTCGACGATGATCGCCTGATTACTGGGCAGAACCCTGCATCCACAGGCACCCTCGCCGATAAGGTACTCACGAGGCTCAAGGCAAAGTGACAACTTACGACTGATTACTCTGTTTCCCGAAGTTCAGGCCGTACTCGGACTACATCCTGCATGCCTTTCAATACATAGGCTCTCAGGTCATCTGCCCACCACGGGCAGCCTCAGACTGGAGAGCAATGGCCCTATGTCGAAAATCATGCATGCCGGACGCAGTTTGCTGGAGTTGTTGCTCATCATGGCGATCGGGCTGGTACCGGTGGTTTCCGGTTTGCTGGTAATGGTGTTTCAACTGGAAAAAAAACTGGAGGAAAATGCCCAGGTCTCGGTTCAGGAAGCCGTGTTCACCATCGACAAGGTGCTGGACCGCATGCACCGCACCGCAATGCTTGCCCAGCCTTTTGCAGGGAAGACGTGCGCAGAAGCCCTGAGCGCATTGCACGACCAGGTGGCCCGTGACCCCTTGCTACGTTCGTTGACCCTGGTGCAGGACCAGGAAGCGTACTGCAGCACCCACACGGAATCGCTGGAGCACCTGTCATCCTTTGCCCAATCCCGGCAGGATGTTGAACTGGCATTCGACTCGCCCGTGCTTCCCAACGCGCTGGTTACCCACTTTCAAGACCCGGACAGCAATCCAGGAGTGATTGTGACGGGCTATGCCACGGAGCTTCGCAATGAGTTGCGTGCGTTTCAGGATGGCTTGATGCTGCTTCTGGAGTTCGGCGACCAGTACATCTGGAGCCATGGAGACAGTCGCGACCCACAGCGGCCTTCACAGTCCGAGTATGCGCAAAGGGCGGTCTCCGCCAAGTATGGGTACGCCGTCAGGGGCGGCTACGGTCAAGGCTACACCGCACAGGAAATCCGCCAGTCGGCGCTGCAGATTCTTCCTTCTCTGGTGCTGGTAGGGATCGCGACCGGCTCGATCATCTACTGGGGCTTGTTCCGGGCCCGGGGCAACAGGCGTGGCACCGCCGCCAACAAGGCATGACGGCGGTACCCGAACACATCAATCGGTGCTCAACACGCCCCGACGAACCTGGTCCCGTTCGATGGATTCGAACAGCGCCTTGAAGTTACCCTCGCCAAAGCCATCATCGCCCTTGCGCTGGATGAACTCGAAGAACACCGGCCCGAGCAAGGTCTCCGAGAAGATCTGCAGCAGCAAGCGCTTGTCGCCCTGCTCTGAAGCACCGTCGAGCAGGATGCCGCGCGCTTGCAACTGGTCGACCGGCTCACCGTGACCGGGCAGGCGCTCTTCGAGCATTTCGTAGTAGGTTTGCGGCGGCGGGGTCATGAAGCGCATGCCGATGCCCTTCAGGGCGTCCCAGGTCTTGAGCAGGTCATCGGTCAGGAAGGCCACGTGCTGGATGCCCTCGCCGTTGAACTGCATGAGGAACTCTTCGATCTGCCCGGCGCCCTTGGACGACTCTTCGTTGAGCGGGATGCGAATCATACCGTCGGGTGCGGTCATGGCACGCGAGGTCAGGCCGGTGTATTCACCCTTGATGTCGAAGTAGCGGATTTCGCGGAAGTTGAACAGCTTCTCGTAGAAACCAGCCCAGTAGGACATGCGCCCACGGTAAACGTTATGGGTCAGGTGATCGATGATCTTGAGGCCTGCACCGACGGGGTTGCGATCCACGCCTTCGATGAAGTTGAAATCGATGTCGTAGATCGAGCTGCCTTCCTCGAAGCGGTCGATCAGGTACAGCGGCGCGCCACCGATACCCTTGATCGCTGGCAGGCGCAGCTCCATCGGGCCGGTTTCGATCTCTACCGGCTGTGCGCCGAGCTCCAGGGCACGGGCATAGGCCTCATGGGCATTGCGTACGCGAAACGCCATGCCACACACCGACGGGCCGTGTTCGGCGGCAAAGTACGAGGCAATGCTCTTGGGTTCGTTGTTCAGAATCAGGTTGATGCCGCCCTGACGATACAAGTGCACGTCTTTGGAGCGATGGGTGGCGACCTTGGTAAAACCGAGTATCTGGAAGACCGGTTCGAGCACGCCCGGTGTCGGCGATGCCAGCTCGATGAACTCGAAGCCCATCAGGCCCATTGGATTTTCGAAAATATCTGCCATGTTCATGTCCTCATCTACAGCGAAAAATTAGTGATTTCCGGGGATGCAGAACACAAAAGGCGGTGAGCACGGGATGCCGCGCACGCTACGAGCGAGGAAGTCACCAATGATCAGTTTGAACCCATGGTTTGTCATATGGACCCATTCTCGGCGGGCTTGATTCTCCGGATGTGGAGAACCTTATTGTTGTATTCGTAACCGGATTCTACATTGCGTAAATTGCTTTGTCGCGCTTTAGTTCGCCACCCTCCCCGACAAGCGGCTATTCTCTGCACGTTATCTTCATCAGATTAGGCCAGTATGCCCCTTACCCGTAAACGCCGCGCCGGCTGGAGTTGGCGCAACCTGCTCCCTTTGGCGATCGGGGTACTCCCGGTGGCCTGCGGCCTGGGGGTCATGAATTGGCAGATCGACCGTGAGCTGCGTGCCGACAGCCATGCCACCACCGCTCAGGTGATTGCCCATGTCGAACGCATACTCGACACAGCGTCCAATACCGCACAAGCACTGCTGCCGTTGGCGGGCAGCCCATGCGAGCAGGTGCAACTGGCCCTGCGCGGCCAGGTCACACGTAACGCGTTCGTGCGGTCCACCAACCTGTTCCAGCACAACACGCTGTATTGTTCCTCGCTGTTCGGTGAGTTCGATGAGGCCGTCGACGCCGGCGACTACGCCAGCGGCACGCTGTGGTTGATGGATGGCAACTCGGTAACGCCGGGCCATGCCCTGCTGGTGTATCGGGCCAGCGACGGCGATCGCGGTGCGATCAGCACCGTGGATGGCGACCACTTGCTCACGGCGCTGCGGCTTATCGGCCCGGATGAAACACTGCAGATCCGCGTTGGCAACAACTGGATGGGCAAGGACGGTGTCGTCCACGAAGGCTCACCGCCCACGGCGGCGACTGCCGCGGTGATGCTGAGCTCGACGCGTTACCCGTTCAGCGTGTACGGCGGCTATGGCGCCGACAAGCAAGGCCAACTGCTGCTCAACCACTACCCCGCCCTGCTCAGCCTGCTGCTGATACTCGGTGCGGTGGCCGGGGTTGCGTGCCATTGGCAGGTCCGCCGTGCCACCTCGCCACGCGCCGAACTGCAGCGGGCCCTGGAGGCCGACGAGTTTCTACCGTACTTCCAGCCCGTGGTACGCAAGGGTGATTACCACTGGGCCGGTGCCGAAGTGCTGATGCGCTGGAACCACCCCCGTGAAGGCCTGGTGCGCCCCGACCTGTTCATCCCCTACGCCGAACACAGCGGCCAGATCGTCGCCATGACCCGCGCGCTGATGCTGCATACCGCGCAGAGCCTGGCGCCGTATGCCGCGCTGCTCGAGGACGGTTTCCATATTGGCATCAACATCACCGCTGACCATTGCCGCGACCTGAGCCTGCTCGACGACTGCCGGACCTTTCTTCAGCATTTCCCGCCAGGCCGGGTGGCGCTGACCCTGGAGTTGACCGAGCGCAAGCTGATCGAAGCCACCCCGGTAACCCTGGAGCTGTTTGAAAAACTGCATGAGATGGGCGTGATGATTGCCCTCGACGATTTCGGCACCGGCCAGTCGAGCCTCAACTACTTGCGTCAATTCAAGGTCGACTACCTGAAGATCGACCAGAGTTTCGTCGCCATGATCGGCGGCGACGCACTGTCGCTGCACATCCTCGACACCATCATCGAGCTGTCGGGCAAACTGGGCCTGGGCATCGTCGCCGAAGGCGTCGAAACCGAGACCCAACGCGACTATCTGGCCCGGCACGGTGTGGACTTTCAACAAGGCTACCTGTTCGCCAAGCCCATGCCGCCGGACGCCTTTCTCGAAGCGTTGGCCGCTCGCCCTGGTGTCTCGCGGTTGCCGCAGGACGCGCCCCCTGAGATCATGCGCGGCTGATCCAGCCGCTCAACTCCCCTAATCGAGGCACTCGTGTCAAAAGGTATCCTTTCATCGGTCATGGCGTCCTGCTTGTTTGCCGTGATGTACTTCTATACCTCCCTGCTCACGCCGCTCGATGGCGAAGAGATCTTTGGCTGGCGCACGCTGTTGACGCTGCCCTGCCTCACCCTGTTCATGCTTGCCTCGAAGGACTGGAAACGGGTCGGCGAGCTGCTGGCGCGGGTACGACGCACCCCGGTGCTGCTGCTGGGGATGGTCGGTACGTCCTGGCTGATGGGGGTGCAACTGTGGCTGTTCCTGTGGGCGCCGCTGCACGGGCGCAGCCTGGAGGTGTCGATGGGTTACTTCCTGCTGCCGCTGACCATGGTATTGACCGGGCGCCTGGTCTACGGTGAGCGCCTGTCCCACCTGCAGAAGGTGGCCGTGTGCTGCGCCGCGCTGGGCGTCGGGCACGAGCTCTACCAGCATGGCAGCTTCGCCTGGGAAACCCTGGTGGTGATGATCGGTTACCCAATCTACTTCGTGCTGCGCCGACGCTGCCGCACCGACCATCTGGGTGGCCTGTGGTGCGACATGTGCCTGCTGTTGCCGTGGGCCCTGTACTTCGTGATCCAGGGGCCGTTGTCACCTGCTGACCTGCAGGCCCACCCTGGCCTTTACGCCTTGATCCCAGTACTGGGGGCAATCAGTGCTTCTGCCCTGATCGCCTACGTGCTGGCCAGCCGTCTGTTGCCGTTCAGCCTGTTTGGCCTGCTCAGCTACGTCGAGCCGGTATTGCTGGTGGGCGTGGCCCTGTTGCTGGGTGAAAGCATCGGCCCGGATCAGTGGCTGACCTACCTGCCGATCTGGGCCGCAGTGCTGGTGTTGGTGGTCGAAGGTTTCAAGCACCTGCTGCGTCAGCGTCGCCGTTCGGTATAAGCCGCACCTGGCGCACCCGCCGTTCTTCGACAGCCTCCACGGTCATGATCCAGCCATTCCAGGCCAGGCGATCCCCTACCACCGGCAGGCGATCCAGCAAGCTCATCACCAGGCCCGCGAGGGTCTGGTAGTCCTCGGTGGCGCGGGCGCTGAAGCCGGTACGCGCCTGGAGCTGGCTGAGGTTCAGGGCGCCGCTGACGACAAAACCATTACCTTCTTCAACGATCCCTGGGCCCTCTACCTCGCTTGCATCCGGCAGTTCGCCGGCAATCGACTCAAGGATATCGGTCATGGTCAAAAGGCCGGTGAAATCACCGAACTCGTTGACCACGAAGGCGATATGGGTCGATTGACCGCGCATCTGTTCAAGCGCGTTGAGGATGCTGAAGCTTTCCAGCAGATTCAACGGGGCCCGCGCCATGCGCTCCAGATCTGGCTGGCTACCCGACAGCAACTCCTTGAGCAGCTCCTTCTTGTGCACGAAACCCAGTGGCTCATCGATGCGGCCATCGCGGATCAGCGGCAGGCGCGAGTAAGGCGAGTTGGCCAAGGCCTCGGAAATGGCCGCGGCCGGTTGCGCAAGGTCGATCACATCGACTTCGGCACGCGCGGTCATCACCGTACGGATCGGGCGCTCGGCAAGGTTAAGCACGCCACTGATCATCACCCGCTCACGGCGGTCGAACAGCACCTCTTCACCCCCACCTTCGACTAGGTCGGCGATTTCCTCGCCCACCTCGTCGGCCTCGACCCGACGGCCACCCAGCAGGCGTAGCACCGCATGGGCAGTGCGCTCACGCAGTGGCCGGTGCTGCTGCAGGCTGCGCTTGCGGCGCGCGCGGGCCAGCTGGTTGAACACCTCGATCAGAATCGAGAAGCCGATGGCCGCGTATAGGTAGCCTTTCGGAATATGGAAACCCAGACCTTCGGCAGTCAAGCTGAAACCGATCATCATCAAGAAGCCCAGGCACAGCATGATCACGGTCGGGTGGGCGTTGACGAAGCGGGTCAGCGGCTTGCTGGCGACAATCATGATGCCGATCGAGAAGATCACCGCGATCATCATGATCGACAGCTGCTCGACCATGCCCACCGCCGTGATCACGGCGTCCAGCGAGAACACCGCATCGAGCACGACGATCTGCGCAACGATTGGCCAGAACGCCGCGTGGCGTACCGCACCGCTGGCCTGGGTGACATGCCCTTCAAGCCGCTCGTGCAGCTCCACGGTGGCCTTGAACAGCAGGAAGACACCACCGAACAGCATGATCAGGTCACGGCCCGAGAAGCTCTTGCCGAACACCTCGATCAGCGGCGCGGTGAGTGTCACCATCCACGAGATACTCGCCAACAGGCCCAAGCGCATGATCAGCGCCAAGCTCAAGCCGATGATCCGCGCGCGGTCGCGCTGATGGGGCGGCAACTTGTCGGCCAGGATGGCGATGAACACCAGGTTGTCGATACCCAGCACCAGCTCGAGGACGATAAGCGTCAACAGGCCTAGCCAGGCCGTGGGGTCGGCTAGCCATTCCATTAGCGGGTACTCACAAGGGAAGCGTCACGAGGACAGGTGAAGGATGGCCAGGAAGGCCGGAAACTGGGGGGCTCCGCGAAGCTGCTCATAGTTACCTGAATAGAAATTGGGTAAGCGATCCTACAATCACAGCAGGTTTTTCGGACAGCGAGAAACTATTGCAAAACCTGTAACAGGGGACTTTCATTCAATACGGCTGACGCCCTGCGCCTGAAGATTAGCGTCAACTTCCACCACCTGGATTGCCCTCATGAGTCTGTCTCTTTCCATGGCCGCTTTCGCCCTGGCGGCCTCGATCTCCCCTGGCCCGGTCAACATCGTCGCCCTGGGCAGCGGTGCCCGCCATGGCCTGCGCGCCAGCCTGTGGCATGTAACCGGTGCAACCCTTGGTTTCTGCCTGCTGCTGGTACTGGTCGGGCTGGGCCTGCATGAACTGTTGTTGCGCTGGCCGCTGCTGGGCGTGCTGCTGCACTGGGGTGGGGTGGCTTTTTTGCTGTACATGGCCTGGAAACTGGCCAGCGACGATGGCCGGCTAAGTAGCGAGGATCAACAGAATGCGCCCTCGGCCTGGCACGGCGCGGCGATGCAATGGCTCAACCCCAAGGCGTGGTTGGCGGCGGTGGCGGGTGTCGGTGCCTATACCGGCGGCGAACAGCAACTGCTGTGGCTGTTCACCTGGATCTATGGGCCGATCTGTTTTGTCTCGGTGGCCAGCTGGGCCTGGGCAGGCAGCGTGATTCGTCAGTACCTTGGCAACCCTGGGCATATGCGCTTGTTGAACCGGGGGCTGGCCGTATTGCTGGTGGGTAGCGCGGTTTACCTGCTGCGATAATGTCCAGGCGTCGCTGCCAGGTGCCGCTTGAAGGCACGTTGCAGGTGCGCCTGGTCGGCGAACCCCGCGTCCAGCGCCGCGTCGGCAATCGACCGGCCTTGACGCAATTGCGTACGGGCATGCTGCACACGCTGGTCAAGCAAGTAGTCGTGGGGCGTCAAACCAAAACGCTGGCGAAACGCGCGAATCAGGTAGGAGCGGGATAAACCGCAGGCGTCGCAGATGTCTTCAAGGCTTAGCGGGTCGGTACGGTGCGCACGGATGAAGGCTGCGGCAGCCTCCAGCCCCGCGTGGTCCGGCACAGCCACACTCGGCGCATCCTCCAGCAAACCAGGCAGTGAGGCATAGAACGCTGCAAGCCTGCCTTCGCGATCAGGCAGGTCGTCGTCGAACAGGTCTGCAAATACCTGAAGCAAGCGCTTGTAGAGTACCGGCGAGGTGCTGCATGTCTGCGCCGGCAACTGAAAACCCAGCGCCTGCAACCACGGCAGGTCGACGAACATCATCAGGTAGGACCACGCTTGCCCCTCGATGGGGTTGCAGGTGTGCACCACCCCAGGGTTCATCAGCACCGTGGTGCCAGCGCTGACGTCGACACGGCTGCCGCCGCTCAGGTAGGTGCTGCGCCCACCGGTGATGACGCCGATGGAAAAGCTCTCATGGGAATGGGCGGCGTAGCACACCTGGCGCCCGTCCCCTACGCGCCGGGCCTCGACGAAGGGCAATGCCGGATCACGCCAGAACCGCGACACTTCGATCATCGCCCTGACCTCACTCGCCGTCGTCGTGCACCACAACCAGCAACTGCGCCGGCTGCGGCCCGACCGAACGTAGCCGGTGCGGGGTCTGGGCGTTGAAGTGCAAGGCGTCACCCTGCTCCAGCAGCACCCGCTCGTTCATGAAATCCACCTCCACCAGCCCTGCATGAACGAACAAAAACTCCTCGCCCTGGTGTTCCTTGAACGTCGGGTCGCTGAACTCGGTAGGCGGCTGGATCAGGAACGGCAACAGACTGCGCTGCCCCACCTGGCTGGTGAGCGCCGCATATCCTGGCCCCTGGCCGTCGCCCACCAGGGCCTGGCGCTCACCCTGACGCACCAGGCTGTAACGGCTCTGCGCGGTGTGCTCCTCCGCGAACAGTTCTTCGACGTTCACGTTCAGCGCGCGCGCCAACTTCAACGCCGCAGCGATCGACGGCGTGTTCAGGCCGCGCTCGACCTTGGACAGGTAGCTTTTGGTCATACCGGTTTTTTCGGCCAGCACTTCCAGGGTGAGCCCCAGTTTCTTTCTTAACAGTTTCAATCGGATAGACATGTGACGCAGGTTTCCCAGGCGAAGGCAGGTGCAAGGTTCGCGCACACCGATGATACGTGGACTGCACGCGAAATGCTGGCCGAGACCTGGCAAATTCTCAAGGCATCACGGGCGGCACATACTGCAAGGTGGTACCCAACGCCCACAGCAACACCAGCACCAACGGCGCATGCACCAGCAACTGCACGAACGAGAAGCCGATCAGGTCGCGCGCCTTGAGCCCCAGCACGCCCAGCAATGGCAACATGTAGAACGGGTTGATCAGGTTCGGCAGCGCCTCAGCGGCGTTGTAGATCTGCACCGCCCAGCCCAGGTGGTATTGCAAGTCATTGGCCACCAGCATCACATACGGCGCCTCGATGATCCACTTGCCACCGCCCGAGGGGATGAAGAAGCCCAGTACTGCCGAATACACGCCCATTAGCACCGCGTAGGTGTCGTGGGAGGCAATCTGCACGAAGAAGGTGGAAATGTGATGGGCCAATGTCTGCTCATCCACGCCCTTGACCTGGGTAAGGATCGCCGCGATCGAGCCATACAAAGGGAACTGGATCAGCACCCCGGTAGTGGTCGGCACGGCACGGGTCACGGCATCCAGGAAGCTGCGCGGGCGCCAGTGCAGCAAGGCACCCAGCATGATGAACAGGAAGTTGTAGGTGTTCAGCCCGGAGATGGCGGTGATAGCAGGCTTGGTTGCGAACTCCTGGTACAGCCAGCCACCGGCCAGGGCCACCAGCAGCAAGGTCAGGATCGGGCTGTACTCCAGCCACTCGCCGGGCCGGCTGCGCTGGGCAGGTGTTGGCGCGGTAAAGCTTGGGTCAACACCGCATTGTTGCGCGGTACGCGCGCTGTTCGGGCCTGGCGCGGTGGCATAGGCAACCACCAGCGATACGATCACCAGCGCCGCCAGCATGACGCCGGACTGCCAGAGGAAGATGGTCTCGGTGAACGGAATCACCCCCGTGATCGACAGGATCGACGGTGGCAAGCTGGCCGGGTTGGCCTGCAGTTGCGCCGCTGAAGACGAAAGGCCCAGCGCCCATACCGCGCCAAGGCCCAGGTATGCGGCAGCGCCGGCAGCGCGGTAGTCCATTTTCAGGTCCGTGCGCCGTGCCAGGGCGCGCACCAGCAGGCCACCGAACACCAGCGACAGGCCCCAGTTGAGCAACGAAGCCAGCATCGAGATCAGCGCCACCCAGCACACGGCCGAGCGGCCGTTTTTGGGGATGCGTGCCAAGCGGTCGATCAGCCGCGCGGCAGGCGGCGAACTGGCCACCACATAGCCGCCGATGACCACAAACGCCATCTGCATGGTGAACGGGATCAGGCTCCAGAAGCCATCGCCGAACGCCTTGGCGGTGTCGGTCGGCTTGGCACCCATGGCCAGCGCACCCACGCACACCAGCACCACAGCAAGGGCGGCGAATACCCAGGAATCAGGGAACCAGCGTTCGGCCCAGTTGGAGCAGCGCAGGGCAAAGCGGGCGGAGCGGCTGTCTTGGATTTCAGCGGCCACAGTCAACTTCCTTTTATTGGTTTTATCGGACGGATCTTGAAGCAACAGCAAAACCCTGTGGAAGCGGGCTTGCCCGCGAATGCGTCGGCATTCGCGGGCAAGCCCGCTTCCACAGGGTCGGTGGTCACAGCAGGGGTTAGAAGGTCATTTCTTTCACATCATCCGGCACGATCAGCTTGCCAGCGGTCTTCTCGATGATTTCTTCAACGCTCACCCCCGGCGCTGTCTCGCGCAGGATGAACGCGCCATCGTCGATTTCCAGGTAGGCAAGGTCAGTCAGCACCTTGCGGATGCAGCCGGCACCGGTCAGCGGCAGGCTGCAGCGCGGCAGCAGTTTGGACTCGCCGTCCTTGGACGCGTGGGTCATGGTGACAATGATGTTGTCGGCTCCGGCCACCAGGTCCATGGCGCCGCCCATGCCCTTGACCAGCTTGCCGGGGATCATCCACGAGGCGATGTTGCCGTGCACATCCACTTCAAAGGCGCCGAGCACCGTGAGGTCGACGTGGCCGCCTCGGATCATGGCGAACGACTGCGCCGAATCGAAGATCGAGGCGCCACGGCGGGCGGTGACAGTCTGCTTGCCGGCGTTGATCATGTCGGCATCGATCGTGCTCTCAGTAGGGAATTCGCCCATGCCGAGCAAGCCGTTCTCCGACTGCAACATCACATCCATGTCGGCAGGTACGTAGTTGGCCACCAGGGTCGGAATACCAATACCCAGGTTGACGTAGTAGCCGTCCTTCAGTTCACGGGCGACGCGTTGCGCCATCTGTTCGCGGGTCAGTGCCATGGTCAGGATCTCTTTGTTGTTCTGAAGGATGGCGCTCAGGCCTTGACGGTGCGCTTTTCGATACGCTTTTCGAAGGTACCGACAATCACGCGGTCAACGAAAATACCGGGGGTGTGGATCTCGCTGGGCAGCAGCACGCCCGGTTCGACGATCTCTTCCACTTCGACCACGGTGATCTTGCCGGCAGTGGCCGCCAGCGGGTTGAAGTTTTGCGCAGTGTTGCGGTACACCACGTTGCCGTAGTGGTCGGCCTTCCAGCCCTTGACGATGGCGAAGTCACCGGTGATGGATTCTTCGAGAATGTAGTGGCGGCCCTTGAATTCTCGCACCTCCTTGCCATCGGCGACCGGGGTGCCGTAGCCGGTAGCTGTGTAGAAGGCCGGGATGCCGGCGCCGCCAGCGCGCATTTTCTCGGCGAGGGTACCTTGGGGCGTGAGTTCGACTTCCAGTTCGCCACTGAGCAACTGACGTTCGAATTCGGCGTTCTCGCCAACGTAGGAGGCGATCATCTTGCGAATCTGCCGGTCTTCCAGCAGTACACCCAGGCCGAAACCATCGACACCGCAGTTGTTGGAGACCACGGTCAGGCCTTTGACGCCACGACGCTTGATCTCGCTGATGAGGTTCTCTGGAATGCCGCACAGGCCAAAGCCACCGGCCAGTACCGTCATATCATCGGTCAGGCCGTCGAGGGCCTCTTCATACGTTGCTACGCGCTTGTCCAGTCCGGCCATGTTGATCCGCCTTTTGTAGTTGTTGAACCGACGAGGCTGTCGGTGAGCGTGTGGGCACATCTTCACCTTAGACGACTGATTTGTTAATTTTGTTTTCATCATCGATTGATAACTTTTTTAAAACAACTGTCGAGCCTGTCATGAACGTCAAGCAACTGCGCGCCTTCGTCGCCGTGGCCAAGTACCAGAGCTTCGCCCAGGCCGGCGAGCATCTGCACGTCTCACAACCGGCGTTGAGCCTGACCATCAAGGCCCTGGAAGAAAACCTTGGCGGCGCCCTGCTCAGCCGCACCACCCGCAGCGTCAGCTTGACTGCCGAAGGTGAAGTGCTGCTGCCACTGGCTCGGCGCCTGCTGGCCGACTGGGACGACACCGAAGAAATGCTGCGCCAGCGTTTCACCCTGCAACTTGGCCGCGTTTCGGTGGCGGCCATACCGGCCTTTGCAGGCAACCTGCTGCCGCACTCGCTCAAGGTGTTTCGCCAACGCTACCCGAAGGTCAACGTCACCGTGCACGACGTGATTAACGAGCAGGTACAGGAACTGGTGCGCCACCGTCGCGTCGAACTGGGCATCGGCTTCGAACCGGACAACACCGATGGCCTGGACTTCTACCCGCTCTACATGGACCGCTTCGTCGCCGTGGTGCCCGCCGACTCGCCACTGGCCGTGTTGCCTCAGGTCAGTTGGACGCAATTGCTGGCCGAAGACTTCATCGCCTTGCAGCGCCCGTCGGCGGTTCGCCTGTTGATGGAACAGAACGTCGCGGCCAGCCATGGCAAGCTTGCGGTGGCGTTCGAGAGCCATCAATTGTCGACCGTCGGCCGTATGGTCGCCAGTGGCCTGGGCGTCAGCGCGGTACCGGCACTGTGCATCAACCAGATGCAGGAGCTCGGCGCCCGCTGCGTGCCCCTGGTCGAGCCAGCGGTCGAGCGGCGCATGGGTGTGATTGCCCTCAGCGAACACAAGCTGTCCACCGCAGCGCAAGCGCTGCTTGAGGTACTGCTTGCCCATACCCAGATCCCGGAGGTGACATGCGATACGTGAAACTGGCAGGTTCAAGCGTTCCGACCATTGGCCAGGGCACCTGGTACATGGGTGAAGACCCCGGCCGCCGGGCGGCTGAGGTTTCTGCCCTGCAACAGGGTATCGAGCTGGGCTTGAGCCTGATCGATACCGCTGAAATGTATGCCGAGGGCGGCGCGGAGGAAGTGGTTGGCCAGGCCATCGCCGGGCGCCGCGATCAGGTATTTTTGGTCAGCAAGGTCTACCCGCACAATGCCAGCACGCGAGGCATACCTGCGGCCTGCGAGCGTAGCCTCAAGCGCCTGGACACCGACTGCATCGACCTGTACCTGCTGCACTGGCGTGGCCAGTACCCACTGGAGGAAACGGTCGAGGCATTCGAGCGCCTGCGCGAGCAAGGCAAGATCAAGCGCTGGGGAGTGTCCAACTTCGACGTCGATGATTTGCGCGAGCTGCACAACCCCGATTGCGCCACCAATCAGGTGCTGTACAACCCGGCGCAACGCGGCATCGAATTCGACCTGCTGCCGTGGAGCCAGAAGCGCGCCTTGCCGACCATGGCGTATTGCCCATTGGCCCAGGCCGGGCGGTTGCTGCAGCATCCGGTGCTGGCTGAAATCGCCGAGCGCCATGGCGCCACACCGGCCCAGGTGAGCCTGGCATGGGTAACCCGTGACGATGGCGTGATTGCCATTCCCAAGGCGGTAGCGCCGGAGCATGTGCGGCTGAATGCGGCGTCAGGCTTGTTGACCCTGAGCAGCGAGGACCTACGGGCCATCGACCGGGTGTTCCCGGCGCCCACCCGCAAGCAGCGGTTGGCGATGGTCTGAATCTGCCCCGGTGGGGTTAGTGAAAATCCCGGCTCCGCACATCCAGCCCCTGTAGCAAGGGGCTGACATCTTCCAACCGCCGCGCAATCAGGTGGCGCACGCCATTCTCCTGCTCCAGCCGCCCACTCACCTTGAGCAATTGCGCCCCCACCAACGCCCGCCGCTGCCGTTCGGCCAAGTCACGCCACACCACCACATTGACCATGCCGTACTCATCCTCCAAGGTCACGAACGTGACTCCACTGGCGGTCTGCGGGCGTTGCCTGCCCACTACCAGCCCCGCCACGGCAATGCTGTCGCCATGCTCGACAGCCGAGAGCTCGTGCGAACTGCGACAGCCCAACGCGCGCAAGCGTGGGCGTAGCAGTGTCAACGGGTGTGGCCCAAGCGTGGTCCCCAAGGTCTGATAATCGGTGACAAGGTCTTCACCCACGGTCGGCGCGGGTAGATCCACCGCCGCCTCCGGTAACGCTTCTACTTCCGCGAACAAGGGCAGTTGCGGTTGTACGGCCGCCACCTGCCAGCGCGCCTGGTGGCGGTCACGCGCCAGGGCCTTCAGTGCCCCGGCATCGGCCAGACGTGCTCGGGCGCGGTGGTCGAGCCCTGCTCGCAGGCACAAATCCTCGACATCGCGCCACGGCCGTTGCGCCCTCGCCTGCTCCAGGCGCCGGGCATCGACTTCGGCAAAGCCACGGATCTGCCGCAACCCCAGGCGTATGGCCAGGTCACGTTCAGCTACCGGCTCAAGTGTGCAATCCCATTCACTGTGAAACACGTCCACCGGCCGTACCTCGACACCCTGGCGCCTGGCCTCTTGCAGCAGTTGGTCCGGGCTGTAGAAGCCCATGGGCCAACTGTTGACCAACGCGCAGGTAAAAATGGCCGGCTCATGGCATTTGAGCCAACTGCTCGCATAGCACAGCAAGGCGAAACTGGCCGCATGGGATTCCGGGAAGCCATAGCTGCCAAAGCCCTTGATCTGTTCGAAGATGCGCTCGGCGAACGCCAATTCGTAACCATTGCGCAGCATGCCCTGTATCAGCCGTTCACGGTGCGGCTCCAACCCACCATGGCGTTTCCAGGCGGCCATGCTGCGGCGTAGCTGGTCGGCCTCGCCTGGGCTGTAGTCTGCAGCCACCATGGCCAGTTCCATCACCTGCTCCTGAAACAGCGGCACACCCAGGGTACGCTCGAATACGTCCTGCAATTTAGGCGAAGGGTACGTGACCGGTTCCTGCTTCAGACGCCGGCGCAAATACGGGTGCACCATGTCGCCCTGGATCGGCCCGGGGCGTACGATGGCCACCTCGATGACCAGGTCGTAGAACGTGTTGGGCTTGAGCCGAGGCAACATGGCCATCTGCGCCCGTGATTCGATCTGGAACACACCCATGGTCTCGGCACGGCTGATCATCGCGTAGGTGGCCGGGTCCTCGGCCGGAATGCTCGCCAACGTCAGGTGCCTGCCTCGGTGGCGCTGCAGCAGGTCGAAGCAGCGGCGCAAGGCGCTGAGCATGCCCAGGGCCAGCACATCGACCTTGAGCAGCCCGACCATGTCCAGGTCGTCCTTGTCCCACTGGATCACGGTGCGGTCTTGCATCGCGGCGTTTTCCACCGGCACCAGTTGATCCAGCGGTTGCTGCGAAATGACGAAGCCGCCGGGGTGTTGCGACAGGTGCCGGGGAAAGCCGATCAGCTCACCGGCCAGAATCAGCACCCGCCGCAATGACGGGCTGCTGGCCTCGAAACCGGCCTCGGCCAGGCGTTGCGCATCGGGGATGCGGTCACTCCAGCGGCCACAGCACTTGGCCAGTGCATCCACCTGATCGGCCGGCAGCCCCAGTACCCGCGCCACATCACGCACCGCACCGGCAGCATGGTAGGTGTTGACCACGGCAGTGAGTGCGGCCCGATGCCGACCGTAACGACGAAACACATACTGAATGACCTCCTCGCGGCGGTCGTGCTCGAAATCCACATCGATGTCGGGCGGCTCGTTGCGCTCGCGTGACAGGAAACGCTCGAACAGCAAGCGATGCTCCATGGGGTCAAGTTCGGTGATCCCCAGCACGAAGCACACCACCGAGTTGGCTGCCGAGCCCCGCCCCTGGCAGAGAATCTGCTGGCTGCGAGCATAAGCGACAATATCGTGTACGGTCAGGAAGTAGCTTTCGTAGGCCAGCTCCTCGATCAGCGCCAGCTCCCTTGCCAGCACCTCGCGCACCTTGTCGCTCGGCCCCCCCGGCCAACGCATCGGCAAGCCGCGCTCGCACAGCTCACGCAGCCAGCTCGCGGGCGTGTGGTTTTCAGGCACCAGTTCGCGCGGGTACTGGTATTTCAGTTCGCTCAAATCGAAACGGCAGCGCTGGGCGATGATCAACGTCTCGGCCAGCAGGTCGTCCGGGTAGAGCGCCTGCAACTGCTCCTGGGTACGCAGGTGACGCTCGCCATTGGCGAACAGGTAGCGCCCGGCCTGAGCCACCTGACAATGCTGGCGGATCGCGGTCATGCAATCCTGCAGGGCGCGACGACCGCGTACATGCATGTGCACGTCGCCGCAGGCCACGGCGCGAATACCCACCTTGCCCGCCAGCTCGCGAAGCTTGCCAAGGCGTACGTCGTCGTCACTGCCACGGTGCAGGTGCACCGCCAGCCACAACCGCTCGGCGAACACGGAGTGCAGCCACCGGCCTGGCGCAGGGTCGTCGGTGTCCTCGGCGACCCACAGCGCCAGCAACCCTTGATGATGCTGATGCAGGTCATCGGCGAACACGTGGTACTCGCCCTTTTCCGCCCGCCGACGGGCGCGGGTAATCAGTGCGCACAGGCTCTGGTAGCCCGTGAGGTTTTCCACCAGCAGCACGAGCTTGGGGCCATCCTGCAAGCGTATTTCGCTGCCGACGATCAGTTGCAGTTGATGCGCCTTGGCGGCCTGCCAGGCGCGGACGATACCGGCCAAGGTGCATTCATCGGTGATCGCCAAGGCTTGATAACCCTGCTCGCGGGCACGCCGGAACAGCTCATCGGCACTCGATGCACCGCGCTGGAAGCTGAAGTTCGACAGGCAATGCAACTCGGCATACCCGGGCGTAATCATGCGAACCAGCCTTGCAGCCACAGGGGGCCTGGCTGGCTGAGGTCGCGATAGGCCCAGCCGCGCAGGCCCTCGCGGGTTTCGATGCGGTAATAGTCGCGGCGCACGTCGCCACCGTCCCACCACCCGGACTCGATGCGCTCGGCCTGCCCCAACAAGCGGTGGCCAGCCTCCTCCAGCGCCAGGGGGGCCGGCAGCAGCCAGCCGGGACGGCTACCCGGCATCACCGGCAGGCTGCCTTGTGCGCCCTGCTCCGCCGTTTGCCAGGCGCACTCGGGGCGATGGTCGGCCTCGGCGCTCAACCCCTTTACTGCTTCATCGCCCAACCGCGCGCGCAACCGTTCACGCAACTGTTCCCAGGGCTGCGCTTGCTGAGCACGGGGGTCGAACAGCGCCTGGTGCTGGGGCACGAAGGGTGGCAGGTCATCGGCGACCAACCGCAGATTGCGCACGGGGGCGCGAATTTGCAGCGGTTCCAGGCGCCCTTTTGCCAACTCGAAGAGCATGGCTGGGTCACGCTCTGCCGCCAGCAGGCCAACCTTGAGCAGCGTGTCCGCCCCCTCGGCATGCTCCAGGTGCAGACAAAAACGTTGCACGCCACAATCGCGCCCGGCCAGGAACGCGCCCAGGTCGTTGAGCATTCTGCGCAGCGGAAACAGCAGGGCCTGGTGCGACTCAACGTCGAAGTTCAACTCCAGGCGTGCTTCGAAGCAGTCCGGTGGCTGATAGAAATCCAGCCCCAGGCTGCGCAGGCCGAGCAATTGGTCCAGGTGCAGCTGGACCTGGGCAGAAAAGCGTTTGGCCAGGGCATCACGAGGCAACGCCATGACCTGGCCAAGCTGGCGCAACCCCATCCGGGCAAAGGCCTCGGCGGCCTCCTGAGGCAGCCCGACACGGTCGATGGGCATGCGCGCCAGCACCGCGCGCGTCTGTTCGGCACAGGTCACTGCCAAGCCATCGTGGCCGTTGGCGAGCATGCGTGCCGCCACTGGGTTACTGGCCAGCACGATGCGCTGACGCAAGCCCAGCTCGCTGAGTTCCTGACGCAAGCGTGCCTCGAACAGCGGCCAGGGGCCAAACAATTGCAGGCTGGAGCCTACTTCCAGCAGCAGCGCCCTTGGGTAATGCAGGCTCACCTGCGCGCTGAAGCGGTAGGCCCAGGCCGCCAGTAGCTGTTGCAACTGTTCGATGCGGTTGGCATCGGCCTCTGTGCACGTGAAACCATCGGCCAAGGCGCGCGCCGTGGTCAGGGTTTGCCCGGCACGCAGGCCAAGTGCAGCGGCAGCGGGGTTGACCGCCTGCACGACACGGCGCTGCGTTGGGCCGCCAATCAGCACCAGTGGCGTATCAGGGTTGTCACGCTCGCGCAGGACGGTGTCCAGCGCCAGCTGTGGCAGCAGAATGCAAGCCCAGAGCATGATGCATCACCCTCAACCAGGTAGCGCGATGGGTTGCGCGGGCGGCATGCCACCCCGGCTCTTGAGCACACGCCACTGTGCCGGTCGGGTATCGATGGCAATGCGCAGGGCAGCCGGTGACGGGTTGTGTGCCGCCTGCTGTGGGCGGCAGGCGAAAGCCAGCGCCTGGCCGGTTTCAGCGGCCACTTGCAGACGCCGCAGTGCCCGATCGTCGGCGCGTTCTGGCCAGCACAGCACGGCTGCACAACTACCGGAACGCAGGCACTGCTCAGCCGCCCAAAGTGCATCGACCGGCTCGGAGGCAATTTGGACCAGCCAACGTAAATCCACCCCCGCTGCTTGCCAGGCCGGGGCGAAGGGAATGAACGGCGGCGCGACCAGCACCACCCGCCCGCCTTCGGCTGTAAGGCGGGCCAGCGAAGGCCACAGCAGCTGCAGCTCACCGCAACCGGGGCTGGCCAGCAGCAGTTCGCTGAGCGCTGCGGCCGGCCATCCCCCCTCGGGCAGGCGTTGGTCGAGCGCGGCATGGCCGGTCGGCTGCAACCCCTGAGGCCGGGCCTGAACCTGCCGCCCGCGCCAGACCTGGCGCTGGTCGAGCAGCCTGTCGAGATCGACCACCGCGCCCATCAGTCGCGCCTCAGCAGGCCGCAGAACACGCCTTCAATGAAGAACTCCTGCTCAGGGCCCACATCGATCGGCGCATAGGCCGGGTTGCGCGGCAACAGCCGGTAACCGCCAGGTTGGCGCTGCAAGCGCTTGATGGTCACTTCGCCGTCCAGGCGGGCGACCACGACTTGCCCGTCACGGGCCTCGCCCTGTTGACGAATGCCGACCAGGTCGCCGTCGAAGATGCCGTCGTCGACCATCGAGTCGCCGCGTACCTTCAGCAGGTAATCAGGCGTGCGCCGGAACAGGCTGGGGTCGAGCAGCAACTGCTCGTGGATGCCAAGGTCCGGGCCGATCGGGGCACCCGCGGCGACCTGGCCCAGCACCGGCACTTCGAGGATTTCCGGGCGGCGCAACGGTTGGGCCAGGCGAATGCCCCGCGCCTGGTTGGGCGTAACGTCGATATAACCGGCCTGGCACAGGACGGTGATGTGTTTGCGCGCGACGCTGCGCGAGGCAAAGCCGAAGCGCGTGGCGATATCGGCGAGGCTCGGGGGCTGGCCGTGGTCGGCGATGCGCTCACGAATGAATTCGAGAATGGCGCGGCGTTTGGGGGTCAGATTGTCCATGGAGCACATTTGTACTCTTTTCGCGACGCACTGACCAGCCCCCTTCGTCGTCAGCTTTGGTTATGATCGTCGGGCTTGTGTTTTTCATACCTGGATACCTGATGCTGACTGCCCTGCTGTTCGACCTCGACGGAACCCTCACCGATACCGATACCCTGCACCTGCAGGCTTTCCGCCAGTTGCTGCATGAGCATGATGGCCGTGAACTGACCCAGGCCCAGTTCGACGCGCAGGTCAGTGGCCGGGCCAATGGCGAACTGTTCGCCGAGCTGTTTGCCGATGCCAGCCCGCAGCAATGCCTGACCTTGGCTGATCGCAAGGAGGCGCTGTTCCGCTCGCTGGCGCCGTCGCTTGAGCCCATGCCGGGCCTTTTGCGCTTGCTGGAGCACGGCCAGGCCTGTGGCCTGGGGATGTGCGTGGTGACCAACGCACCCCGGCTCAATGCCGAGCACATGCTGCAGGCCATGGGGCTGGGGGCGCGCTTCGAGCATGTGTTGGTGGCCGAGGAGCTAGAACGGGCCAAGCCGGACCCTCTGCCCTACCTCACCGGGCTGCAGCGGCTTGGGGCCCAGGCCGGGCAGGCGCTGGCCTTCGAGGACTCGTTGCCTGGGGTCAGGGCTGCCAGCGGGGCGGGGATCTTTACGGTTGGGATTGCCACCACACAGACTGCCGAACGCCTGATGGCTGCGGGGGCTGGGCTGGTGATCGATGACTTTGATGATCTGCGGTTGTGGGCGTTGATTGAATCGATGGGGTGATTGGCGCTGGAAGCGCTGGTGTATGAATTGAGTTCTATGGCGCCTGGGAGATCGAGCGCCGCGCGGGCGGCGCTCGATCTCCCAGGCGCCAAAAAACTCAACCCCTGCACCTTGATGCTATAACCCCCAACTGCAGCCCCACCTACCAGGCCGCCCATGCTCATCGACGAAGAACTGACCCTCAAGAAACTGCAAACCTTCCTCGCCTTCATGCGCACTGGCAACCTCGGCCGCGCCGCCGCCGAGCTGTCCACCAGCGCCGTCAGCGTGCACCGCGCTATCCACTCGCTAGAAAGCGCCCTGCGTTGCCCCTTGTTCAAGCACGAAGGCCGCCAGCTGATCCCACTTGAGAGCGCCTACGTACTGGAGAAAAAAGCCCGTCAGCTAATCCAGGACGCCGAGCAGATGGTCCACCAGACCCGTGAAGCCGCCGGGTTCTATGCCGAACGTTTCCGCCTGGGCGCCCTCTATTCGCTGACGGTGAAGACCGTGCCGAAACTGGTCATGGGCCTCAAATTGCGCCGCAGCGAGCTCAACATCGACCTGACCCTGGGCTCGAACGTCGACCTGCTACAGCGCCTGAAAAACCACGAACTGGAGGCAGTTCTGGTATCGCTCGACGAAAGCGTCAGTGACCCCGCCTGCGAGCAATTGCCGCTGTTCTCCGACGACATCTTCCTCGCCGTGCCCACCGACTCGCCCTTTGCCGAACACGCCGAGGTGGACCTTGCAGACCTGGCCGACTCCACGTTCATCACCCTGACCCAAGGCTTTGCCACCCACCGTGATGGGGCGCGGGTATTCCAGCAGGCCGGGTTCGAGCCGAAGGTGGCCATGCAGGTGAACGATATCTTCACCCTGCTGAGCATGGTCAGCTCGGGCGTGGGCTTTGCCCTGCTGCCAGGGCGGATCGCGGCGGTCTACGAAAACCGGGTGAAGCTGATTGCCCTGCAGCCGCGCTATCGCCTGCAGCAGCATATCGGCGTGGTGTTTCTGAAGGCCCGGGAACGGGAACCGAACCTGCTGGCGTTGCTGGCGGAATGCAGGATGTACAGCCGCGAAAACTAGGCCTGCAGGGCTGGCAGGCCACTGCAGGCACTCAGCTACCTGACCTAGAGGTCGTAACGCAACGCCAGGCCCACCGTACGCGGAGCCCCGACATCGAGAATGTCGCCGCTGCGGTTGTTGGTGATGTACTCCTTGTCGAAGGCATTCTTCACGAAGCCGGACACCGCGATATTGCGGGTGATCTTGTACTCGGTGTTGAAATTGGCCAGCCAGTAGTTGTCACTGCGGCGCTCGCCCGTGACGTGGCCTGCGTCATCGAATTCGTATTCCGAAGGCGATGTGCTCTGGTACACAAGGTCGGTGTTGAGGGTCAGGCGCTCGTTCCATCGGTAGGTCGCACCCAGCGACAGCTTGTACTTGGGCGAATAGAGGAAGTCTTCACCGCTCATGTCGCGGCCATCGCCGGTGACGAAATCTTTGTAGGTGCCGTCGGTGACCGAGGCGGCGGCGTTCAGGGTCAACTGTGCGCCGAAGTCTTTCTCGACAGACACTTCCAGGCCCTTGATGTCGCTGCTGCCGGCGTTGAATACATGCAGGAACTCGGTATTCGGGTCCAGCACACTGACCTGCTGGTCCTTCCAGTCGGTGTAGTACAGGTTGGCCCGGGTACGCAGGGAGCCGTCGAGGAAGCTGCCACGGTACGACAGTTCGTAGTTGGTGGTGTATTCCGGGTCGTAGGCCTGATGCCCACCCCCGGCACGCATGTTCACGCCACCGCCGCGATAGCCTTTTTGCACCATGAAGCCCAGGTACTGCCCTTCGGCCAGCTCATAGTCCAGGCCAAGCTTGGGCAGCAGCGTATTGAACGATTTGCTGACCTTGCCAGGGCTGGAGAAATCGTCCTGGTCGATGTCCGTGTCGTTGGTCTCATGGTCGTAACGCAATCCGGTAATCAGCGTCCAGCGCGGCACGAACGTCCAGTTGATCTCGCCGAACAGCGCGGTGTTCTTGATGGTGGTATCGCCTTTGGCCGTACCGAACAAACGCTCGTCGAACAGCAGTCGGTCATGGAAATCGTTAGTGTTGTGCCCGTAGTAGGCACCCACGAAGCTCTTGAGCGTATCGCCGGTGTAGTTCAGGCGCAGCTCCTGGCTGAACAGGTTGCCGTCCTGCTGCCGCAGCACTACCTCGTTGGCGTCCGCCGATTGGTCGAAGTCCAGGCGGGCGTCGTAGTCCGAGCGCGTGTTGGCCGTGAGGCTGGTCAGCGACCAGTAGTCGTCGAGGCGGTAGTCGACCTTGGCGCTGACCGTGTCCTGTTCGAGCTTATCGAAGGCCTTGGTGTTGGAGGTCATCTTGTAATAACGGACCTTGCCGTTTTCACGCATGACCGTGTTATCGCCCTTGCGGCTTTCGCCGTGGGCATAGGTCAACAGGATGTCGAGGTCGTCACTGGGCAGGATCAGCAACTTGCCCCGGGCATTGGCCGTGCGGGTAGGGTTGGCATCGTCGTGCAGGGTGCTGTTGTCGATGTAGCCGTCACCTTCCTGGTAGTCCACGGCGATGCGCCCGGCGATCTTGTTATCGACCAGTGCGCCACCACCGGCTACCGCCGCACCCTGTTCGCCGTAGTTCCCTACGTTGGTCTGCGCCGAAAGGCTCGGCTCGAAGGTCGGGTTGCGGGTCTGGATGACCACCGCACCGGCCAGGGAGTTACGGCCCTGGGTGGTGGACTGCGGGCCAAGGAACACTTCGACCTGTTCGACATCCCAGAGCGGCATGGGGCTGAGGGTCAGTGAACGGTTCGGCTGCACGGCACCGTCGACGAACACTGACACCGCCCCGTTCAGCGTGGCCGGGCCCTGATCGTCGAAGCCCGACACTGGCACCCCGCGGATACCCCAGTTTTCATTGCCGGACTGGTTGTAGACACCGGGGGTACGGGCAAGCACATCGACCAGGCTGTGGTCTTCTTTTTCCCGCAGCTGCTTGTCGGTGATCACCACGACACTCGACTGGGTCTGCTCCAAGGTGCGGTTGATCTTCTCCCCGGTCACCGTGATCGCATCCAGCTGGACGGCCCCCTCTTGCGCCGCCGCCCAGGCATTGTTCGCCAGGCACAGGGCTGAGCCCACCGCCAGCGCCAGAGTACTTTTCATCAAATTCACGCCCCGCTCCTTCGACAGATTGCTGTTTTTTTTCTGTATGCATGCACGCACTTTGGCGCTGGCGGGGCGGAGTCTGATGTAAAGGGAATGTAAAGTAAATACTATTGATAACGCCTCTCATTTATTTAAAAAAGTAGCGGGAGTACATTTGTACTCCCGCCGTCTTCAGACCGGTTGCCGGGCAGCGTCTCGGCCTGAACCGGCATGGCGCCCTTGCATCAGCACAGCCAGCGCGGCCAATAGCGCCGGGATCAGCAACGAGGCGAACACCTGCGCAAAACTCCAGCCCATTGCCAACATCTGGGCACCGGCAAACGCACTGAGAATCGCCCCAAAGCGCCCGATGCCACTCATCCAGCTGGCGCCGGTCGCCCGCGCCTCAGTGGGGTAGAACGCCGCCGCCAAGGCATTCATGCCCACACTGGCGCCATTGAGGCCGAAGCCCACGGCCCAGGCAATCGTGCACAGCCAGGTGAAATCCCCAGCGACCTGGCCAATGGCGAAGATCACCGCGCCGCTGAACAGGAAGGTCAGCATCAGTACCCGTTGCGGGTTGCAGCGGTCCATGGCCCAGCCCACCGAGATCGCCCCCAGCGGCCCGCCGATCTGGAAACAGGCGGTGACGATGGCCGCTTCGGCTACCGAGAAGCCGCCACCCTCTTTCACCAAGGTGGGCAACCAGCCGCTGAACAGGTAGACCAAAAACAGCGCCAGCACGTAGCCGGTCCAGAGCATCAAGGTGCCGAAGCGATAGCGAGGCGAAAGGATGGTGCCAATCGCCCCGCAGCTGCCCGGCGCGCGGGTAGGCACGACGAAGGTGCTGTCGGCGTTGACGCGCCCCGGCGCCAGGCGGCTGACGATAGCGTGGATGCGCCGTGCATCCGCGCCCTTGCTGACCAGGAAGGTGACCGACTCGGGCAACCGCCAGCACAACAACGGCAATGTCAGCAGCGGCAGCACACCGCCCAGCACCAGCACGCTGCGCCAGCCCAGATTGGGGATCATCCAGGCACTGACAAAGCCGCCTGCCGCCGCGCCCAGGGAAAAGCCGCAGAAGGCCAGGGTGATCAGCAGCGAGCGGCTGCGCGCCGGCGCGTATTCACTGACCAGAGTACTGGCATTGGGCATGGCAGCGCCCAAGCCCAGGCCGGTGAGAAAACGCAAGGCAACCAGGGTCTCCAGATTGGGCGAGAACGCCGAGGCCAGGGTCCAGACACCAAACAGCAGGACACTCCCCAGCAAGACCGCCTTGCGCCCGTAGCGATCAGCCAGGGGGCCGGCGATCAATGCACCGAGTGCCAGGCCGATAAGGGCGGCGCTCAGCACCGGGCCCAGGCTTTGCGCGTTCAGGCCCCAGTCGCTTTTCAATTGGGGTGCGATGAAACCGATGATGGCGACGTCCAGCCCGTCCAGGGCAATGATCAGAAAACCCAGGAAGACCACCCATTTCTGGTAGCGGCCGATAGGTTGCTGGTCGATCAGTTGGCGCACATCGATGGCGTTGTTCATGGGTATCACCTGTTGTTGTTTTTATGAAGGTGCATCGGGGTTGGGCCGCGTTACCGGTTAATGAGGCTACGCAACCGCACAGGCCTGATGATCCGGGTTTCCTGGGCCAGCACCAGGTCGCGGGTGGCGTGCAGGTAGGCGGCGAAGTCCGGGTCGGCATCGCGGGCGGCGCTGCGTTTTTCGAAGTCATCGAGGCTGTCGTAGCCCCACAGATGCACCACCTGGTTGAGCGGGCCGATGCTGCTGGTATAGAACGCCAGCGGTGCACCGAGATGGCGCAGCAGAATCGGCATCGCCAACTGGTCGAACGCTTCAAGAAAGGCCGCCATGCCACGTGGACGAATGGTGTAGACCCGGTGATCGACGACGGGCTTGTCCATCACGCCACCTCCTGCGCATTGCCCGCTGTCGCCAGGCCTTGTTCGACGCCCGCCAGATGGCGACCGGTGATGTAGCCAAAAGTCATGATCGGCCCCAGGGTGATGCCCGCACCGGGGTAATTGCCCCCCATGATGCTGGCGCGGTCGTTGCCGACAGCGTACAAGCCGTCGATGGCCTGCTGATCGGCGCCCAGCACTTCGCCGACCACGCTGGTGCGGATGCCGTCGAAGGTGCCCAAATCGCCCATGATCACCTTCACGGCAAAGTAAGGCCCCTCGCCCAGCGGTGCCACGCACGGGTTGGGCTTATGTTGCGGGTCGGCCAGGTAACGGTTGAAGCTCGTGGTACCCCGCCCGAACTGGCGGTCCTCCCCCTGAACGGCGCCCAGGTTGTAGTCGCGCACGGTCTGCTCCAGCCCGGCGGCATCGATCCCGGCCTTGCGGGCCAGCTCGGCGAGGCTGTTGCCCTTGAGCAGGTAGCCATTGCGCAACAGCGGCCCCAACGGCATTGGCGCGGGCTTGGCAAAACCCAGGCCGTACTTGGCCAGGGTGCGACGGTCACAGACCAGCCACATGGCGGTTTCCGTTTGTTCGGCACACGCCTCGATCAAGGCCGCCCCCACGTCGTGGTAAGAATTCGACTCGTTGGTAAAGCGTTTACCCGAGCGCAGAACCCCGATCACACCAGGCTTGTAACGGTCGAGCAGGTGCGGAAACGCAACGTAGCGCCCTGCCCCCATTGGTACCTTGGACACTGGCATCCACGCCGCCGCAGCCTGCAAACGGATATCGACCTGGGCGCCCAACGCCTCGGCCATGCGCGCACCATCCCCGGTGTTGCTCGCGGGCACCGGCGAAAAGTGTTCGCCGCCTCGACGCACATGCGGGTAGGCCTGCTTCAACCGTTGCACGTCATGGGAAAAACCACCACAGGCCAGCACCACACCGCGCCGTGCCTCGATGCGCAGCTCGCCGTCGCCATGCTTGGCCAGCACCCCAGTGACCCGATGGCCTTCACGCAAAAGCTGCCTGGCCGGCGTCCCGGTCAGAATCGGAATACCCAGGTCCAGCGCCGACCTCACCAACCGCGCCGCCAGGGCATTGCCACTGGTGACCTGGGTGCCGCGCCGGTACAACGCCAGCTCCTTGAGGTGGGTCAGCAAGCGCTTGGCCACATAAACGAAGGAGGTCACCGAGCGCGTGACATTGAAGAAATGCTTGAGGTCGGCATTCGACGAGTTGAACATCATGCCGATGAAAGTGATGGTCTTGAGCGGTGGCCGCAGGCGTGCCATGTCTGGCCCCAGACCTCGGATATCGTAGGGCGCCGCCAGTATCGAACGCCCGATATCGACGCCACCCTCCACGTGCGGGTGATAGTCGGGGTACAGCGTGGGGATGAATTTGACCGCGGTATTGCGTTCGAAGAACTCGACCATGTCTGGCCCATGACGCAGAAACGCCTTGACCGCCACTTCGTCGAAACAGTCGCCGGCTTCGTTACGCAGGTAGGTGAGCGCCGCCGCCTCGCTGTCGTTTACCCCATGCCGGTTGCCCGGCACCCACAACACGCCACCGGAAAACGCCGTGGTGCCCCCGAAGCAGTCATCCTTTTCGATGACGATCACCTCCAGGCCGTGCATTTTTGCGGTGATCGCCGTCGCCAAGCCACCGGCGCCCGCGCCCACCACCAGTACGTCGCAGCTGCGCGTAGTCATGTGCGTACACCCTCAAAACCGGGGCGGGGGATCAATGCCATGGGCATGCTCTCCAGCCCACCATCGACGGTCAGCTCCGCGCCATTGATGTAGTCGGCGCGCGGGCTGGCGAGAAACAGCACCGCTTCGGCGATGTCTTGCGGCTCCCCGATTCGCTGGTTGGCAGTCATGGCGCTGCGCTGGCGTTCGATCTGCGGGTCCGCGTAGAACGCGGCCGACAACGGCGTGCGGATCAACCCAGGGCACACCGCGTTGCTGCGTACACCACGCGGCCCCCACTCCACGGCAATCTGCCGGGACAGCATGCTGACACCGGCCTTGGCCGCGCTGTAGGCGCCACTGTTGGGTTGCGGGTAATGGGCGGCGATGGACGCAACATGCACGATACGCCCCTGAGCACGGGCAAGCATCGCGTGGCCGAAGGCCTGGGAGCACAGCAGATAGCCGCTGAGGTTGACCGCCAACACCTGGTTCCATTGCTCCAGGGTCAGCGTTTCAAGCGACCCAGGGCGCAATACGCTGGCGTTGTTGATCAGTACATCGCAACGCCCGTGCAGCGCCTGCACCTGAGCGGCAACCTGGTTGACACTGCCTGGGTCGGCGATGTCGCAGCCCAGCGCGCTGACCTCCCCGACACTGTGCTCGCCCAAGGTGGCTGCCAGCTCACGGCACTTGTCCAGATCGCGGTCCAGCAACACCACATGGGCCTGCTGCTCGACCAACGCTGCGGCCAGCGCCGCACCAATGCCGCCGGCCGCGCCGGTCACCACGCAAACGGCTGAACCCAGGCCCAGCCAGTGATCGTGAATCTTGTTGTTATGCATGCTGCTCTCCAGAGTGTCGCTTCATCTGGCGAACAGCCTAGGGCCGGCAGCTACCCTGGAAGAATGGACAAAACCTGCAACCAGCCCCACATTCCCGACAATTTCGGCATTGGCCCCTGAACCCTGCAGGCTGCTGTGGCACAGTAGCCGGGTATCGATCACAACAATTACAACACCATGAACAAGATCCCCAACTACGCCCTGTACGGCGAGACCGCGCAGCCAGTGTGGCACGAGTCTCTGCATGTGGAGTCGATCTCGCAACGCTCCGGCGCCCACAACTGGGAGATCGCGGCGCACCGTCACGAAGGCCTGCTGCAGTTGTTGTACCTGCAAAGCGGTGCGGGTGAAGTGCTGTTCGACAGCGACCGCGTGCAGGCCCGGGCACCCTGCGTGGTTTACGTGCCGGCGCAGGTGGTCCATGGTTTTCATTGGGCCGGCGCCGTGGAGGGCCAGGTGATCACCGCGGCGCAGCATCCGCTGGAAAGCATCGCCCAGGTACTGGCGCCGAACCTGCTGGCACAGATCCGCAAGCCCCTGGTGATCGCCCTGCCGCCCTGGGACGCCGACGAAGACCCCTTGCTACCGCTGTGCCGTGCCCTGCGCGAGGAATACCACAACCGCGCCCGCGAGCATGTGGCCAGCAGCATGTCGCTGTTGCTGGCGCTGCTGATCCAAGTGGTACGCCACGAGCCGTCGGCCAGCGGTAGCGAGCAGCGTCTGCCCTCCAGACGCAGCCAGCAGCTGACCGGGTTCCGTGAGCTGGTAGACATGCACTTTCGCGAGCATTGGTCGCTCGGTGACTACGCCGGTGAAATGGGGCTGACCTTGGCCACGCTGGGGCGGCTGTGCCAGGAGCACCTGGGCATGACGCCGATGAATGTCATCAATGCCCGGTTGGTGTTGGAAGCCAAACGGGCGCTGGGGCATTCGAGCCTCAGTGTAAAAGAGATCGCCCATGAACTGGGGTTTGTCGATGTGGGGTATTTCAGCCGGTTTTTCCGCAAGCACTCAGGGGTGAGCCCGAGCGGGTTTCGCGAAACTGCGTTGGCCTCTTCGCGGGCAAACCCGCTCCCACAGCCCTACACATAGCCTGTTGAATTAGCCGGGGACCTGTGGGAGCGGGCTTGCCCGCGAAGAGGCCAGCACAGGCATCCCTCAAGCCTCCAGCGCATGCTGCACCTGCCCCACTGTCGCCGCCAAACGGTCCAGGTGCAGGCTCAACACCCGCTCTACCGGCGCCTGATCCACCGGCCAGTGCAAGGCAATGCTACCGGCCAGCTGCCCCTCAACCCGCACCGGCAACGCGATCGCCCGGATCAGAAACGGCAACCGCACCGGATACTCCCAGTGCCCCTCGGTGCGCTGACCAAAGCCCTTGTGCGCGTCCTCTTCGATTTCGCGCAACAGCGTGTCATCGCGCAACCGCTGGTGGCTGGCCAGGCGCTGCACTTCGTCGCTGTGCAATTCCCCCAGGCACGCGCGCCCCATCGCCGAGTGAAACAGGCTGGCATGGTGGCCGACGATCTGGCAGTTGTTCGGATAGCGCTTGCGCAACACCTGGGGGATGGCGCTTTCCATTACTTCGAGCTGCTCGCCATCGAAGCACGAAAGGTCCGCCACCAGCCCGGTGCGCTCGCTCAGTTCCAACAGCCAGGGCGCGGCGTGTTCCACCAGGCGCCGCTTGAAACGCAGCTGGCGGTCACCGAACAGGCGCCGGGCACACAGGCGATAGCGTCGATCGCTCAAGCCCCGGTAGACCCACCCTTGCTCCTGCAAGGTAGCGAGCATGCGCGAGACCGTGGCCTTGGGCAACGACGTCAGGTAGTGCAACTCTTCAAGCCCCAGCGCCTGATGCTCGCCGAGCAAGTCGACGATGGCCAATGCTCGCTCTACCGAACGTACGCCACCACTGTCTGTCATGTTGCCCATGTGTCCGACCTCCCTGGCTTCTAGCGGGTTGGTCATCATGCACAGCAAAAACCGCGCCTGCCCAGGGCCTTTACGGTATTTGCAAGCACTGCGGTGGCCGCCGCTCGACCCAGCGGGTCAGCTGCTCATGCGCATAGGCCAGTTGCAACACGGCATGATCCGCCTGGGCCGGGCCAATGAGCTGCAGGCCCATCGGCAACCCCAGGGCACTGAAGCCCACCGGTACACTGATGCTCGGCAGCCCTGCCAGGGTCGGCCCGATCACCACCTCCATCCAGCGGTGATAGGTGTCCATCGTCCGTCCTGCGACCCCCTTCGGCCACGCCTGCCGTGCATCGAACGGGAACACTTGGGCCGAAGGCAGCAGCAGGAAATCGTAACGTTCGAACAAACGGCCGAGGGCCTGGTACCACGCGCTGCGGTCCACCGAAGCCTGGTACAGCTGCGCCGCACTCAACTGCAGGCCACCCTCGACTTCCCACTGCGCCTCAGGCTTGAGCAACGCACGTTTGCCGGGGTCGGCATAGGCCGCACCGAGGTTGCCGTGCACCAGGAAGTGGCGGTGGGTGAGCCAGCATTGCCAGAGGCGCGCCAGGTCAAATGCCGGCTGGCAGGCTTCGACCTGGCAGCCCAGCTCGGCGAAATCCGCCAGGGCCGACTCACACAGGCTCAGCACGCCATCCTCCATCGGCAAGTAGCCGTCATAGTCACCCAGCCAGCCCAGCCGCACGCCCTTGAAGTCGCGCTGCAACCCTTCGGCAAAATCACCCTGGCCGCCGCTCAGCGACAACGGCACGCGTGCATCGAAACCGGCCTGGGTCGACAACAGCCGCGCCACATCGACCACGCTGCGCCCCATCGGCCCTTCGGTGGCCAACTGCTGCATGAACACCTCCGGCGCAGGCCCGTGTGGCACCCGCCCCTGGGACGGGCGCAGGCCGAACACGTTGTTGAACGCCGCCGGGTTGCGCAACGAGCCCATCATGTCGCTGCCATCGGCCACCGGCAGCAACCGCAGCGCCAGCGCCGCAGCTGCCCCGCCACTGCTGCCACCGGCCACCCGGCTGGGGTCGTAGGCATTGAGGGTGGTGCCGAACAGGGTGTTGTAGCTTTGCGAACCCAGGCCGAACTCCGGCACATTGCTCTTGCCGACGATGATCGCCCCGCTGGCGCGCACCCGCGCCACACTGACTGCATCCTGCTCGGGCACATGCTCGGCGAACAGCGGCGAGCCCAGGGTGGTGCGCAGCCCGGCGGTGGCGGCCAGGTCCTTGATCGCCTGAGGCATGCCATGCATCCACCCCCTTGAGAGCCCCCGCGTCAGCTCACTGTCGCGCTCATCGGCTTCGGCCAACACCGCCTCGGCCGCACGCAACGACACCAGCGCATTGACCTGTGGGTTGAAGCGCTCGATATGGGCGAGGTATGCCTGCATCACTTCGTGGCACGACACCTGACGGGCATGAATAGCCTTGGACAAGGCCTCGGCATCGAGGGCAACGATCGGATCGATGGCTAATGGCTTCACGGTTTCACTCCAAGGTTGAAAGCAACCGCTTTGCCTGCCCGCGGCGCTTCTTTCAGGCAGTAGGTGCCCAACAGCGTCAGCAGGCAAGCGAACAGTACGTAGAACGACGGCGCCACCGGGGTATTCAGGGCCTTGCTCAACCAGGTGACGATCAGCGGGGCAAAGCCGCCGAACACCATCACTGCAACGTTGTACGCCACCGACACGCCGGTCGAACGCACCTCGACCGGAAACTGCTCGGCCAGGGCCGTGGGTGCCGGCCCGAAGAACCCGCCGATGGCGGTGCACAGTAGCATCTGCATGACCAGCAGGCGCTCGATCGACGGCGCTGCGGCCACCCACACGTACAGCGGATAGACCATCACGAAGAAGGCCAGGGTGAAGGCCATCAGCACCGGGCGCCGGCCAAGCCGGTCAGACAAGGCCCCCGCCAGCGGGATGACCACGGTCATCAGCCCCACCGCAAGCATCTGCACCAGCAACACCTGGTCCAGCGGCAACCCGAGGTTTTTGTGGGCGAAGGTCGGCATGTTCACCAGCACCACGTAGAACGATACGGTTGCGCCACAGGCCAGGCCCATCGACACCAACAGGCTGCGGCGGTGCTCACGCAGTATCTGCCACAAGCTCGGCGCCTGGCCCTTGGCCTGTTTGCGCGCCGCCAAAAACTCCTCGGGTTCTTCCATGTGCTTGCGAATCCACAGCCCCACCGGGCCAATCAGCAGGCCGAGCACGAACGGGACCCGCCAACCCCAGCTGTCCAGGGCCTCAGGCGTGCACAGGTGCGTCACCAAGGCCACCATCGCGGCCCCAGAAAACACCGCCAGGCACTGCCCCACCAACTGCCATGAGCCGTACAGGCCCTTGCGATGGGCCGGTGCACTTTCCACCAGAAACGCCGTGGCACTGGCATATTCGCCACCCGTGGCAAAGCCCTGGAGCATGCGCGCCACCACGATCAGCAAGGGTGCGCCCATGCCGATGGCGAGGTAGTTGGGCGCAAAGGCGATCATGGCGATGGACACCGTCATCAACCGGATGATCATCTGCATGGCCGCCTTGCGGCCCTTGCGGTCGGCATACATGCCCAGCAGCACCCCGCCCACCGGGCGCATGAAAAAGCCGACACCAAAGGTGGCCAGGGCCATCAGCAGCGAGGCGTACTCGTCATCCGACGGGAAAAACTGCCGGGCAATGATGCTGGCCAGAAAGCCGTAAACAATAAAGTCATACCACTCCAGGGCGTTGCCGATAACGGCAGCGACCACTTGCCGGGTACGCGACACACCGGTGCTCGAAGTCTGCATAGGGAACACTCCACACAATGATTGGGTGATCGCCCAGGCGCGGTCGCGCCCGGGTTCCAGCGGCAGTCGTCAAAAAGGAAAGGTCAGGCGGGCGCGAGCCAGCGCTCTGCCAGCGCGCCCCAGTAGGCGGCGCCGGTCAGCAGGATGTCGTCGTTGAAGTCGTAGGCCGGGTTGTGCACCATCGGCCGCGATACACCGTTGCCGATGAACAGGTAGGCGCCCGGGCAGCGTTGCAGCATCCAGGCGAAGTCTTCGCTGCCCATCAGTTTGCGGGTATTGCCATCCACCGCCTCGGCCCCCACCAACTCGACCCCCACCTGTGTGGCGAAGGCGTTTTCCGCAGCATGGTTGACCAGCACCGGGTAGGCCGGGCGGTGTTCGATGCTGGCGCGGCAGCCAAAGCTTTCGGCCTGGCTGACGATGATCGCCCGCACCCGCTCCAGGGTCTGCGCCCGTACCTCGGCGTTGAGCGCGCGCAGGCTCAGCCGCAACAGTGCCTGTTGTGGGATCACGTTGGCCGCTTCACCGGCCTGCAAGGCGCCGACGGTAACCACCGCAGCTTCCTGTGCGTCGATGTTGCGCGCCACCACGGTTTGCAGCGCCATCACCACACTGGCCGCCGCCACCAGCGGGTCGACGGTCAGGTGCGGCATCGAACCATGCCCGCCAACCCCGTCGAGGGTCACCGTCAGCAGGTCTTGCGAGGCCATCATCGGCCCCTCGCGAAAGCCCAGGTGCCCGGCCGGCAGCCCAGGCATGTTGTGCATGCCGAACAGTGCATCGCAGGGGAAGCGTTCCAGCAGCCCGTCGGCCAGCATTGCCTCGGCGCCACCCTGGCCCTCCTCGGCCGGCTGGAAGATCAGCGTCAGCGTACCGTCGAACTGCCGGGTTGCCGCCAGGTAGCGGGCGGCCCCCAGCAGCATGGTGGTGTGACCGTCATGGCCGCAGGCGTGCATGCAGCCCTGGTGCTGGCTGCTGTAGGCGGCGCCGGTCGCTTCATGAATGGGCAGCGCGTCCATGTCGGCACGCAGGCCCAGGCGGCGTGTGCTGCTGCCATTGCGCAACACGCCGACTACGCCGGTCTTGCCGATGCCGGTATGCACTTCATAGCCCCACTCCTCAAGCAGGCGGGCAACCAGCGCCGAGGTGCGGCTTTCTTCAAAACCCAGTTCCGGGTGGGCGTGGATATCGTGACGGATCGCGTGCAGGTCACTGGCCACATCGTCGAGCCAGGCCAGGATGTGCTGATGTCGGGACATGCGGAATCTCCTTGCGCGGGTATGTTCCCGTTCTTGTTGTTCGCGTTGAGATCACGACGGGGGAAGGCAGGTCGTGTTGGCTGACAGATAAACGCGAGTGGCGGGAGAGCACAATCGAATGTGGTTCCGCAGGGTGGAACTTGGTTTTGGGGATTGGGTGGGGGCTGCCAGGTGAAGGGGTTGAGAGGTTCGGCGCCTGGGAGATCGAGCGCCGCCCGCGCGGCGCATCGCGACGCAAGGCCGCTCCCACATTTGTTTCGGGCCAGTGAGACCTGTGAAATCTGCGCGCGACCGCCTTGTTTGTCTGACTCGATATCAAGGTGGGCACCAAAGGGCCGCGCGCCCATGTCACAGGAATAATTGGCCCGAAACAAATGTGGGAGCGGCCTTGCGTCGCGATGCGCCGCGCGGGCGGCGCTCGATCTCATAGGCGCAAAAAACCTCAAGGCAAGCACCTGCCAACCCACCCCCAATCTACGCACAGCCCCGCAAATGCTGCTACCGTGCCCCACTCCCCAGCCAAGGAGTGCCTAATGCCACACCGTCACCCAAACCCTGCCGGTTTCGTCCGCGTCCGTGGCGCCCGTGAGCACAACCTCAAGAACATTGATGTCGATATCCCCCGCGACGCTTTGGTGGTGTTTACCGGTGTGTCGGGCTCGGGCAAGTCTTCGCTGGCCTTCTCCACCCTGTATGCCGAAGCCCAGCGCCGCTACTTCGAATCAGTCGCCCCCTATGCCCGGCGCCTGATCGACCAGGTTGGCGTACCCGACGTGGACGCCATCGAAGGCCTGCCGCCGGCGGTCGCCCTGCAACAGCAGCGTGGCACCCCCAGCGCGCGGTCCTCGGTGGGCAGCGTCACCACGCTGTCCAGCTCAATACGCATGCTCTACTCGCGCGCCGGCCATTACCCGGCCGGGCAGGCGATGCTGTACGCCGAAGACTTCTCGCCCAACACCCCACAGGGTGCCTGCCCCGAATGCCACGGCCTGGGCCGCGTCTATGAAGTCACTGAGGCAACCCTGGTCCCCGACCCTTCGCTGACCATTCGCGAGCGCGCGGTGGCGGCCTGGCCCATGGCCTGGCAGGGCCAGAACCTGCGCGACATCCTGGTCACCCTGGGCTATGACGTGGACGTTCCCTGGCGCGACTTGCCACACGCGCAGCGCGACTGGATTCTGTTCACCGAAGAAACCCCCACGGCCCCGGTGTATGCCGGCCTGACCCCGGCGCAAACCCGCGCCGCCCTCGAACGCAAGCAGGAGCCCAGCTACCAGGGCACCTTCAGTGGCGCCCGGCGCTACGTACTGCACACCTTCATGCATTCGCAGAGCGCGCAGATGCGCAAGCGCGTGGCCCAGTTCATGCGCCCAAGCCCTTGCCCACTGTGTGCAGGCAAACGGCTCAAGCGCGAGGCGCTGAGCGTGACCTTCGCGGGCCTGGACATCGCCGAGCTGTCGCACCTTTCATTGCAGGCACTGGCCGAGGTGTTCCGCACGGTGGCGGCGCCGGCTTACCTGGAACAGCCCCAAGACGACCTGACCCTGGAAAAACGCCTGGCGGCGCAGCGGATTGCCCATGAACTGCTCGAACGCATCGACACCTTGCTCGACCTGGGGCTGGGTTACCTGGCCCTGGAACGCAGCACCCCGAGCCTTTCCTCGGGTGAGTTGCAACGCTTGCGCCTGGCCACCCAGCTCAACTCACAACTGTTCGGCGTGATCTATGTGCTCGACGAGCCCTCGGCCGGCTTACATCCGGCCGACAGCGAAGCCTTGTTCGAAGCCTTGCAGCGCCTGAAACAGGCCGGCAACTCGGTTTATGTGGTGGAGCATGACCTCGACACCATGCGCCGCGCCGACTGGCTGGTGGATGTTGGGCCGGCCGCCGGTGAACACGGCGGCACCATCCTTTACAGCGGCCCACCCAAAGGGCTCGCCCAAGTCGAGCAATCGTGCACACGCGCCTACCTGTTCGGCGAACGCACCCAGGCCCCCCGCACGCCGCGCGAGCCACAGGGCTGGCTAGAGCTGGAAGGCATCACCCGCAACAACCTCGTCAACCTCAGCGCCCAGTTCCCCTTGGGTTGCTTCACTGCCGTAACCGGTATTTCCGGCTCGGGCAAATCCAGCCTGGTCAGCCAAGCGCTGCTGGAGCTGGTGGGCGAGCACCTGGGCCATGCCGAGCAGCGTTCTGAGCCCGAAGAGCACAGCCTGGAGGACGCCCCCGAACAAACCAGCAGTGGCCGAGTAAAGGCGGGCCTTGGCAGCATCAAGCGCCTGGTCCAGGTCGATCAGAAGCCCATCGGCCGTACCCCCCGCTCCAACCTGGCCACCTACACCGGCCTGTTCGACGCCGTGCGCAAACTGTTTGCCGCCACCGAGCAGGCCAAGGCGCAAGGCTTCGATGCCGGGCGCTTCTCGTTCAACGTCGCCAAGGGCCGCTGCGTTACCTGCGAGGGCGAAGGCTTTGTCAGCGTCGAGCTGTTGTTCATGCCCAGTGTCTATGCGCCCTGCCCGACCTGCCATGGAGCCCGCTACAACCTCGAAACACTGGCGGTCACCTGGCAGGGCATGAACATTGCGCAGGTGCTGCAACTGACCGTTGAACAGGCCCTGGCGGTGTTCACAGAACAACCGCCAATACGGCGCAGCCTGCAAGTGCTGCAGGATATCGGCCTGGGCTACCTGCGCCTGGGCCAGCCGGCTACGGAGCTGTCTGGCGGCGAGGCGCAGCGCATCAAGCTGGCCACCGAGTTGCAGCGTACGGCGCGCGGGGCGACGTTGTATGTGCTGGACGAGCCCACCAACGGGCTGCACCCGCAGGATATCGACCGGCTGCTGGTGCAACTCAACCGCCTGGTCGATGCCGGGCATAGCGTGGTGGTGGTCGAGCACGACATGCGCGTGGTGGCGCAGAGCGACTGGGTGATCGATATCGGACCGGGGGCTGGGGATGCGGGGGGGACGGTGGTAGTGAGTGGTACGCCTGAGGCTGTGGCTGGGTGTGCTGAAAGCCGAACTGCCGCGTTTCTGGCCAGAGCCCTCTAGGGGTTGCACCAAAACCGCCAAGTGACCGCGCCCTGGCTTCTTGAAGCGGGGCGCGTCACAAGCGCCTTCGCGCTGCTGCAGGCAGACAACGCCACCGGCAATTTCGTCAAGATTGCCCAACGGATCCGGGTGCGCATCACCGTGGATGCCGACCAGCCAGCGGCAAAACGGTTACGGCCAGGCATGTCGGTTGTGGTGAGTATTGACACCCGTGAGGCGCAGTAAATCGCTCACCACACCGACCTGGGCAAGGCGTTCGCTACAACGCCGGCGCAGTTCACCTCAACCCGGAAACAGAAAGGGGTTGATGCTGCTACGGGCAAAGCCTTGCCCTTCAAGCTCGGCATCCAGGCGCAACGAAGCCAGGTCGTCGGCGATGGGCTCCAGCGCCGGGTCGTGCTCGTAATAGAAGGCCTTCAGGTAGCTTTCGCAGTCGCCGCAGCTTTCCGCCTTGACCGCGCTGTCCTGACGCTCCAGCGACCAGTAGTCCAGTTTGCCGGTGTGCTCACAGTTGCTGCACTTGACCCGCACCATGTGCCAGCGACTCTCGCACAGCCCGCAATGCAGGTAACGCAGCCCGGCACGCTTGCCGGTGAGGATGACGCTGGCCACCGGCGCGCTGGCGCACACTGGGCAGAACTGGCGATGCTCCCCCACCGCCGCATGCGCATGGGCAGGCAATGCCGCGGCCAGCTGCACGAAGTACAGCCCCAGGGCCGCCCACAAAAACACCGCCTCGCCGCTGTCCACCTCGCCATAGCGACCCTGCAGCAAGTCCTCGGCGCAGGCTTCACGCTGCTCCGCGCTCAGCGCTGCGAGCCTGTCCAGGGCAGCACATACCGGGTCGCTGGCGTCTGCGCGCAGATCCTCCAGCAGATGCTCAAGCGCTTGCTGCCAGTAACGTGAGCGCGGCAGCTGTTGCGCCGACAACGGCGCAGCGACATCTAACCGCTCGACCAGCGCCTGCAGCTCTTCAGCAGGCACTGGGAAGCGCTCCAGCAACCGCTGCTGGGCCTGTGCGACGGTGGCGGCAAACGCCAGATAGTCGGCCTGTTCATGCCCCTGGGCCAACTGGCGCAAACGCGCAGCGCGCTTGGCAAAGTGCTGGCCTGGTTGCGGCAGCAACAAGGCGCTGATGGCGCCCACGCCACCGCTTGGCTGCTCGACCGCCGTCAGTTTGATGCTGCTCATTTCTTCTCACTCTTGCTGCTGATCTGCTGGTACCAGCGGTCATGGTGCGACTTGGCCCAGGTACGCGAGACGTAGCCGGTGATCATGCCGCGGATCGAGCCCTTCACCCAGAACGCCAGGTAAGCGTGGCCGATGATCAGCAAGATCAGCGAAATGCCCGCCAGTGCATGGGTAAACAGGGCAATGCGGATCAGCGGGATGCTGAAGTAGTGGGCAAACCACGGCCGCCAGATGATCACGCCACTGAGCATGAGCAAGGTGATCAGGCCCATGATCCCCCAGAACAGGATCTTCTGGCCGGCGTTGTACTTACCGATGCGCAGCGGCTGGCTGTGATCGCCCGCCAGTACGCGCTTGACGTTGCGAAACCAGATGCCGTCTTCACGTTCGGGCAGGTTGTACTTGACGAAACGCACGAACAGGAACATCAGCACCACGAACACCACCACCCCGAAAAACGGGTGAAGGATACGCGCCAGCTGCGGTGTGCCGAACACGCCGTTGAGCCAGTTCAGCGACGGGAAAAACCACGACAACCCCGACATCGCCACCAGGAAGAAACAGATGACCATGAACCAGTGGCTGGCCCGGTCGATGAAGCGCGTACGCAGAATCAGTCGATCCTTGTTCATACCTGGGTCTCCTTCTCGTCTTCCTCGACTTCGTTGGGGCCAACGCCGATGTAGTGGAACACCGTGCCCGCCAGGGTGGCGAAGAACGCCACGGCGGCCACCGGCTTGAGCCAGCCTTTCCAGCCCTCGATCGCGCTGCTGATGCGTGGGTCCGGGTTGAGCTTGTGGTACAGCTGAGGTTTGTCGGCGTGCTGCAGCACATAGAACACATGGGTGCCGCCCACGGCCTGCGGGTCGTAGATGCCGGCACCGGCAAAGCCTCGGCCTTGCAGCTCGCTCACGCGCTCCTCGGCCTGCACCAGCATGTCGGCCTTGCTGCCGAAGTTGATCGCGCCGGTCGGGCAGGTTTTCACGCAGGCCGGCTCCTGGCCGACACTGACTCGGTCAACGCACAGCGTGCACTTGTAGGCCTTGTTGTCCTTCTTGCTGATGCGCGGCACATCGAACGGGCAGCCGGCTACACAGTAGCCGCAACCGATGCAGTGCTCGGACTGGAAATCGACGATACCGTTGGCGTACTGAATGATCGCCCCTGGTTGCGGGCAGGCCTTCAGGCAGCCCGGGTCGGCACAGTGCATGCAGCCATCCTTGCGGATCAGCCACTCCAGTTTGCCGTTCTCGTCCTGGTGCTCGTCGAAACGCATCAGCGTCCAGGTGTCGGGCGTGAGGTCGGCCGGGTTGTCGTACACACCGACGTTGTGGCCGACCTCGTCACGCAGGTCGTTCCATTCGTTGCAGGCCACCTGGCAGGCCTTGCAGCCGATACAGATGCTGACGTCGATCAGCTTGGCCACCTCGGCCTGGTGATCGCGGGCACGCGGCGCCGGGGTGAAGGCGTTGGTCGCCGAACGGCGAATGATGTCTTGGGATTGCAGGGACATGTGCGTCGCTCCGTCAGGCCTTTTCCACGTTCACCAGGAACGCCTTGTATTCCGGGGTGTTGGTGTTGGAATCACCCACCCCCGGGGTCAGCGTGTTGGCCAAAAAGCCCTTGCGGGTGGCACCCTCAAAGCCCCAGTGGCACGGGATGCCGATGGTATCGACCATCTGCCCGGCCACCTCCAGGCGCTGGACCCGCTTGGTGACCACCGCCTTGGCTTTGATGTAGCCGCGCTTGGTGCTCACCCGCACAAGGTCGCCCTGGGCGATGCCTTTCTCCTTGGCCAGCACTTCGCCGATCTCGATGAACTGTTCGGGCTGGATGATCGCGTTGAGCCGCGAGTGCTTGGTCCAGTGGCGGAACAGCTCGGTGATCGAATAGGTGGTGGCCACGTAAGGGAACTCCTCACGGCTGCCCATGCGCGCGCGGTCGCTTTCATACAAGCGTGCGGTCGGGCTCTTGCTGACATTGGGGTGCAGCGGGTTGGACGCCAGCGGGCTTTCGATTGGTTCGTAGTGCTCAGGGAACGGCCCGTCGTTCATGGCCCCGACCGAGAACAGCCGGCCGACCCCTTCAGGCAGCATGATGAACGGGTTGACGTTGCTGCCCGGCGCGGCGGTGACCGGGAAGTCCGGTACATCGCTGCCACTCCAGCGGCTGCCATCCCAGGCAATGATCTGGCGCTTGGGGTCCCAGGCCTTGCCTTGGGGGTCGGCCGAGGCGCGGTTGTAGAGAATCCGCCGATTCTGCGGCCAGGCCCAAGCCCAGCCCGGCGTGCAACCCAGGCCACTGTCGGCGTTGTCGCGGCGGGCCATCTGGTTACCGGCTTCGGTCCAGGAACCGGCGAATACCCAGTTGAAGCACGCCGTGCTGCCGTCGTCGCGCAACTGGGCGAAGTTGTCCAGCAACTGGCCCTTGCGCAGCACCAGGTTGCCAGCGTCGTCGTGCAGGTCCGCCAGGGCGTAGCCGTTGGACTCCTTGGCGACTTCCTCAGGCTCCGGATCGTAGGGGTTCTTGTAGTCCCAGGCCATGTTCAACACAGGCTCCGGGCATACGCCACCCTCGTTGCGGTACAGCTCGCGCAGCTTCATGAACAGGTGGCCGAGAATCTTGCCGTCGTGCCAGGCTTCACCCGGCGGCGCCGCGCCGGCCCAGTGCCATTGCAGCCAGCGGCTGGAGTTGACGATCGAGCCGTTCTCTTCGGCGAAGCAGCTTGACGGCAGGCGGAAGACTTCGGTCTGGATCGCCGCCGGGTCAACGTCGTTGGACTCGCCGTGGTTTTGCCAAAAGCTCGACGTCTCGGTCGCCAGCGGGTCGATGATCACCAGGAACTTGAGCTTGGCCAAGGCCTCGGCGGCCTTGTTCTTGTCCGGGAACGCCGCGATCGGGTTGAAGCCTTGGGCAATGTAGCCGTTGACCTTGCCTTCGTACATGCGGTTGGAATAGTTGAGTACGTCGTAGCTGTCGTCCCATTTGGGCAACCAGTCGAAGCCCCAGTTGTTTTCCTGGGTGGCTTTGTCGCCCCACAGGCTCTTCATCAGGCTGATGAAAAACTTGGGCGTGTGCTGGTAGTAGTTGACCTGCCCGGGCAGCTGGGCGCTGGGCGTGGTTTCCTTCAGGTAGGTTTCGACCGTGGTCTGGTTGTCGGACGGCAGGTTCATGTAACCCGGCAGGCGTTGCGACAGCAGGCCCAGGTCGGTATAGCCCTGGATGTTGGAGTGCCCGCGCAGGGCGTTGACGCCGCCACCGGCCATGCCGATATTGCCCAGCAGCAGCTGGATCATGCCCGAGCCACGGATCATCTGGGCGCCCGTGGTGTGGTGGGTCCAGCCCAGGGCATAGAGGAAGGTGGCGGTCTTGTCCGGTGCGCTGGTGCTGGCAAGGATCTCGCAAATTTGCAGGAAATCGCCCTTTGGCGTACCGCACAACTCGCTGACCCGCTCTGGTGTGTAACGGCTAACGTGCTCTTTGAGCAGGTTGTACACGCAACGCGGGTGGCTGAGCGTCATGTCGCGCTTGGCGAAGCCCTGCTCGTCGAGTTCATAAGCCCAGGAGCTGCGATCGTAGCGCCGGGTCTCGCTGTCGTAGCCGCTGAACAGCCCGTCGTCGAAGCTGTAGTCGCTGCGCACGATCAGGCTGGCATTGGTGTAGGCGCGCACGTACTCATGCTGAATACGGTCATGGCTGATCAGGTAGTTGACCACCCCCATGAGGAAGGTGATGTCGGAGCCTGCGCGGATGGGCGAATACAGGTCGGCCACCGAGGCGCTGCGGTTGAAGCGTGGATCGACCACGATCACCTTGGCGCCGTTGCGGATCTTCGCCTCGATCACCCATTTGAAACCCACCGGGTGCGCCTCGGCGGGGTTACCGCCCATGATCAGCACGACGTTGGCGTTCTTGATGTCCACCCAGTTGTTGGTCATCGCCCCCCGGCCGAAGGTCGGTGCCAGCGCCGACACGGTCGGGGCGTGGCAGACCCGGGCCTGGCTGTCGGTGCCGAGGATGCCCAGGGCGCGCGTGAAGCGCTGGTCGAGCGAGCCAGTTTCACTGCTGGCCGCAGACGAGCAGAGCATGCCGGTGGACAGCCAACGGTTGACGGTAACGCCCTTGGCGTTTTTCTCGATGAAGTTCGCATCGCGGTCGGCCTTCATCAGCCGGGCGATGCGCTCAATGGCGTGGTCCCAAGTGATGCGCTGCCACGTGTCCGAGCCTGGCGCCCGATACTCCGGGTACATCAGGCGTTGCTCGCTGTGGATGTAGTCCACCAGCCCCGCCCCTTTCGGGCACAGCGAACCGCGGCTGACCGGGTGGTCCGGGTCGCCTTCGATATGGAAGATGCGCGCTTTGGCGTTTTTCGCGCCGTCGCCGAGGCTGTACATGAGGATGCCGCAGCCTACCGAACAGTAGGTGCAGTTGTTGCGTGTCTCTTTGGCACGCAACAGCTTGTATTGGCGTGACTGGCTGGCATTGGCCACCGCCGGGGCAAAGCCCAGCGACACGGTGGTCGCTGCCGCCGCGCCGGCCGTGCAAAGTTTAAAAAATTGTCGTCTGCCAAGTGCCATGGGCATCTCCTCATCTAGGCCCGGTTCAGTACCAGGCGAACAGGCGTTACTTATCAACGGGTGTTATCGGCAAGTCGTTCTAATTCGGTGACAGGCACAAATCAGGGGCAATAGAAATCTGCAGCGCGTTAATAAGAACGCAACTTCTTGGCAAACACTAAATTGACCGTGGTATCACACGTTAATCAAAGGCGGCCCTTGCAGGCCGCGCCCGCCATTGTAGTGGCAGGATGACGCAGGGACCAATTGACCGGGTTGATCGCTTGATCAGTTTTATCGATCAACAAACTGCTATGGCCATTAATTGCACTTCTGTATTGATCCAGGTCAATAAACGGCCGCTGCATGCCGATAAAACAATGAATCAATACGACTAAAGTTATTTTTTCTTACAAATTATTATTGGCAGGGTCCATTGAGGCTGCAGGCAGCCACGCCCTGCGGCGTCTCGTCGCAGGGCAATGCCCCTTGGGCAAATCGTTGCAAGCACGTAGAATCGCGCTTCCTTTTCGCCCGTCGCCTTGAACGGTGGCAACCGGCAGCAACGACAGAGTCCGTGCCTGAACACATGACCGCACATGTGAAATAGGCTCAACCCACCCCGCCCGGCCCAGTTCCCTCACGGCCCAGCGGTTGAGTCTTGCCCAGGTCGCATCCATCCCAGGCACATCCGTGCAGCCTCTTGGCCCCTTGTCGGGCCGATTCGGCGTGCGCGTCCGAAGAGGCGCTCATTCCGCTCATCCACCTTGAGGTACGTATGTCTCCGCGTTTGCTGGCCATGGCGCTGGCGCCCCTGCTCGGGCTGTTCATCATTGCCCTGGGCAACGGCTTCATGTCTTCCCTGACCACCCTGCGCCTGGGCGCTGCCGGTGAATCGGCAACCACCATCGGTATCGTGTCGTCGAGTTACTTCATTGGCCTGACCCTTGGCGCGATCTTCAATGACCGGCTGATTCTGCGCATCGGCCATATCCGCGCCTACACCAGCTTCGCCTCGCTGATCGCTGCGACCATTTTGCTGCAGGGTCTGTTTTACGACACAACCTGGTGGTCGATCTTGCGCCTGATCAATGGCTGGGCTGCGGTCGGCGTGTTCCTGGTGATCGAGAGCTGGCTGCTGCTGGCCGGCGACGCGAAGATCCGTGGTCGCCTGCTGGCGCTGTACATGATTAGCTTCTACGGTGCTGGCGTTATCGCCCAGGCAGGCCTTGGCGAAATCACCGGCCTGGGCGATACCGCGCCGTTCATGCTCGCCGGCATGCTTGCGGCACTGTCGGTGCTGCCGATCGTGATCCTGCCACGGGTATCACCGCTGCTGGATCAGGTCGAACCACTGAAACCGCGCCAACTGCTGGGTGTGGCACCGTCGGGCCTGGTCGGCTGCTTCGGTTCGGGCGTGGCGATTGCCGGCATTTATGCCCTGCTGCCGCTGTATCTGCAGCGCATCGGCCTGGACGTGGGGGAAGTCGGCAACATGATGGCCTGGGTGATCCTGGGCGCTATGCTGCTCCAATACCCGGTGGGTCGTTGGTCTGACCGCAAAGACCGCCAGGACGTGCTGATTGCCCTGGCCGGGCTGTGCGTGGTGCTGTCGTTGATCACCGTGTTCCTGCCTTCTGAGTCTTCATTGCTGCCCGCGATGCTGTTCCTGCTGGGGGGCGGCGTGTTCGCCCTGTACCCGGTGGCGGTCAGCCACGCTGCCGACCGTGCACCGTCCGACGCCTTGGTACCCATGATCCAGGGCTTGCTGTTGATCAACTCGCTGGGCTCGGCACTGGCGCCACTGGCGATTTCGCCGATGATGACTTCGTTTGGCGAGGCGGGGCTGTTCTGGGCCTTCGCAGTGGTCAACCTGGGCATGGTGAGCTTCTTCCTGTGGCGCCGTGGCAAGCGCCCGGCGGCGGAGCACCCGGCCCCCTTCACCGCCTCGACCACCTTCTCGCCCACCGGCGCCGAGCTGCGGGTAACCGAAGACCTGATGCATGCAGCGCAAGAACACCCGCCGCTGGAGCCTGCGGAGCATAAAGTGCCACGCCCAGAGCACAGCTGAACCCCTGGGGCTGCTGTGCAGCCCCTTTTCTTGACCACCCGTCGCCCAGAGGGCACCGCGCCGTCCCACTCCAGCCAAACGAATGACAGATCATCCGCACTGGAGATTCACCATGATCCGCATTCGCCCCCTCACGCTGTGCCTGGCCCTGGCCATGGGTGCCATCTCCGGCACCAGCTTCGCTGCCACCGAACCCACCAACACCGACAGCCGCCCACAAACCGACCAATCCGGCGGCAAGACGGCCGGTGACGGCAGCAGCGTCAACAGCCCCGGCAGCGGCCAGGATAACGACAGCAGCAATACCGGCAGCGATACCGATGCCGCAGACGGCGCCAGTGGCGGCAGCAACAGCACGGGCGAAGCCACAGGCTCCGGTGCCGGCTACGACGGCGGCACCGCCGAGGACCAGGACAGCCGTTGAGGCCGGCCTGGGCTACACTGCGCCCCATCGCCCTGCCAAGGAATTGCCATGAACGTCAAACCCTGGCTGCTCGCAGCCCTGCTGCCACTCAGCGCACTGGCCGCAGGGCCGGGCTCTGGCGCCTTGTCGATCAGTTCATCCTCGTTCACCGACGGCGGGGTGATTGCCCTGCAACAGGTGGGGCCTGACCCGGCCTGTGGTGCCGGCGAAGCGCGCACCCCGCAGTTGAGCTGGGACAACCTGCCAGCAGGCACCCAGTCCTTGGCGCTGGTGATGTTCGACCCCGACGGCGGCAAGGGCCTTGGGGTGGTGCACTGGGTCGCCTACAACATCGACCCGGCCCTGGACGGCTTGAAAGAAGGCGTAGCCGGGCAAACCACCCCCGCCTTCACGGTGGGGCGCAATTCCCGTGGGACCGCCAGCTACCGAGGCCCCTGCCCGCCCGCTGGGGATAACCCACATCACTACACACTGACGTTGATCGCCACCGACCTGGCACCCGGCATCCTGCCAGCGGAGCTCGACCGCAATGGGCTGCTGGAATTGCTGCAAGGCCATGCCTTGGGCGGGCAAACCCTTGTAGGGCGCTATGGCCACTGACATTAGCCACAATGATCGCCCCCATAGCATTTACCCATTGAACGCCGCGCCTGATCTGAAGTAAGCTCGGGCTCATTCACTGGAGAGCAACATGCCGAAACACACCTGCAATCACGCCAACAACACCGGTCGCACCCTGCGCCCTGTGCTGGCTGTTGCCGGTAGCATGGCCCCTGCCAGCTATTACTTTGGGTATTGGTTTAGCCACTAGGCGCCGCTGATACCCACACGGCGCCCACTTTCGAGGGCCGCCGAACATGAGAATACTCAAACCCCCGGTCGGCTCCCCGACCGGGGGTTTTGCTTTTCAGGCCTTTGAACATTACCGATTTACGTTGAGGACACATTCATGAACTACGCCACTTATTACGACGCAAGCACCTATGCCTGGCGATTTAGCCAATCCCGTTCGGGCCAGCCTGCCGCCTCCGTTCGGTCGTCCTTCAAGGGTGGCAACGCTGCAGACAACACACATTCAACGATCTGTCGAACACCTCGATAGGGCCGACCGCGCGGGCCAGAACCCGCCGTCCGCCCAGGGAAAAACGCCATGCACGCCTCGAACCTCGCCCTGCCCCTGACCCAACCGCAAGCCGCCAACACCACCGTCAGCCAGCGTCTGCCCAGCCCCCATCTGCTCAAGCAGCAAATGCCGCTGTCCACCGAGCTCACCCAGCAAGTCCATGCCCATCGTCAGGCCATCCGCGCCATCCTCGAAGGCCGCGACGAACGCCTGCTGGTGGTGGTCGGCCCTTGCTCGATCCACGACCCGCGCTCGGCCCTGGAATACGCCGATCGCCTGGCCGCGCTGAGCCGCGAGGTGGATGACAAGCTGCTGCTGGTGATGCGCGCCTACGTCGAAAAGCCCCGTACCACGGTGGGCTGGAAAGGCCTGGCCTACGACCCGCACCTTGATGGCAGCGACGACATGCATGCCGGCATCGCCCTGTCCCGTGGCTTGATGCTGAACATGATCGAGCGCGGCCTGCCGATTGCCACCGAACTGCTGCAACCGATGGCCGCGGGCTACTTCGATGACCTGCTGGGCTGGGCCGCCATCGGCGCACGCACCACCGAGTCGCAAGTGCACCGCGAAATGGTCAGTGGCCTTGCATTGCCGGTGGGCTTCAAAAACGGCACCGACGGCGGTATCGGCATCGCCTGCGACGCCATGCGCAGCGCCGCCCACCCGCACCGCCACTTCGGCATGGATGCGCAGGGCCATCCGGCAATCATCGAGACCCTGGGCAACCCCGATACCCACCTGGTCTTGCGGGGCGGCCACCAAGGCCCGAACTACGATGCGGCAAGTATCGCCCAGGCTCGCCAGGGCTTGGCCAAGGTGGGCTTGCAGGCGCGGATCATGGTCGATTGCAGCCATGCCAACAGCGGCAAGGACCCGGCCCGTCAACCCGCAGTGTTCGAGGACGTGCTGGCCCAGCGCGTGGCCGGTGACCGCTCGATTGTTGGCGTGATGATCGAAGGGCACCTGTTCGATGGCTGCCAGGCCTTGGGCAAAGGCGCACTCAAGTACGGCGTGTCGATCACCGATGGCTGCCTGGGTTGGGCATCGACTGAAACACTGTTGCGCGAGGCGGCACAAAAACTGTAGGCAGTCGCCAACATGCCTTGCGAGACATTTCCCGAACAAGTGCGCTAGGCTTGCGTTTTTACCCTAAGGAGCAGTACCCATGGCACGTGCCACCGCCCGCCACATCCTGGTCAGCAGCGAAGACAAATGCAACGAACTCAAAACCCAGATCGAAGCGGGTGCCGATTTCGCTGAAGTCGCCAAGGCCAACTCCACCTGCCCATCCAGCCGCCAAGGCGGCGACCTGGGCTCGTTCGGCCCGGGCCAGATGGTGCGTGAGTTCGATACCGTGGTCTTCAGCGCGCCGCTGAACGTTGTCCAGGGCCCGGTGAAAACCCAGTTCGGTTATCACCTGCTGGAAGTGACCAGCCGTCAGGACTGATACCAGGTTGTTCCTCAGGAACGACTCAACCTCTGCAGCAGCACCCTGGTGCTGCTGCCGGGGTTTGTATCGCCTGGGCTGGCTGGCATTGATCCTGTGCCTTCCCCCTAACGCCCACGCCGCACCTACCCACGCCTTGACCGTCTACGGCGAAGCCCCTCGCTACAACGAAACCTTCCGCCATTTCGACTACACCAACCCCTACGCCCCCAAGGGCGGCATGCTGCGCCGCTCGGCCCTCGAGATCGGCCAGTTCGACCATATTCTGCCGTACATCGACAAAGGCATCGGCGTCAACGAAGTCGATGGCTGGCTTTACGCGCCATTGGCCGTGCGCGCGTTCGATGAACCCTACACCGTCTACGGCCTGATTGCCCGGCGCATGGAGCGTGGCCCCGACGATGCCTGGCTACGTTTCGAAATCGACCCACGCGCCACCTTCGCCGACGGCAAACCGGTGCGCGCCGAAGACGTGCGTTTCACCTTTGAGCTGCTGATGAGCAAAGGCAGCCTCAAATACCGCACCCAGTTCGCCGAGGTCACTGGGGTGACTGTCGAAGGCCCCCACCGCGTGCGCTTCGACTTCAAGCAGCCCCACGGCCGCACCCTGCCGCTGGACCTGGCAGGCCTGCCGGTGCTGCCCGAGCATGACTGGCAGCAGCGCGATTTCGCCAACGGGGCCGGCTTCGACAAACCGGTCGGCAGCGGCCCGTATCGCATTGGCCGGATCGACAATGGCCGCAGCATCACCTTTGAACGTAACCCGACCTGGTGGGCCAAAGACCTCCCAGTCAGCCGCGGCCGCTACAATTTCGACACGCTGCGTATCGAATACTTCGGCGACACCGAAGTGGCGCGGCAAGTGCTCAAAGGGGGCGGCTACGACTATAACCGCGAGTTTTCCGCCACGGCCTACACCCTCGGCTACAACGGCGCGCAGCTGGACGACGGCCGCCTGCAGCGCGCTCACCTGGGCCCGGCCAAGCCGCAAGTGGCGCAGGGGTACGTGTTCAACCTGGACAAGCCGCCGTTTCACGACCGCCGCGTGCGCCAGGCGCTGGGCATGCTCTGGGACTACGAGTGGAGCAACCGGCAGATGATGCGCAACCTCTACATCCGTCAACAGAGCGTGTTCTCCAACACCGCGCTGGCTGCCCGCGAACGGCCGGACGCGAGCGAGCTTGAACTGCTGGAGCCCTTGCGCGGCCTAGTGCCGGATGAGGTCTTCGATCAAGTATTCACGGCCCCGGTCACCGATGGCACTGGCATTATCCGCGCGCAACAGCTGCAAGCGCTGGCTTTGTTGCAGCAAGCCGGCTGGCACCCCGAGGGCGACCGCCTGGTGAACGCCCAGGGTGAGCCGCTGGAATTCACCTTCCTTAACGGCCAGGCTGGCCTGGAACGCCTGCTGCTGCCGTGGAAGCGCAACTTGGCGCAGATTGGCGTGACCCTGAACATCCGCAATGTCGACTCGGCCCAGTACGTCAACCGCCTGATGGCACGTGACTACGACATGATCGTGACCGGCTACCCGGTCACACTGTCGCCGGGTGCCGAGCTGTACAACTACTTCGGCTCGGCAGCGGCCCACGACCCTGGCTCGAACAACCTGATGGTGCTCCAGGACCCCGCCGTGGACAGCCTGATCGATGGCCTGGTGCGCGCCAGCACTCAAGCCGACATGCTGCGCCACGCCCATGCCCTGGACCGCGTGCTGCAGTGGAACTACTACTGGATCCCCAACTACTACCCACCCGGCAGCTCCACCGCCTGGTGGAACCGCTTTGGCCTGCCCAAGGTGCAGGCCGCCTATGACGAAGGCCTGGACACCTGGTGGGAAGTCAGCCCTACCCCCTTGACCAACACGCAGATGGCCGAGCGCCTGAAGGCCTCACCATGACGGCCTACATTGTGCGTCGCCTGTTGCTGATCATCCCCACGCTGCTGGCGATTTTGCTGGTCAATTTCGCAATCGTCCAGGCCGCGCCGGGGGGGCCGGTGGAGCAAGCGGTGGCGCGCTTGCAGGGTATCGGCGGCGGCGCACCCGGCGCCCGTGCCGAGGTGGCGCATGGCGAGTCGCGGGCTACCCGTGGCCTGGACCCAAAACTGATCGAAGCGATCAAGCACCAGTACGGCTTCGACAAATCAGCCCCCGAGCGCCTCTGGCTGATGCTCAGCCAGTACGCCCGCCTTGACTTCGGCCAGAGCTTTTTTCGCGGGGCCAAGGTCACTGACCTGATCCTCGACAAACTGCCGGTCACCTTGTCGCTGGGTTTCTGGGCCACACTCATCACCTACCTGGTCTCGATCCCGCTGGGCATCCGCAAGGCCGTGCGCCACGGCAGCCGCTTCGATGCCTGGAGCAGCGCGCTGATCGTGATCGGCTATGCCCTGCCCTCGTTTCTGTTCGCCTTGTTGCTGATCGTGTTGTTCGCCGGTGGCACGTCGCTCAACTGGTTCCCCGTGCGTGGCCTGGTGTCGGAAAACTTCGACCAGCTCAGCCTGCTGGGCAAGGTCGCCGACTATTTCTGGCACTTGGTGCTGCCGGTCGGCGCACTGGTGATCGGCGGCTTCGCCACCCTGACGCTGCTGACCAAGAATGCTTTTCTCGATGAGATCTCCCGCCAATACGTGGTCACGGCCCGGGCCAAGGGGCTGAGCGAACGGCGCGTGCTCTACGGCCACGTGCTGCGCAATGCCATGCTGTTGGTGGTGGCCGGGCTGCCTCAGGCGCTGATCACGGTGTTCTTCGCGGGGTCGCTGTTGATCGAAGTGATCTTCTCCCTCGATGGGCTTGGGCGGATGAGCTACGAGGCGGCCGTGTCGCGTGACTACCCGGTGGTGTTCGGCACACTGTTCATCTTCACCCTGGCGGGTTTGTTGATCCGCCTGATCGGCGATGTGTGCTACACCCTGCTCGACCCACGCATCGACTTCGACACGAGGGCCAACTGATGCTCTCGCCCGTTTCGCGCCGCCGCCTGCAACGCTTTCGTCGCAACCGCCGCGGCTGGGTTTCGCTGTGGCTGTTCGCCGCGCTTTTGCTGCTGAGCCTGGGCGCGGAGCTGGTAGCCAACGACAAACCCTTGCTGCTGGGCTACAAGGGTGAGCTGTACACCCCGGCCCTCAAGCGTTACACCGAGCAGCAATTCGGCGGCCAGTTGCCGTTCCAGCCGGACTACCGCAGTGCCTACGTGCGCCAGTTGATCGAGGGCCAAGGCGGCTGGATGCTGTTTGCACCGATCCCATTCAGTGCCGACACACCGAACTACGACCTGCAAGTGCCAACCCCCAGCCCGCCCAGCGCGAGCAACTGGCTCGGCACCGACGACCAGGGCCGCGATGTGCTGGCCCGGGTGCTGTACGGCACCCGGGTGTCGCTGCTGTTCGCCTTTGCCTTGACCGTGGTCAGCGTGCTGATCGGCGTAACCGCCGGGGCCTTGCAGGGCTACCACGGCGGTTGGGTCGACCTGCTCGGGCAGCGCTTGCTGGAGGTCTGGTCGGGGTTGCCGGTGCTGTACCTGTTGATCATCCTCAGCGGCTTTGTCGAGCCTGATTTCTGGTGGTTGCTGGGGATCATGGCGCTGTTCTCGTGGCTGGCCCTGGTAGACGTGGTGCGTGCCGAGTTCTTGCGGGGGCGCAACCTGGAGTACGTGAAAGCTGCGCGGGCGCTGGGGTTGCCAGACAGCCAGGTGATGCTGCGGCACATCCTGCCCAATGCCATGAATGCCACGCTGACCTATGTGCCGTTCATGTTGACCGGGGCAATCACCACCTTGACCGCGCTGGACTTCCTGGGCTTTGGCATGCCGGCCGGCAGCGCCTCGCTGGGTGAGTTGGTCACCCAGGGCAAACAGCACCTGGAGGCCCCCTGGCTTGGATTTACCGCGTTTTTCGCGCTGGCGGTGATTCTGTCGCTGCTGGTGTTTATCGGCGATGCGCTGCGCGAGGCGTTTGACCCGCGTGGTTAATGCACTATCCCTGTAGGAGCACCCGCATGACCCTCAAAGGCAAGACTGCACTCGTCACCGGTTCCACCAGCGGTATCGGCCTGGGCATCGCCCAGGTGCTGGCCCGTGCCGGAGCCGACATCCTGCTCAACGGTTTTGGCGACCCGGCACCGGCGATGACCGAAATTGCCCGACACGGCGTAAAGGTCGCCCATCACCCCGCCGACCTGTCCGACGTGGCACAGATCGAAGCGCTGTTCGCCATGGCCGAACGTGAGTTCGGCGGCGTCGACATCCTCGTCAATAACGCCGGTATCCAGCACGTGGCGCCGGTGGAGCAGTTTCCGGTCGAAAGCTGGGACAAGATCATCGCCCTGAATCTTTCGGCAGTGTTCCACGGCACCCGCCTGGCCCTGCCCGGCATGCGCGCACGCAACTGGGGGCGGATCATCAATATCGCGTCGGTGCACGGGCTGGTGGGCTCGACCGGCAAGGCCGCCTACGTGGCGGCCAAGCATGGCGTGGTCGGCCTGACCAAGGTCGTGGGCCTGGAAACCGCCACCAGCAATGTCACTTGCAATGCCATCTGCCCTGGCTGGGTGCTGACCCCACTGGTGCAAAAGCAGATCGACGATCGCGCCGTACAGGGTGTCGAGCCGTTGCAGGCACAACAGGCGTTGCTGGCCGAGAAGCAGCCTTCCTTCGCCTTCGTCACCCCCGAGCACTTGGGCGAGCTGGTACTATTTCTGTGCAGCGAGGCCGCAAGCCAGGTTCGCGGTGCCGCCTGGAATGTCGACGGCGGCTGGCTGGCCCAGTGAGGGCCGGCGTAGATCTGGCACGGGTCTCGCACCTATTCAACTGCAAGGAGGCCTTCATGCGCCCAACCCCACTGTCCGCGATCCTGACCTTGACCCTGGCTGCTGCCGCTCCGGCAATGGCCGCCAGCCTGAAGGACGTCGCGCCCTATCCCGAGGCGGAAAAAGGCTACACCCGGCAGGTCATCCACCTGCCAGCCCAGGCCGATGAATCGGCCTACAAACTGGAAATTCTCGCAGGCAAAACGCTCAAGGTCGACTGCAACCACCAGCGCCTGGCCGGCAGCCTTGAGGAACGTACCCTCGAAGGCTGGGGCTACAACTACTACCGCCTGGACAAGGTCGGCGGCCCTGCCAGCACACTGATGGCCTGCCCGGATGGCAAGAAGACCGACGCCTTTGTACCCGTGGTGGGTGAAGGTTTCATGCTGCGCTACAACAGCAAGTTGCCGGTGGTGGTGTATGTGCCCAATGATATCGAGGTGCAATACCGCGTATGGTCGGCCTCGGCAGAGGTGCAAAAGGCTAAAGTGGAATAACAAGGCCACTTAACACCGGCGGTGGAGCAGCCTTGTGCTGCTCTTACCCCCAACAACGGGAGGTTCGCCATGAACGACGTACTCTGGAGCCCCTCCACAGCACAGATCGAAGCCAGCCGGATGGTTGCGTTCCGCCGCTGGGTCAATCTGCGCTACAACCTCGAATTGAACGACTATCAGGCACTGCACCGCTGGAGCATCGAGCAGCGGGCAAGCTTCTGGCAGAGCCTTGCCGAATACTTTCATGTCATCTGGCAACACCCGCCGACCCACGTGTTGCGCGAAGGGCCGCAGATGGCCGATGCCCAGTGGTTCGTCGAGGCCACCCTCAACTACGCCGAACACCTGCTGCGCCGGCGCGACGACCGCCCGGCAGTGATCGCCGTGCGCGAAGACGGCCAGCGCCGGGTGCTGACCCATGCGCAATTGGCCGCCCTGGTCGCGGGGCTGCAACGGGCGTTCGAGGCCGCCGGTGTCAAACCGGGCGACCGCATCGCCGCCGTAATGCCCAATACCTGGGAAACCCTGGTCGCCATGCTGGCTTGCACCAGCCTCGGCGCGGTCTGGTCCAGCGCTTCACCCGAATTCGGTGTGCACGGCATCATCGACCGTTTCGGTCAGATCACCCCCAAGCTGCTGATTGTCTGCGCCGGTTACCACTATGCCGGCAAGGCCATCGATCAGGTCGACAAGGTCAACCAGGTGTGCGCCCAGTTGCCAGGCCTTGAGCAACTGATCGTGGTGCCCCATACCCGCAGCGCGACACGCGCCGACGAATTCCACGCGGCCCGTGTCGACCTGTGGGAGGGCTTTTTCCAGCCCGGTGGCGTGCCTCGGTTCACCGCGCTGCCGTTCGATCACCCACTGTGCATCCTCTACTCCAGCGGCACCACCGGCGTGCCCAAGTGCATCGTCCACCGCGCCGGTGGCGTGCTGCTGCAGCACCTCAAGGAACATGGCCTGCACAATGAACTCAAGGCCGATGATGTGCTGTTCTACTACACCACCTGCGGCTGGATGATGTGGAACTGGCTGGCCAGCGGCCTGGCCGTAGGCGCCACACTGGTGCTGTATGACGGCTCGCCTTTCCACCCTGGGCCAGAGCGGCTGCTGGACCTGATCGACGCCGAGGGCATCCACGCCTTCGGTACCAGCGCCAAGTACCTGGCCGCACTCGAACAGGCAGGCCTTGAACCTGCAAGCAGTCATCGGCTGGACAGCCTGCGGCTGATCCTCTCGACCGGTTCGCCACTGTCGCCGCACAGCTACGACTACGTTTACCACAAGGTCAAGACCGATGTGTGCCTGGCGTCCATGTCCGGCGGCACCGATATCGTGTCCTGCTTCGTGCTGGGTAACCCGACCCTGCCCGTGCATCGCGGCGAAATCCAGTGCAAAGGGCTGGGCATGGCGGTGGAGGTCTGGAATGCGCAGCGCCAGAGCGTGTACGACGAAAAAGGCGAGCTGGTATGCCTGCAGCCTTTTCCGTCCATGCCGCTGGGCTTCTGGCATGACCCCGACGGCAGCCGTTACCATGAAGCTTACTTCAGCCAGTTTCCAGGCGTCTGGGCCCAGGGCGACTATGCCGAGCAACGCGCCAGCGGCGGCATGGTCATCCACGGCCGCTCCGATGCCGTGCTCAACCCTGGCGGGGTGCGCATCGGTACCGCAGAGATCTACCGCCAGGTGGAAAAGGTCGAGCAGGTGCTGGAAAGCGTCGCCATCGGCCAGGACTGGAAAGGCGATGTGCGCGTGGTGCTGTTCGTGCGTCTGCAAGATGGCCTGCAGCTAGACGACGCCTTGCGCCAACGCATCCGCCAGGTGATACGCCAGTACACCACGCCGCGCCATGTACCTGCGGTGATTGCCCAGGTCAGCGACATCCCGCGTACCATCAGCGGCAAGCTGGTGGAGCTGGCGATTCGCGATGTGGTGCACGGTTTACCGGTGAAAAACACCGACGCACTGGCCAACCCCGAGGCGCTGGAGCAGTTCCGCGACCGCAAAGAGCTGCGCGATCAGGCATAATAGCGCCCTTTTTTTTACCCCGAAGCACAGGTGCCCCATGAAAGCTCAAGCCCGCCACATCCTGGTCAAGACCGCTGACGAAGCCGAAAAGCTCAAGCAGCGCATCGCCAATGGCGAGGCTTTCGATGTGCTGGCGAAGAAGTTCTCCACCTGCCCGTCGGGCAAGCGCGGCGGTGATCTGGGTGAGGTGCGCCCCGGCCAGATGGTCGGCGCCATCGACCAAGTCATTTTCAAAAAACCGCTGCGCGTGGTGCATGGGCCGATCAAGAGCAAGTTCGGCTACCACTTGGTGCAGACCTTCTACCGCGACTGAAACCCCAGGTGGCCACCAGCCACCTAGCATTATTGCCAGTTGTTCAACGCCCGGCATTTCCCTACAACTCCGGCAGGACCGAGGCGGCACGTGCAAGTGCCGTTCCAGGTAGTGGTCCCCTTCCAGAGGACCCGGAGACCTGCCGATGCGTTATCACCGTTTGCGTTCACCTGCCGCGCTGCCACTGCTTGTCCTGCCCTCGCTTGGCTACCCAGCCTCATTGACCGTCTTGCCCGGCGAAACCCTGGGTGCGGTCGTACAAACCCAGCAAATCGATACCTTCACCATGACCGGCGGCACGCTCCAGTCATTGAACCAGGGGCAAGGTTTCGATGATTTACAATTGCTGGCCGGCCAAGGGGGCTACCCGCCAGTTGGGGCCAGGCCTATGGCGGTTTCAAGGTAGGTCAGGACCTGTATGCCAAGGTCAATGACAACGACTATCGCCAGCATGTGGGCCTGTACGTCAGCCACAGTCGCCTGGAAGCCGACGTCAAAGGTTTTGCCCTGGCGGTGGAAAACCGCAGTGTCGGTGACCTGAAACTCGATGGCGATAGCGTCGGCGTTTACTGGACGCTGGTTGAGCCACAGCGTGGGTACCTGGATGCTGTGCTGCAGTACACCGACCTCGATGGCCGGGCGCGCTCCAACCGTGGCGACAAGTTGAACCTCAATGGCCATGCCTGGACCGCTTCGCTGGAAACCGGCTACCCCATCGCCTTGTCGCAACGCTGGACCTTGGAGCCGCAAGCCCAGTTGATCGCCCAGAAAGTCTCGCTGGACACCGCCAGCGACAGCGTCTCGCGCATCAGCCACGACGCCCAGGTGGAACTCACCGGGCGCCTGGGTGCACGCCTTGCAGGCACCTTCACTGGCACCAGCGGGCGTCTGCTGCAGCCGTATGCGCAGGTCAATCTGTGGCATGGCGACGGTGGCCGCGACACCTTGACCTTCGATGGCATCGACAGAATCAAGACCGACTACCGCTACACCTCGGTGCAACTCGAAAGCGGCGTGGTCGCGCAAGTCAGTGAAGCGCTGAGCCTGCATGGCGGGGTGCAGTACAGCACCAACCTGGACAGCCGCCAGCAGGAAGCCAGCGGCGTCAACCTGGGGGTTCGCTGGCAGTTCTAGCGGCGGGCCGCCAACAGGCCAAGGCCAGCGCAGCCAAGCAAGGAGGCGCTGACCCGGTTGAACATCCGGCGCGGCCCTGGTTGGCTGAACCAGCGCTGCATGTAAGCGCCCAAGCCTGAATAAATGGCAATGGCCGCCCACTCAAGCAGCAGGAACAAAACGCCCAACCAGAGGAACTGCTCGCTCACCGGGGTGGCGCTGCCGACTGAGATGAACTGCGGCAGGAAAGCGGTAAAGATCAGGATGGCCTTGGGGTTGCCCGCCGCCACCCAAAACTCCTGCCGCGCCAGGCGCCAGGTGCCGCGTGGGTGATCATCCGCCACCACCGCCTCGCCCACGGGTGCACGCCACAGTTGCCAGGCAATGTAGAACAGGTACGCAGCGCCAATCACCTTGATGGCGAGGAACAGGTATTCACTGGTATGCAGCACCACCGCCAGGCCCATGGCCGCCAAGGCGATCATGCCGCTGAAGGCGACAATGCGCCCGCCACCGGCCACGCAGGCCGTGCGCAAGCCATAGCGGCTGGCATTGTGCAACGACAGCAGGTTGTTGGGCCCGGGCGCCATGTTCAGGGCGAAGCAGGCGGGGATGAACAGCAGCAGGCTGGCAAGATCCATTATTGTTTTCCTCTGACATCAGGCGCCTATTTCGACTGCAGACGCACACGGGGTCAAGCTACAGCCAGGCGAAAAAACTGTATGGGTCACCTGCAACTGTTAAGCTTTTGCCCTTGCCGAGGACCCCTTCATGCCCCGCTCACAAGCCGCTGTTTGGCGCGATGCTGCCCTGCCCTTCGTCGAAAGCCGCCGCGCGTGCCACAGCCGCGCCTGCTACAAGGCCCACAGCCATCCGACCTTTTCCATGGGCGCGGTGGATGCTGGCTTCAGCCTGTTTACCGGCGCAAGCAGTGGCCAGCAACGCCTGACACCCGGCACCCTGGTGATGGTCCCGGCAAGGCGTGTGCACGCCTGCAACCCAGAGCCTGGCCAGGCCTGGAGCTACCAGATGCTGCATGTGGATGCCGACTGGTTGGCGCAGCTGCGCATAGAGTCCGGGCTGCGGGGTGCACAACCTGGCGAGCCGGCCCGTATCAGCCGCGCTCCCGAGCTGTACCGTCAATTTTGCGTGCTGAACGCGCTGCTGTTTTCCAGTGCCAGCCCTGGCGAGAAAGAGGCGGCGCTGATTGCCTTCCTGGGGGATCAGGACTTCTGCATGTATCCGATGCTGGAGGCGGAACCCGCACTGGGGCCCTCCATGCTCAGTGGCCTGGTCGAACAGATCGAGGCAGAGGACCCTGCACAATTGAGCCTTGCGTTGCTGGCCCGTGATACAGGCCTGGGGCGTTATCAGTTGATCCGAGCGTTTCGCACCGCGACCGGGCTGACACCCCATGCTTACCTGATCAATGCCAAGGTCAATCGCGGGCGCCAACTGCTGAACCAGGGCCAGGCGTTGGCCCAGGTTGCCTACCAGCTCGGGTTTGCCGACCAAAGCCACTTTCAGCGGGTGTTCAAGGCCCACGTGGGGGTAACGCCCGGGCAGTACCGAGGCGGTTCAAGCCCTGCGCAATAATCTTCAATACGCGCCCCATGCCCGACGCCAGACTGCGGCTTTCCCCTGCCAGAGTCGTCGCACCCATGGAGCAGTTCCTGATCATCGCCCTCGCCCACTTCCTTGCCCTGCTTTCACCCGGGCCGGACTTTTTCCTGGTTGCACGCACCTCGATCAGTAGCGGTTGGCGCACCGCCAGCGGCGCGTGCCTGGGTATCGCTGTGGCCAATGGCGCCTTCATTGCCATGGCGTTTACCGGGCTGTCGATACTGCGCGAAGGCAGCACGTTGTTTATCGCCTTGCAACTGGCCGGCGCGGCCTACCTGCTGTATATCGGCAGCCAGTTCTTGCGGCATGCGGGCCACTCCAGCCTGGCTGCGGTCGCTGGCAACGGGGCCATGCAGGGTTGGTGGCACAGCGGTGCGATGGGCTTTGTGTCGGGCATTCTCAACCCCAAGAACGCACTGTTCTACGCCAGCCTCGCCAGCATGGTCACCAGCAGCAGCGTCGGCTGGAAGGTGGCCTATGCGAGCTGGATGTTCAGCATCGTGCTGCTCTGGGACTTGCTGGTAGCCGTGGCCATCGGCAATCAGCGCGTGTTGCAGCGTTTCGCCCGGACCCTGCCCTGGCTGGAACGGGCCTCGGGCGTCATGTTGATGCTGTTGGCCGGCGCATTGATCGTGCACCTTGCTCGGGGCTGACCAGTTCAAGGGTCGCCAGGTCGATCAGGCTGAAATGGCCACTGGCCCAGCCACCGGTGTCCAGGTGCCAGACATTGCCCAGCTGCTTGACCTCAAGCACGGGCGTGTGCCCGACCAGCAAGGCACGGATGCCTTGCACGGGCCGGGTGTCGCCCACCTTCAGCCGGCGCCGCGACCATTGGCAGACCTCACGCACCTCGGGGTCGTCATCCCGTTCCAGCCAGGTACGCAACACGGACCAATCGGCAAACGGGCTGTCGGCATGCAACAGGCCGATCAGGCCCGATGCACTTTCGACCTCCATGCCGATCGGCAATTGCTCGAAGCGTTCGACGAAGCGCGCCTGCTCCCTACTGGGCAGTTCGAGAAACCAGCCTCCACCGGCCGCGTAGTACATCTGAAGGTCGAGCCGGCCGCCGCGCAGGTAGGTAATCGCCAGCGCCTCATGGTTACCTTGCACCGCATGGAACCAAGGGCAGTCCAGCCACGCCAGCGCCGCTTGGCTGAGCGGGCCGCGGTCGACCAGGTCGCCGACGCTGAACAGCCGGTCCACCGCTGGGTTGAACCCGACCGCTTCCAGGCACCGGACGAGGCGCCCGAAGTGCCCGTGGATATCCCCTACTGCCAGATCGCGCCCCTGGGTATTGGCGGCTATCCGTCGAAACCGGCTCATTACAATCTCCCTCTGCTGGGGCGCCCATGGCAGGCGTAGAATGGGGGTACACGCAAACCGCCCCGGAGGTGCATCATGCGTACCGCCCTCGTGTGTGCCGTGCTCATGGCGCTGTCATTGGACAGCATGGCACAAGGCGCCCCGGCCGCGCAGGTCGAGGTGCGTTTCGACCATCCCGAAAAATTCCGCGATGCCAGCCTCGACAGTGCCGGGTATGAGCGCGGTGCCGATGCCTATGTCATGAAGACCCTGACCGAGTACCTGCAGAAACTGGGCAAGCGCTACTTGCAAGCCGACCAGCAACTGGTGATCGACATCCGCGACATCGACCTGGCCGGGCGTTTCGAGCCTTGGCACAGCCGTGCCTACGACGTGCGCTTCATGCGCGAAATCACCTGGCCGACCATCGACCTCAGCTACACCCTCAACCAACCCGGCAAACCCGCCCAGCACGCCCAGGAGCGAGTCAGCGACAAGATGTACCTCAGCCGCCCAGGGCGCGTGACCAGCAGCAGCGACCGCCTGTATGCCGAAAAGGCCATGCTCAACGACTGGTTCCGCCAGCGCTTCGCGCCGCATCCGGCGTCCTTAACAATCCTTCACTAGTACAGGTGTTGCCGCCGATAGTAAGCTCGGCCTTTGGACCTGTACCAGGGAAGGATGTGTTGATGAAACTCTGCGCCGTGCAACTGGCGTCGCTCAAGGGCGACGTCCAGGGCAACCTCGAACGCCACCTCCATTGCATCGAGCAGGCGGCGGCGCTGGGTGCCGAGCTGGTGGTGTTTCCTGAACTTTCATTGACCGGCTACGAACCGACCCTGGCCCGCCAAGCTGCTTTGCCCCTGTCATCGTCGCGGCTCGACCCGCTGCAGGCGCTGTGCGATCGACATGGCCTCTCGGTTGCCGTGGGTCTGCCGTTGCCAACCCCTGACGGCATTCGCATCGGCATGCCAATCCTGAGCCCGCGTGCGCCCCGTCAGGCCTATGCCAAACAGCGCCTGCACAGCGATGAACTGCCCTACTTCGTCGCAGGCGATCAACCCTTGGTATTCGAGCTGGACGAGCTTCGGGTGGCGCCTGCCATCTGCTACGAGTCGATGTTCATCGACCATGCGGCAGAGGCGCGCGCGCAGGGTGCGCAGGTGTACCTGGTGAGTGTGGCGAAAACCGCCAAGGGCATTGGTGAAGGCTACGAACACTACCGCGAGGTCGCTCGCACGCTGGGCTTGAGCGTACTGCTGGCCAACTGCGTCGGGCCAGCCGATACATTCGTTGGCGCAGGCGGGTCTGCGGCATGGGATAGCCAGGGGCGGCTGTTGGCCAGCCTGGATGACAGCTGCGAAGGCCTGATTGTGCTGGATACCACCAACGACAGCGCGACTGCCGTAGCGTTGAGGACGTTCCCTGCGTGAAGTATCTGTTGTTGACGCTGGCGAGCTACGCGTCCATTCATTATCTGGTCGGGCTATTGATCCAGGGTCAGTTGGCCGATATCGCCGAGGGCCTGCGCCATCGGCCCGATGCGCCGACGCCTGGCGAGTACCTACGCGAAGTCAGGCCCCATGCGCGACGGGCCCACCGGCAGTACACCTTGATGGCCGGGTCAGCGCTGGCGCTGGTGGCCTGCCTGATCGCCAGCTGGGTCGGCTGACTGACGCGAGCAAGCGCCGCATTGCCCTGTTCAAAGCGCCAATGCCAGGCTCTCCCGCCCCTCCAGCGCCAGCAGATACTGCTTCGCCTGAAGCCCTCCGGCAAAACCGGTGAGGCTGCCCGAAGCGCCGATCACCCGATGGCAAGGCGCAATGATGGAGATCGGGTTACGACCATTGGCCGCGCCCACCGCACGGACCGCGCTAGGGTTGCCGATCTGCCGGGCGATGTCGCCGTAGCTGCGGGTTTCCCCAAAAGGGATGGTCAGCAAGGCATCCCACACCTGGCGCTGAAACGGCGTCCCGACAAAGTCCAACGCCAGGTCAAAGCGCCGCCGCGTGCCGGCAAAGTACTCGCCCAACTGGCGGGCGGTGTCCAGCAGAACCGGGCAGTGATCGTCGCGGTGGAGCTCACCGAGGCGCACGCGGTTCTCTCGCTCCTCCTCCCACAACACCGCTGCCAGCCGCTCGCCACGGGCCACCAGCGTCAGCGTGCCGACGGGGGATTGCATGAAGGTGAAGGCGCTGGACATCAGGGGGCTCCTGCAGGGTACTAGACAGTCAGCGCACTCTACGCATGCCCAAGGCTGTGCGCACCCGCTTTCTTGCTCAACCAATCCCACAGCCGGCAATGCGCCTCGCCTCGCTGAGATCGACCTTGGGAATCAACTCGGCCGGAATACGCGAAGCCGCCGACAGGTTGTAAACGTGAAAATGCTCATTCACCACGTGCCGCGCCATCAGCGTCAGTGACGGCAGGATACGGCTGTCCCAATGCTGGTCCAGGCCACAGGGCGAGTGTTCACCGTCCGCGGTTTCGTAGAAGCGCCCCACCGTCTGGTCAAGGTCCACCCCCACCAGCAGCACCTCTTCGAAACCCAGGTGATACGCCAGTTGCAGGGCCACATAAGCGACTGTGCGAGCATCGAAGAAGCCCTGCGACAGGTCCTTGCTGAAGGCGATCGAGCGGGCCCGTTTGCTCCACAACGCACGCTTGCAGACGCAACTGTCTCCATGCCCGCGCATGCCGTCGAGTAAGCCTGGCGTGTGTGCCTTGTGCAAGGCATAACATTCGCTGGAGGCTGGAATATCGGCGCCCTGAAACTGCTCTGGCCACAACGCCAGGCGTTGACTGTCACGCAGGGCGGTAGCAAACAGCTCAGGTTGCTGTTGCCCAAAACTCTTGTCGGTGCACACGTAAAAGAACGGCTTCACACCATGCTCGGCAGTCATGGAAACCGAACCGTTCATGGCGATGATTGGCAAATGGGCAAAGTCGCCCAGTGGGAAATGTTTTGCTGATGCGCCCGAGGCCAGAATCACCACGGGGCCTTGTTGGGTATTGCGACACGCCTCAAAACTGGAGAACGCCCCGCGTTCAGCGCTTGGCTGCGACGGAAGTGTGTTCATCATTTGCCACTTTGGACTGGACAGTACAAAACACGATACCGGTCCTTGTACGCACATCGAGCGCTTTTACATAAACCTTACACAAAGCGACTGATGGGTCTAGATATGTCCAAAAATTAAATGAGCTAACACCGTTTTCCAGACAGGTGCTGTGCATCTACAGACCCGCAAAGTCAGTACTCGTTCATTCGTCGTTTCTTCATGAGCCTCCTTGATGGTAATCCACAACCGGACTAATACTTAGGTCTCTGCCTGGGGAGGCACGAAACATGCAACCAAGATTCGTTATCGTTCCGGCGGTGCCCATCGAAAAGGAGTCGTTCCGTGTCGGTAGCCGTTACTACGCCGCTACCGTATGCGGTGGGTTCGACATCTATGACAACCTGGCGAAGGAGCGGCTCAAACCCAGCTACCCAAGCAAGACCGATGCGGAGGTACAGTGTCAGCGGATGAACAGAAGCCCGAGGTAAGATGATTTGCGCAGAGCACAAGGCTTTCTCTACCAGGAGCACAGCCATGAACACGCCCACTTCAACGTTGCTGTTCGCGCTGGCAGCCCTCGCCGGCTGCTCGACCCCTTCATCGCTCTACCACGACCAACCCGTGGTCGCGAAAGTCGAAACCGGCATGAGCAAAGAGCACGTCCTGCAGGTGGGCGGCAAACCTGACGCCGAGTCCGAACGAGACGTGGTGCCGGGTACCTGCTTTGACTACATGCTTGTCAAAGCAGGCAAAAGGCAACCTTACAGCGTCAGCTTCAACAGCGCAGACAAGGTCGACAGAACCGGCTTCATGACGTGTGCCGAGTGGAGCAATGCCCAGCACAAGGCCAGGCAGCCGGCGACCAACATGGGCGGCATGGGCGGCGCGGGTTACTGACCTCAGTCCAGGCACTCTCTGGCCGCCTGGCGCAGCTTGTCGCCCGACAGGAAACTGCCCTTGTAGAACGTCGCCCGGCTACCATCGCGGGCGTCGACCACCTCCAGGACATCGTCAGATGCCACTGCGCTGGGTGCTGTCAATCGATAGCCGTGAGCGATGGACTTTTGCGTGGCAAGTGGCGCCAGTGCTTGCCACTTAGGCATTACACAGGCGGCATATTGCACGGGGGTCTTGTGGGTCAGCTTACTGGCTGTGGGTTTACCAGGCGTTGCGCAACCGGCAACGCTGGCCGCCACGAAGGCGCAGCAGAAGATACGAAATGTAGGCATTTGCAATTGGCCAATAGGGGTACGGGGCATTCTACCGGGGGTTGCGCGGCGGTTCCAATCAACCAAGGTCGTGGCCATGCCGGCCGCCTTCTCAATGAACGATTGAATCTGCTTCGACCTACGCCACCTCCTACCTGTCAATTCTGCTAGTGGCGATAACAGCCAGGCGCGCCGATAGTGGGCATACGGATGTTCATCAGCTGTCTTTCGAAAGGAGCCTCTACGCATGCCCGACAAGATCACACGTTTTTTCTACCAGAACGGCCTTCTTCACACGCTGAAAACAGGCGATGAGGGCCGCGTTATCTTCCGCACTCCAGACATGCCACTTGCGGAACAAGGGGCTGACAACGCGCAAAACAATGGCTTGTTGGCAACAGACGATAAAGGCTCGGTGCTTCAGGTACAGGGTAGTGCAGTCGAAAAGCCAGGCGCTGATCAGGCCTAGCGTTTGAGGCTTCACTTGCCATGCCCCTCTTAATGCGGTGTCATTGCCCGCCCAACAGGCTTTGCAGCGCAGGACGCCCATGCCGCATTTTGACTGGCTAGCTAATCATATGAACCATTGCGACACCTTCGCTCAATGGATTCATCAGCAATTCAAGTACGAATTCGAGGGCGTTGACCTCGCCCTCTGGCAGCAGGCCTTCGCTGACGGCCAGGGCAATGGTCAATGGAAATGCCTGATTGCCTTGGATCAAGGTCAGCTTCTGGGCGGTGCAGCCCTGGCAGCTGAAGACCTGCCCTCACGCCCGGACCTCGGCCCTTGGCTTGCCTGCGTGTTTGTTGACCCGGCAGCCAGAGGGGGCGGAATCGCCGAACAGCTGATCGAGGGCATATGCTCGCACGCCCGCAGTACCGGCCTTGAAACCTTGTACCTGCACACCAGTGACAAACACGCTTACTATGCCAAGCGTGGCTGGGCGGTCATTGAACAGTTCGAAGCCTGGGGCAAGGCGCAATGGCTGATGTCGCGGGTACTTCGCTGAACGACACCCAACCGATGCAGTAACGCCCAATGGGGGGTGTAGAAGCAGACTTCAAGGAACACACTCACGATCATGGAAACACTTCAAACCATCAAATCAGACCTCGTCACTACAGCCGATCACCTCGATGAACTCAGCAAGGCCATGACCGGGCATGCCAGGTTCATGGAAGCCAGAGCCACCTCCGAGACCAAGATCGATGTACGCGCTCACATCAAGGCCATCGATGGGGTTGCCGAAGAGTTGAGGTCCGTTGCAGCAAGAATCAAAGATGATGCATGACCGCGCTCAGCACATTGCTCAACTACTGGCCCCTCTGCCCGCTACTTCAAGCAGGCAACTGCTCGGTGACAGGAGATGATACTTCAGTGTTTGCCGTCTAGTTCCGGTGGCCATGCGCTCATGAAAATGATGACCCCAGGTATGGAAAGCGCCAGCAGGTACTGGCCGGGGTGAACCACCACGCCAAAGGCCCAGAACGCCATTAGAACTCCGCCGACAACACGCCGCTGTCGAGGGGAAAAACGCTTTTGAAAGGTTTCCAGTTTTTTACGCCAAGCCATTTTCACACGCCCTATTTCCGCACTCACGTCCATTGTGTCGGCTTGCAGATCCGCAGCAGGTCATCATCACTCCGTCTTGCTCTGATAGTTCGCAGCGCCGCCCGTGGCTTCGAAATGCGTGCCAGAGAATTTCTTCAATGGGGATGCGCTGGTTAGCAGCGCTCATTCTACCAAAGCCCCGGGTCATGGCATTAGCGTTATCGCGGGACAGCCACGTACCAACTGGTTAATGCCTTCTCCGCCGACTCTCTATATCATTGCCCCCAGCCAGGCATGGCTTTTTGCTATGGCATTCAAACATTGATCGCCAGCCCCGGAATTCGGACTCCCCTCAGGTATTGCCGTGAAGCGTGACATCCACCTCGTTGTTCTTCTGCTGTCGGTCATTGGTTGTTCACTCGCATCATTGACGCTGTGGAAGGTCATGGCCTCCCGCGAACGAGCCCTGGAAGACATCAACATCCACAGCCTGAACCTGACCCAGGCGCTATCCACCTATTCAGAAGGCATCGTAAGGCAAAGCTCACTGCTACTGCTCGGCCTGGTCGAGCGCCTGGAAACCGAAGGCAGCGGGCCAGCCCAGATCGAGCGCCTGAGCCAACTGGTCAGCCGTCAGCAGCCCCTGATGCCGCAGTTGAGCGGCGTCACCCTTTACGCCAAGGACGGACACTGGCTGATGTCGTCCAACCGTCCGATCCCCGCCGGCGCCAACAGCAGCGACCGGGCCTACTTCATCCACCACCGCGACGACCCTTCCCGCGAGCCCTTCATCGGCCTGCCCATTCGCAGCCGCACCAACCACGAATGGGTGATCACCATCAGCCGGCGCTTCAACGACAGCCGCGGCGAGTTTGCCGGCGTCGTGGCTGTGACCCTTGGCGTGAAGAACTTCCTGCGTCTCTTCGGCAAGCTCGAGGTGGGCCATGACGGCGCCATCGGCCTGTCATACACCGACGGCTCCATGCTGGTGCGCTACCCGTTTCGGGAACAGGACATGGGGCGCAATTTCTCGAAGTCGCCAATCTACGCCAAGTACCTGGTCGACCAGTCGGTGGGCACCGCCTCGTTCACCTCAAGCCTGGACGGCGTGGAGCGACTATATGCGTTTCGCAAGAGTGACAAGCTACCATTAGTGACGACGGTCGCGCTGGGCAAACGCGAGGCCCTTGCCGCCTGGCAGCTGGAGGCGTTGCTGTCATTGCTGGTGGTCTGCGGATTGCTCGCGCTCATCGGTGCCATTGGCGGCTTGCTCATTCGTGCCATGGGGCGACGTATCACGGTGGAAAGCGAACTGAGAGTGGCCCAACAGCAGTTGCTTGACAGCAATCAGAAGCTCGAACGCCTAGCGATGCACGATGCGCTGACCGGGCTTGCCAACCGACGCTGCTTTGACCAAACGCTGGCCGAGGAGCACCTCAGAGCCCGTCGAAATGGCACACCGCTGGCGTTGCTGATGATTGATATCGATCATTTCAAACGCTACAACGACACCTACGGGCATCCGGCTGGCGACGCTTGCCTGCAGCAGGTTGCCCGTCTGCTCTCGGCCTGCATCCGCCGCCCCTCAGACCTGCTGGCGCGCTACGGGGGCGAAGAGATGGCTGTGATTCTGCCCGACACCGGTAGCGCCGGTGCGGCCATCGTTGCGCAGTTGATGCTTGATCGGTTGACGTCTGAACGTATTGCTCACCCGACCAGTCCTTTTGGACATGTGACCGTCAGTATCGGTATCGCATGTGCTACCGAGCCCACCCTCGACAGCTGGCCGGCGCTGCTGGAGCGCGCAGACCAGGCGCTCTATATCGCGAAGGAAGCAGGCCGCAATTGCCTGCATGTCGGCTGAACGAAAGCCCGAAACGTCCCCAGCTTAGTCCTAGCCCCCCCCACGGCGAAAACGATCGTGACTGGCCACCCATCCAGCATGGACGCAAAGCCAGTAACCCACACGCCCTCCTCCATAGTAGCGTTGCGCATTCAACGAACTTGCAAGTCCGTCACTAGGCCGACGGACTTGAGCGATTCTGACCAGGAGGTCACATGCAAGGTGTTCAGGTAATAGACCAGGCAGCGCTGGATTCGGCGCTGATTGCGTTTGCCCGCTACAAAATCGGAGAAACTAAAATTTTCGACCTGGAGCGTGCAATGAGCTTTGAAGTAGGGGAAGCCTTGTCCAAGAGCGGGCTGGTGAGGTTCTCAATTGCGAAATCCATGTCCGGTCGCTACCGCATCAGCGATGAAGGAGAGAACGCCATCACGGACGCTGGGCGGGCACGCCTTAAGGTAATCCGCGGGTAACACCGCCTTCGTCAACCCGTTCAGCCAGCTTCATCTCCAGCGCCTGATGCTGCGCCTGGAGGTGAAGCTTGGTCCTCACTCCGCCAGCCCCTTCGTGCGCCAACCGAGCAAAGATGGCCTCCTCGGACGGCGAGAAGCCGGAGCATTGCCTACCTTTCTCACTTCGTAGCACCTCGAAGCACTCGCCAGCTTCCGGTCGCCCAAGCCACGGCGAATGGGCAAGAAGTGGGTAGGAAAACCTTGAGGGCACGACTACAATCGCGCCCTCTTCAGGAAGGCATGTCAATGACCGAACGTTATTCACACCTCGATGGGCTCCGCGGGCTGGCTGCACTGGCGGTTGTTTTCTGTCATTTTGTACAGCTTTACCTACCCGCTGCATTCCTTCGCACTGCTCCCGACCATTTCGGTGAGTCGAAGATATCGGCATCACCGCTAAACCTGGTATTCAATGGCAATTTCGCGGTGGCGATTTTCTTCGTGTTAAGCGGCTTTGTGCTTGCCGCCCCTTTCTTCAATGGCCAATCTTCAAGGTGGTACATCAAAGCAGCCATCAAGAGATACCCTAGACTGGCACTGCCAGCCTTGGCATCCACGCTAATTCCCTGCCTGATCTACGTCACCTTCGGCTCAAACTTTTCAGCTACAACCCCACTGTCGGGTTATACGAAAACCGAGTACTTCTCCGGGTTTGATAGTATTACAACCGCTGTATGGCAAGGCCTGATAGGGTCTTTCCTATTCGCCGAACAGGACTATAACCGAGTGCTTTGGACGATCCGCACCGAGCTAATTGGCTCGTTCGGAATCTTTGTCATGCTGCCACTACTGGGCAGGTACCCAGCGCGGTTCATCGCCTACGCCGCCCTTGTACTCATCCTTAAAGACTCGTTCTTGCTGGGCTTTGTACTCGGCGCCCTGGCGGCCGATCTGGCATTCGGGCTTCGCGTCAGCATCAATCGAGCCGCGTCACTGACCCTTTTTGTGCTTGGCCTGTATTTAGGCGCATTCCCCTATGTCGGCCAAGACCTGTTGATATGGCGGCCGATCACCGCCATTCCACTTAAGAACATCTTTATAGTTTCACACCTTGCTGGCGCTTTCCTGTGCATCATTGCGCTTGCGGGCCTTCCATCGCTCCAGCGCCTTTTGACGACTCGCCCCTGTGCCTTCCTGGGAAGAATCTCATACTCCATGTACCTGATTCATTTCACCGTTATTGGGTTCCTTGGGTCATCTCTCATCGTCAACATGGCAAGCCTCGGCTATGGCACCTCACTTTTCATAACCTTGGGCATTCTACTTCCCGTCGTAATTGCATCAGCCTATCTGTTTACGATCATGATCGATGAACCCTCGATCAGGCTTAGCAACCGCTTGGCCAAAACGCTAATGAATTCGCCAAGGTCTACATCAGCTGCTTAGCGGGCACGCGCAGGGATGCGCAACTCTGTGAATGCAAAAACCCGGCGCAATGGCCGGGTCCTTTTTGTCATTCGATAGCGTGTAGGTTCGCCCTCTTTTCTTGCAAGGTAAGCTCTCCAAATCGACGCGGGTTCCCACACATCCAACAGGAGCAGAGAGGGTACAAAGCTTCAAACACGAATCATGGACGCCAGGAGTAACTCAAGTGCTTGCTGGTAATGCAACCTCAGCGCCTGCACTTGCGATTGTTCCCCCTGTGACGAAACAAGCGCGAGCGCGCTGCCATGCGCATGGTCGACCAGAACATCACGCCAAAGCAACGGATTCGTGGCAACCTGTTCCAAACATGTAGTAAGGAGCTCGGTGAGCTGAGCTGTCACGCCAGCATATGCTTGCGGGTTAGCAAAAACTGCCAGCGTCAGTTGAGGATGCTGGCAGACTGCGTCGTGATACCGGGATAACATCGTACGGATCATCAAGACAGCGTTTGCTTGATGCGGAACATCCTGTAGTACTCCCGCATAGACATGATCCGAAATCGCTCGGATAAGCCCAGCCTTGTCCTCCACATGACGATAGAGTGCCATTGGACTGACCCCAAGCCGGGTTGAGAGTGCGCGCATAGTCAAGCCCACTTCTCCGCTTTCGTGCATCAACTCTAGTGCAGCAGTGATGATGTCGGCTCGTATAAGCTCGTTCCCTTGAGCGGGCCTGCCACGTGCTCGGGTCATCCAATCACCTTGTAGTTGGACTGTACCAATCCGGAAGGAAAACTTCGGCTGCTAACAAGCTTCAAGTCGACATCAGCCTCCATTTCACCAAATAGCGGTCTCCCCTGGCCCAGCAAGACCGGTACCACGGTAATAACAAGGTCGCAGATAAGTCCTTCGCGCAAGAAGGCTTGCACCACCTTTCCTCCGTCTACATAGACGCGGCGTACGTTTTGCGATGCCAGCTCCGCCATAAGCTCTATAGGCTGTTTGCTCGTGAAGTTGACCTTGCCCACTAGCGCGTCTGGGACAGGTGCTTCGCTGAGTTTCGCAGACATCACCAGTACAGGGCGATCATAGGGCCAAGGCCCTAGGTCTAACACCTTTTCGTAGGTTCCGCGGCCCATTACGATCAGGTCTATATCGGCGATGAAATCTTCATAACCATGATCTTCGGATGGGTCGTCACGCTCCATCAACCAGTTCACATCGCCGTTGAGCCGGGCGATGAAGCCATCCAGGCTGGTTGCGATGAAGGCATGTCCGCTGGTCATTGATTAGCTCCTCACTTTTAATATACATCGTATATTTTATCTGCGAGAAGCGGATTGCGCAATTAGGTGGTAGACAATCAACTGATTTACACCCCGCATGAAGATTTCGGGCAGTCTTAGGCAGCCCCCCCCTCCTCCGGCGTTCTACCCCCCCACCTTGAAATCACATCATCTCGTCGGCTGGACTTGGCCGCTGGCACTGATCAGTATGCTGTATGTGCATACCGCTATATCTCAAGTGAAACATGGATATCGATACAACCGGCTTCGAGCATGGCATGCCGACCCAAGTCGGAACGCTCGATCAGCAATCGCACATCCTGATGGCCGAGAATGCCCCCCCTGAAGGCCAAACTCGCCCAGGCACAGGCCAACATCACCAAGCTGATCTGCCGTGTTTGGACTGTAGCCAGCGTGGATGGCGGCTCTTCGCTAACCGGCAGCTCGTGCCGGATTCGAGTGACACGACGCGTCACTGTTTCGTCTCGATGAGTCATATTGATGCCTTCCAACTCTCAGGCTAATACTTAAGTCTCAACCTGGGGAGGTATGAAAAATGCAACCGCGATTCGTTATCGTTCCAGCTGTACCCTTGGAAAAAGAGTCGTTCAGATCTGGATCTCGTTACTATGCCGCTACCGTTTCGGGTGGTTTTGACATTTACGACAACCAAGAGAAGGCACGACTGCGACCGAGCTACGCGACAAGAACGCAAGCCGAATCTGCACGTGTGAAGCTGAACAGCGAGTGCCGTAACCCCGACGAACTCTTCCCGCTGTTTCGGGTAGAGCTTTCAAACGCGAACTAGAACTTACTGCAGTTCCTCGCCGTATCATCGTCGCGCCACGGAACGGCGCACTTTGATTTTGTGGCGCGCGCTGAATGACATCCCGCGACGCTTGAGCGCATACATCTCGAATGACTTGCTGATCTCGCCCGGCTCAGTCTGGAGCACACCATGAGTGGCCGAGCCTCGCAGATCCCGCCTGTCCGTCGAAGACATCACCACACTACTGGCTAGCAGTGTCCAGGACTCCCGGAGGTTGCGCTGGCTGCAGTGATGATTTTCGCTGGCGGGTAATGCTGTTCACTTAAGCTCTGCATCGCCTGCATTGGGGCTGCTGCGCAGCCCCGGCATTCTTAAGTGAACAGCATGTCGCTCTTGGCGGGGTTCTGTTATCAGCAACAACTTCAATGCTGAACAACCACTGGCGGCCCAAGCACTAGAGAAACATTGGCATAGGCGCCCTTTCGAAAAATCTGGAGCAAGGTGGCCGACCCTGTCGGAACCTTGTTAATGCCGACCAGAAAATCAATATCATCTCTGACCGGCACCCCATCAACCTTCACAATGACATCGGCAAACTGCAGACCCGCTCGCTCTGCCGGCCCGCCCGGAGAAATCTTCTCAATGGATGCTCCCTCCAGCGGCATACCTAGCCGGGCAGCCTTGATAGGGTCCATGGAAGAAATTGCCGCGCCAACCCTCCCCGGTAGGAAGGGGCTTGGTGCCGGGCAATCGCGACCTGAAAGAGCATGATCGATAGCCTTCTTTTTGCTATCAGCAAGATCCCTGAATTCAGGCCCCAACTGTGCACTCCGGATCAGCGCCACATTCAGGTAGTCGCAGGACTTCCCGTGATAGGCCTCTGGGGTTTCTTTCGCTACCCATTGAGCCAGCGAAGTTTGCGAAGAACCGCGTTCCGAAGTTGATCCTTGAAAATGTGCAGTCGGCTGAGGAGCACTAGCAGGCACTGACGCTGTAGCAGTTGGCGCCGCAGCGTACGCGCCTGCGGGAAGCTTGCCGCCCGCCTTGATGTACTCAAGACCGCCAGGCGGCAAGTCTGCCTGAAGCTCTTTCAAGGACTCAGGATGTTGGAGGATATAGTCGATAGCCCCTGCCTGGTTGACGGTCGTGCCCGGCATGCAGCCTTGCTCTTGCTCAACCTGCTCTACCGAGGCGTGCGTCCAACGGCCATGTTTTTGCACATATTCAGCGTGTTCACCTGTGTTTGAAAGCAAGATACCCGCATTTTGTCGATCAACGGCAAGCTCGAGACAGGTTTTGCCGCGAAAGTTAGCGGGCGCAAGGCTCACACTTTCTGGCGTTTCGCTATCTAGAGACGCTTGCGCCATGCTATTGAGGACCATTTGGTCAACGCATCCAGAAAGATTGACCATAACCAACGATAACGCAGCGAAACTGACTACCCTGCTCATATCTCATTCACCTAGATGCCAATACGGCATCATTATCGAACGATTCCATATTAGCAATACGGTATTTGCGATGGCCCGGGCTTGGGGGTTATCGGTCTTTTCACCTACTGACAATGACGCAGTTTCTTAGTGGTGTATAGCGGTGGCAAAGGGTTGATTTCATTGGGCCAGGCACCCCTCCATCCCCCTCAATTCCTCATCAGTGGTATCAAAATTGGTATCACCTGGTGGCTGTCGCTGACTGTCCGCTTTCGACCCATAGCTGCCCTTCACGGATGGCTATCGGCGGCCAAAAGTGTGCGCCCGAACGATGCCAGATCAGGTAGCCTGCCACCACTTCCGCGCGATTTGCTCGAAATGCTCAAGACGGTGCAAAGCCCATTTAATAATGCTTCTCAGTTAGTGTAAGATCCGCGGCTCTCCGGCGGGGCCGGTTCACTGACTTAGGGCTGAGCATGTCACGCATTGGCACCTCTGATTTGCTAACCAACTTCCACGAGCACTACGCGGAACTGATGGCGTTCTTGGCTCGGCGGCTGGGTAACGTAGATCAAGCTGCCGATGTGGCCCAAGATACCTATTTGCGTTTGGTCAACCTGCCAGCGGGCGAACCGATACAGGAGCCTCGCGCGTTCCTGTTCCGTATTGCTGGCAACCTGGCCATTGATCGCATGCGTCGGGAGGGGAGACTGACTGCCTTGCAAGCCGATGAGTCACAGGCCTTGGAGGTCTGCGATCCACGCCCTTCACCAGAGACTGCTTTGATCACGGATGAGGCCTTGGCGCAGCTCGATATTGCCATGGAGAAGTTGCCGAATAACGCACGTCTGGCGCTGTTGCTCAACCGTCTAGAGGGGCTGACACATGCGCAGATCGCCATAAGACTCGGCGTTTCCGAAAGCACTGTGGGGAAGTACATTGTTCAAGCTGTACGGCATTGTCGCGACACATTGAGGCGGTCGGAGTGAAGATGAACCGCTTGCCTCATACGAACGTGTCCCCCCAAACTCTGACGCCTCTTCACACTTCTCAGCTTGCAGAGCCAATGACTGACACTGTTGATCCTTCCGATCTGGAAGACCAGGCCCTAGAGATGCTGGTACATCTGGACTCTGGCCGGGCTACTACGGCCGATCATCTGGCCTATGAAAACTGGTGCCAGCGTTCTGCAATCCATGCTCACGCCGCAAGAAGCGCCGAGGCATTGTGGGGCGCATTCCCACGCACAAAAACAGCCCAACAGTTTGTTAATCCGCCCCCCGAGAAGCATCGCAAACCCGTACGCGCCCTGTGGGTAGCCGGCATGGCTGCTTGTTTTGCATGGGTGGTGTTCAGTGGGGCACTGTCACGCAATTGGTCAGCGCTTTCTGCCGATCATGTGACTGACGCTGGGGAGCGGCGGGAGTTGCGACTTCAAGATGGCAGCCTGCTGTGGATGAATGGTGACACCGTGCTGTCGGTGAATTACAGCCCTGGCCAACGCGGCATCACGCTCTATCAAGGGGAAGCGCTGTTCGAAGTAGCCAAGGATCCATCGCGGCCTTTTATCGTTCACGCCGCTCAAGGTGAAGTACAGGCGGTTGGTACACGTTTCGATGTAGATCAGCGCGGCGACAAGGTCACCGTCCAGGTAAGCGAAGGGATAGTTCAGCTCAGTTCGGGCGGGGAGACACTGCGTCTGCCCGCAGGGCAATCCTCAGCCTATCGCCAAGGGCTGGCGCCGCAGATGGCGGTGAACGTCGATGTGCAGAGTGTCGCCACCTGGCAGCGAGGCAAATTGATTTTCAATGCGCGGCCGTTGGGCGATGTTCTCGCTGAGCTTGACCGGTACATCCCTGGCGTCCTGTACCTGACCGATGAAACGCTGGCGGCAAGGCGTATCAGCGGGATATTCGACGTGGATGATCCACAAGCGGCGCTCAAAGCGCTGGAGCAGACGCAACCACTTCGTATTACCCGATTACCGTTACTCACCGTAGTGCGGCCCAAGAGCTGATGTAAGGCCGGCATCCTCCTCCTGAGAGCACCTTGCAAAAAAATGAAAATTCTTTGGCAAGGTTCTCTACGTCGCTTCGTCGTAGATACGAAGCGCGAATCATTCACATCAAAATCGCGCAGCCAACTCTAGGGAAAGGTTGCTTTCATGTTCCATGTCTCCTCACGTACCCACGCTCATTCGTTGCGCCAAGCAGTGGCACTTGCGTCCTTGCTCGGGCTAATGGGACCGGTCAATGCTCAGACCAAGGTCACTGACGCCTTCGCTGTCATTCAGGTCTTCAATATCGCTGCCCAGCCACTGGACAGCGCACTGATCCGATTCGCCGATCAAGCCGGCCTGCGCATCATTTTCAACTCCGACGACATTGGTGGAATGTCCAGCACTGGGTTGAGCGGGCCCTTCAAGGTCAATGAGGCGCTTGACCGGCTACTTCGCGGCAGTGGTTTTAGTTATGAGTTCGTGAATAGCAAGACGCTGACCTTGCGCAAGCTATCGGCTGATTCGGCAGCGCTGGAGCTGGGCGTTACCGATGTGAATGCACTTGGGTTGGCCTCCACTACTGAAGGGACCGGCTCCTACACCACTGGCCTTACCAACACAGCAACACGGTTAGGGCTTTCGCCGCGCGAAACACCTCAGTCCATCAGTGTGGTCACTCGGCAACAGATGGACGACCAGAACATGCAGTCCTTGGAAGACGTTGCGAGGGCAGCGACGGGCATCAGCACAGTCAAAGGGTTCGGCACAGAGCGCCCGCTTTACTATTCGCGAGGGTTCCAAGTCGACGACTTGCAATTCGATGGCCTGCCGAGCAGCGTCACGGAAAGTTTCTCGATGGACGTCATGTCGGTGAACAACATGGCGATGTATGACCGGGTGGAAATTGTCCGAGGCGCAAACGGCCTGATGCAAGGTGCAGGCAATCCTTCTGCGGCAATCAACATGGTTCGCAAGCGACCGACGCGTGAATACCAACTCAAGGCGGAGATAGGTGCTGGTTCGTGGGACAGCTACCGCACGCAACTCGATGTTGGCGGCCCCTTGAACGCAGAGGGCACCCTGCGTGGTCGTACTGTCCTGATGTACAACAATCGAAATAGCTACCAGGACTACGCTGACAAGGACAACCAGCTTTTCTACGCCATCGGCGAAGTCGACCTGAGTGACTCGACAACGGTCGCGGTGGGTGCGTCCTTCCAGCAGGACAATAACGGCGGCTACGATTGGGGCGGTTTGCCTACCCACCTGGATGGCAGCTCTTACAACTTCTCACGTTCAAAATCGCTCGCCGGGAAGTGGGCCTACCTGGACAAGATCAACCGCAACGTCTTTGCCGATATCAAGCACAGTTTCAACGAGGACTGGAACCTCACCGTCGCCACCAATTTGATCTGGTCCAATTCAGATTTTCTCGCTCAGGTTGGGTATCACACCAAGGATACCGATTCGATGATGCGGTACTGGCCGAACAGCGCCCGTTACGATGACGAGCAAATCAATCTCGACGCAGCGCTCAACGGCGCATTCACCCTGCTGGGGCGCCAGCATGAGGTGGTGATTGGCACCAACATGAGGCGCGACAGGCTGCAATACGTCACAGGCTCGGCCAGCGTGAACCCTACCGTCGACATTCTGGACTTCGATACCTCGCAATTCCCTAAACCGCAGATAGTTGGCAACCTGACGCCCAGTCGACATGTGCGCAAGGACAAGGGGATCTACGCCGCCACTCGCCTCAATCCGTTCGATGACCTGCACGTCATTCTCGGCAGCCGTTTGAGTTGGGTCGACTACGACACCCAAGGCCCATGGGAGACCGACCGCTTCAAGGAAAACCGCAAGGTCATTCCTTACGGCGGCATTGTCTACGACCTCAATGACAGTACCTCGGTGTACGCGAGCTATACCGAGATTTACAAGATGCAGAGCAACTACAGCGTCGACAACAAATTACTGGAACCCACCACGGGCAGTAACTACGAAGTCGGAGTAAAAAACGAACTGTTCGATGGCCGGTTGAATGCTTCCCTGGCGCTCTTCCAGGTCGATCAGTCAGGCCTTCCTCAGGTCGTTCCCGAGGCTGGGCAAGTCTGTGGACCGGCGCGCGATGCGCGGTGCTACACCGAGGGTGCCAAAGTGCGAAACCGCGGGTTCGATGCAGAGGTCTCAGGCGAGTTGATGCCCGGGTGGAATGCCTCCGTGGGCTACACCTACAGCCATCCTAAATACATCGCGGGCGCCAACAAGGGTGCCACCTATGGCACAGAAAATTCGCCACAGCGACTATTCAAGGCCGCTACCACCTATCAGCTGCCAGGGAAGTTGGATCAATGGCGAGTCGGGACCAGCTTGTACCATCAGAGCAAGCTGTACCTGAACGACATTTCGCAGAGTGCCTACAACCTTGTGGACCTGAACGCTAACTTCCGAATTGATCAGAACCTGAGCGTACAATTGAACCTCAATAACATTTTCGATGAGAAGTACTACACCGCGATTTTCAGTCAAAACACCGGAAACTATTACGGTGAACCCCGCAACTTTGCCGTCACTCTACGCTACGAGAATTAGTCGCGAGCCGGATGAGCGCTTTGAGTCGCCCCCGTTTGGCAGATACTGTCCAAGGGGCGGCTTCTGGCTTTTAGCCAACCTCGGCCAACGGTCGGTATGGGTCGATAGCAGCCAGTCACTTTTCGGCAACATATAGCATGTGCATCGCGCTCGCGTCGGTCGGAGGATAATCGGGATGAAGGAATTCACCGCCCTCAACTCTCGTCATCCCCAGCCGCTGCATTACAATTTCAGAACGCTTGTTCGCCAATGCGGTAAAAGCGTAAACGCGGGGCACATCCAAGGTGCTAAACGCATAATCGAGAGCCGCGCGAGCGGCTTCGGTCGCATAACCCTTGCCCCAATAGTCGCGACCAAGCCGCCAGCCCACCTCTAACGCCGGACCGAATGGAAAATCATCTCCGAGCCAATGCAGGCCAACTGCGCCGATCAACGAGCCATCATCGATACGTTCGGCGTAAGCGCTCCATAAACCCCACCTAACCAAAGATGGGCAGCGCACCTAGCTGTGTATGTGAGGTGTGCAATTCCATGGCAGTAGCGCTTCGTAGTCTTCGACTGAGCACGCCTGCGGCAGGCGTTCCAGTGCGTGGCGCAGCCACGCATAGGGTTCTTGGCCGTTGGCTTTGGCCGTTTCTACCAAGCTGTAAAGTTGTGCGCTGGCAGTGGCACCTTTGGGCGTGTCACTGAACAACCAGTTCTTTCTCCCGATGACAAACGGGCGGATCGCACGCTCGGCCGCGTTGTTGTCCATCGGCAAGTAGCCGTGCTCGACGTAGCGTTCCAATTTGCTCCAGTTGCTGGCCAAGTAACCGATGGCCTTGCCCAAGGCATTCTGCGTCGTGACCTGAGGTTGCGTTTTCTCTACCCAGTTTTTCAGCTGAGTCAGCAATGGCAGGCTGCGCTCCATGCGGGCAACCTTACGATCTTCGTCGTCACTGTCCTTCAAGTCGCGCTCGACGCCATAGAGCTTATTGATCAAGTTCAATGCGATGTCAGCGCGTCCTGTTTTGCCCTTGGGCTGTACTTTCTGCGCTTCGACGAACTTGCGGCGCGCGTGCGCCCAGCAGCCCAATCGCTCCAGCCCGTCCTGTGCGGCCAGCGCGTTGTAACCGGCGTAGTCGTCGGTCATGACATAGCCGCGATAGCCGTCCAGCAGGCGCACCGGCACCTCCTGCGCTCGGCTGGTGGTGTAGTCGAAAAGGATCACCGGGCGATCAGGTGGGCCGCCGGTTTGCACCCACATCCAGGATTGGCTGCTGGGCTCACGACCAGGCTCTTTCAACACCTGCACACGTGTTTCATCACAGTGGATGATCCGACTGTTCAACAGGCTTTCGCGCATCAGATTCAGCAGCGGCTGAAAGTGCTCGCTGCATTGAATCACCCAGCGTGCCAGGGTTTGGCGCGGGATATCGATACCGTGACGCCCCAGCACTTTTTCGAAGCGGTGAAGCGGCAAGCCGTCTACGTATTTAATGGTCAGCAGCATGGCCAGCACACTCGGGCTGGCCATGCTTTTCTCGATCATCTGGGCGGGCTTGTCCGCCGTTACGGGCGCTGACTCGCAGTCCCGGCAGCCGTACACCTTGCGAACATGTTTGATGACGCGAATCTGCATCGGGACGATTTCAAGCTGTTCGCTGACTTCTTCACCGATGGCATGTTTACGGCAGCCACAAGCGCAGGTCAGTTCATGCTCGGGCAGTTCGTGGACAACTTCGATACGCGGCAAATCAGCTGGCAGCGGCTTGCGCTTGCCACGGCGTTTGGTTGGCGCAACGACTTCTTCGTCGTCAGCCTCATCCAAGGGCTCGGCCAGGCTTTCCGCTTCGTCGAAGAGTGGCAACTGTGGTGTCGCCGTATCGCCAGTCTGCTCGGTCTTGCGCCCGAACAAGCGCTGGCGCAACAGCGCAACTTCCTCTTCGAGATGAACGATCTTGCCCTTGTCGGACGCGCGCTCGTGGATCATCTGCTCAAGCAGTTGCTTGAGCAGAACAGGATCGTCAGGGAGGTTTTCGGGCATGGAAATCATGCCGCGGATTATACCGAATCAGGCGACGTATCGAGGCGTCAAAACCTGATGCGGACGGTTGCGCCAGAGGTCGAAGCCATCGAGCAGCCAGTTCAGTTCCTGAACGGTCAGGACAATGGCGACGTCAGTCGGATCAGGTGAAGTTTTGAAACGTTCGGACTCCAGGCGTTTGAGCCAGAGGCAGAAGCCGTTGCGTTCCCAATACAGGATCTTCACGCGGTTGCGCGGCTTGTTGAGGAAGACGAAAAGCACTGGGTCGAACACCGCCACTTTGATATCGAGTTCGACCAGTGCGGCCAGTCCATCGATGGATTTTCGAAAGTCGACGGGCTTGGGGTAGAGGTACACTTTTTCGACTTTGGCGTCGGGTCGCATCATGGTCGGCGAGCTCCAGAAAGAAATCGGGAGCACAGCATCGAGGATCAGGTAAGCGCTTTGAATGTGGGGTTCATGGAGCGCTTACCGTTCGGCAGCCCAGAAAGTTGGCTCGCCGCCTTTAGAAAGCCGCGTCAGCTGGTCAACTACATCGCAGGTCTCAGACGCAGTCTTCGTGCCCCCGAGGAACTGCATTACCTCAGGATCAGCATGGATTACGCTCAGTAGGGGCTTATCCGCCTCTCGCCAATCCCTGAGCTTCAACCGGTCTGTTTCAATCATTCTTTCCCCCATTGCGAACAGGCTTGTTCCCGCTGCCACACTATCATCGTGCCCTCCACAAGTCCCCGCTCTCAATTATCGAGCGGCGGCTTATGGGAGCTCCCATGCAGGGAATGAATGACCGGAACGGGAACAAAAATGACTTGGGTGTAAGGCCTGGAACGGCTAATAGCGAGGTGTTCTTCGTTATGAATATGCAGCATTCTTCAAGTTCTGCTTCTTCACCGGCGTGAAGACCTGGCGAAGCCATGGTCTGAAGTGGGAGGACGTCGACCTTGAGCAGCGCTGCGCGACGATTCGCCGGATCATCGTCAACCGTGAGCCCCAGGAACGCACGAAAACCAAGCATCATAGGGAGGTCCTGTTAAACGAGCGCGCACTGAACGCCATCAACCAGGCCCGGCGAATGGCCACACTCCGGCGTATGGCGTCCCAATCCGCGCACCCAGTCAGCCCATTTGTGTTCCAACCGCGCAAAGGTGGGCTGTGGATCAACGAACCAAGTGTTACAATCCGCCACTTCAAATCGGCGCTCAAGGCGCTGAACATCCGTGAACGTCGGCAGTACGACACCCGCCACACCTATGCGACCATGTGCCTGATGTCTGGTATGAACCCCGCGTTCATTGCGAACCAGCTCGGCCACAGCGTTGAGATGTTGCTTTCTACCTACGCGAAATGGATCAGCTCCTCCTCGGACTGGAGGGAGCTGGAGAAGCTGCCGCCCCGAGTCGAATTGGCCCAAAATTGGCCCAAGACTGACGAGAGGGCCTAAATACACCTCTGGAACCCCCGCAGGACAGGCACTTGATTTCTACCGCTAACATCACCATGCAGTTTTTTCGTGGTGTTTGGCGGTATTGGAGGGCTGACTTTACTGGGCGAAACGCCCCTACTCACCCCTCTCTTCCCCACCAGTGGTATCAAAATTGGTATCGCCTGCTAGCAGACATTGATTGTCCGCTATCGACCCATAGCTGCCTTTAGCTGAGGGAGACTGACGGCCAGAAGCGGACGGTCACCGGCCACGATTAACTACCTTTGTTTTGACTCTTCATCTACTGGGCGTATTTTTTGGCCCCGGCAACACAGAGGACAGCACCCAGCGTCACGACAAGCATCATCCAACTGACTTGCTCGTTCAGAAGCAACGCTGCTAGTCCAAGCCCCATGAACGGCTGAAAGAGTTGCAGTTGGCCCACTGCCGCAATCCCACCCTGGACGAGTCCTCGGTACCAAAACACAAACCCAATCAGCATGCTGAACAGTGAAACGTAGCCGAAGCTAAACCACGCAGGGGCGCTTACCTTGGCGAAGGCATCAGGCGCTGGAAGATTAACAATAGTCAGCAACAGCATTAACGGCAACGCTACAAGTAATGACCAACTGATCACCTGCCAACCACCCAATGTCCGCGAGAGACGCGCCCCTTCCGCATAACCCAACCCACAAACAACTACCGCAGCCATCATCAGCACATCTCCCACCGCCGACGCCTCTCCTCCATTCATCAACGCATAGCCAACGACTAGCCCAGCACCAATCAACGAGAACAACCAGAACAGTGGCCGAGGTCGCTCACCGCCCCGCAGAACGGCAAATCCTGCGGTACAGAGTGGCAGCAGTCCGACAAAAACGATGGAATGAGCAGAGGTGACGTGCTGGAGGGCCAGCGCCGTCAGCAGAGGGAAGCCAATAACAACTCCAAGCGCTGTTACAGCCAATGACGACAAATCACCACGTTTAGGTCGCGGCTGCCGTAGCACGATCAAAAAAAGCGCACCCAATAGCGCGGCAATTGTTGCCCTAGCACATGTCAGAAACGTAGGCTCGAAGGCCGCCACTGCCACACGGGTTGCCGGCAACGAGCCCGCAAAGATTGCGACGCCTATGAAGCCGTTGATCCACCCGCTTGTTGATTTTTCCATCGGTAAGTCCTCGATAAGTCTGGGTTCAGTACAACACTGACAGGCTCACCAAGGCCACGCACAATACAGTACAATTTAACCGAACTGTTAGGCATATAAATCCAGCACAGTTGGGGGGGCGATGAAACGGGACGGAACGCGAATTCGAGCTGTAATGGGAGAGATCCAGTCCAGGATAGCCTCTCGAACCTACACACAAGGTGCGAGAATTCCTTCAGTCCGCGCAATGGCTCAGACCATGCAAGTATCGGTTTCTACTGTCCTTGAGGCATATGAACGGTTAATGGCAGAGGGTGTACTTAGTTCTCGTCCTGGCTCCGGCTTTTACGTGGCCGGGCCGGTGGCGCCACTGGCACTAACCGAACTTGGTCCCAAACTTGATCGTGACGTCGACCCGCTGTGGATCTCGCGCCAGTCTCTTGAAAACTCCAGCGATGCATTGAAACCAGGGTGCGGGTGGCTACCTCCATCCTGGATGTACGAAGCTGGCATGCGCAAAGCTCTTCGAATCGTTGCCCGCTCAGACACTTCGAAACTGACTGAGTACGCTTCGCCGCTTGGACATCCGCCTCTCAGGCAATTCTTATCGCGACGACTGGCGGGAGTCGGGATCGAAGCCCCTCCGGAACAGATCATGCTCACTGAATCCGGCACTCATGCCATCGACCTGATTTGCCGATTTCTTCTGGAACCGGGCGATACTGTCTTGGTCGACGACCCCTGCTATTTCAATTTTCATGCACTACTGAAAGCACATAGGGTGAACATTGTAGGTGTACCCTACACGGAGACGGGCCCAGACATCGATGCGTTCGGCGCTGCCCTACTCAAGCACTCTCCCCGGTTGTACATAACAAATTCCGGCATCCACAACCCAACCGGGGCCACCCTGTCTCCGGTCAAAGCACACAGGCTGCTAAAGCTAGCCGACATATCGAGCCTAGTAATTGTAGAGGACGACATCTTCGGGGATTTCGAGAATACTCCCGCGCCACGACTGTCTGCCTTCGATGGCCTCTCTCGTGTCATCCAGATAGGCAGCTTTTCCAAGACCATCTCCGCTTCAATTCGATGCGGCTACATCGCTGCTCGTAGTGAATGGATCGAGAGCCTGGTAGACCTCAAAATTGCGACTACATTCGGGGGGGGACGCTTGGCCGCCGACATAATCTATCAAGCCATTACTGATAGCGGCTACCGAAAACACATGGAAAGTGTTCGCCTTAGGTTAGCCGAGGAAATGGACAGAACGGTAGCGAGGCTTCAGGCCGTTGGTCTCAAGCCTTGGATGATTCCCCGGGCAGGCATGTACGTCTGGTGCCAGCTCCCTCAAGGTAAGGATGCAGCAACGCTGGTTAGAGCTTGTTTGAATGAAGGTGTAGTGCTAGCACCCGGAAATGTTTTTAGCCAATCCATGACGGCGGGAGATTTCCTCCGCTTCAACGTTGCTCAATCTGGTGACGCCAAAATCTACGAAGTATTGAAACGGGCTCTGAGTGATTAGTCGCGAGACCAATCCACATAGCTACCTCAGTAAAAAGGACTCCAGTCGTTGGACTAACAGGGCAACTGAGACTGCAGTCGTAGGCTGCTAAGGGTCGGTAGCGGTCAGTCGCGAAAGGCTAACGACCCTAATCGAATGCCAGGCCCGTAGAGCACCATTACTTCAGGCTCTGCCCAGACGTCAGGGTGTACATTGACACGGAGAGTGCCTCTGTCTCAGACCATTAAAATCCATCTGAAATTAACCCTCGACGTTCATAGCGCCACTAATGGCGACGTTGGAGGACTGTATGGACAAATCATGTGCTCCATAGCCTACTAGAGACCGGCATCGAGCCGGCATGGCCTTCCTGATGACCTGCCGCCCAGCCAGGTGCAGCCCAGCACTCAGTCCGCTCTACGGATTTGCAATCCGATTCAAGAACTCCCGTTTCATGCGGCCTTGGCGAGAAAATCAGTTCCAAAACGAAACGGAGGTTGCCGGCCCGTAAGCCGCATTCTACAAGGGTCGCCGTTTTAGTTTTGGAACAGATTTCCCCAGTGCAGCCAAGGCTTGGGCTGGTACTCTCGCAACATAAGCGTTTAGCTCAAATACAGCTGTCACCGAATGACCGCTATCGACACAGATCGGCCACTCGCTACCCCTGCGAAATGGTAGTTGAGCGCTACCCCAGATGCGGGATTCGCAAGGATGCAGGCTGTGTGACATTATCTTCAGGTCAAAGGCATGGATTGGCTATAAATGAGCGAAGCGAAGTCAAAGTCAAAAAAGGCAAAAAGCAATAAAAAATCAACGCCTAAAACAGCTGTTATTCACACGCTCGTGAGACTGGAGCTGAAAAAACCGCTGCCACGGAGTGCAGAGTTTTTTATTCGCAGTCTTCGATACACCGCATATCGTGACTGGCCGAAAATAAAATGGCACAAAATAAATGAGATATATGCAAATATTTTGCTGTCGGAGCAGGCTGGATACCAACAGCACAAGGAGATCGCGTCTTTTCTCTACCATTTGAATGGTATCGACGCCGTGACGCAGGACACATTGGGTAAAAGAACTAGCACCGACGCGACACGTATTTATGATTCCTCAGAGCAAATGAAACTCGTGTTAGAGCTATACCCGGACGTTGCGTCTCCCCTGCTGAAAAAACAGACAGGCAAAGCCAACGATAGAAGCCCTGCAAGTTTTGCGAATGAATCAGAAAGCAGTTTTAAACCGACTAAAATTCGCCGCGATGATGTCACGATTGACGAGCACACGAAGCCTGTAGCAAAAAAGGATAGCGGTATATTGTATACCGCTGGGTGGGCTGCAACGGGGGCTTTTGACGATGCCGATAAACCGGAGAGGAAATGACCACGGGTATCGAAAAATCATAGACACCCTGACCGTTGATGCCCCTACATCCACTGCGGCATCTGCCAATCGCCGCAGGCCTAGTTCTTGGCAGCGGTTTTCAAGACCGTAGGACAAAGCCCCGGGCCATGCGGATTGTAAGGCGAAATCGATTCCAAAACAAACTCGAGACGGCACGGCTACAAGCCTCATACTGCAAGGGTCGCCGTCTCAGTTTTGGAATCGATTTTTGCCGTATTTCGCCCACCACCCAGTACTCCTTAACACCCCCATCCAGGCGTTCTGCCGACGACGATCCGTCCTGGCTCGTCCCCATCCCAACTATTCGAAATAGGCCCGCGCGGAGCGTTGCCGCTGCTAGAACCTCCGCGCCACGAAATCACGGTGTCACCGGCTGTGGCGCGGAAACTTCAATATTTCAAATCAATGGAAGAACTCAAACATGAGGCTTCTTAGCTTGGAAAGAAATCGGCCTAGGCGGTCTTGGTAGTTCCAGAACAACCTTCGCGATAGATGTGAGCATGCTAGCCAACCCTTTGCCTGAGTCAGGGTCAAGAATGGATTTCCCCTCGTCATCCACAACATTAGCATCACGATTCACTAAGAATCTGGTCGCCTCCGCTATGGTGCCATCGTTGAAATGCACCACTACAACTGCTTGACCGTAGCATTTACTCTGCTTTACGACGGCGCTCAGCTCGACAAAAAACTTCTTCCCCAGCACCTCTCCCGTAAGAGAGCTATTTTCATCTAGTACGCCGAGCGAGATGACACCATCAAAGTGATCCTTGCATAACCTTCTCCAGCCCGAGACCACGTCACTGAAATTTCGGCGGCACTTCTTCCAGTCACTCTGAAGGGTGTCTACGTAAATCCCGAAATTCTCGGGATCATGAACAATTTCCACTTCATAACCTCCTGCTGTCCTTTTCAGAAGCCTCTTTTTAATTTATCTCAGCCCAAATTGCCACCATGCCGCATCCGGCCACGGAGGGCGGCGCATGCATGGACAAAGCCATGAACATCGAGACCTCGACCGTCACCAAGCTGCTGATCACCGGGGCCGAGGGCCTGGACCCGATCAGCGTCTACCTGGAAGACTTCGAGCCCCGCAAGGGCAAGATCACCGTCAGCTGCTTCGACAAGACCTGGCACGCCCATTGGGGAGGAATGTGGGATGGCCTGACGGTGGGCCAGTTCTTCTGCAGGCTAAACGAGGCATACATCATCGGTTACTTCGACCGATCGCTGAAATCCCGCCGGTTCAGCCCCGAGGCCCTAGCCAGCAAGGCTCGCAAGATCATCCTGCAGATGCGTCGTGACCGCGACCTAGATGCCGAGGATGCGCGAGACCTCATCGACGAAGCAGAGGGCTTAAGCCACACTTCATCCCTGGATGAATGCGGTGGGGCACACCGCGAGTTTATGCACCGGGTGTTTGGTGATGAGTGGTGGATTCTGCCGGCGGATGCTGAAGAGCCGAACCCGGACTGGGCCTACCTCTGCCGCATCATCGCGACAGTGCAGCAGTCCCTGGCCAAGCAGTTCCCGATCGCCGACTGACCCCGCGCTGCCCGCCAGCGCCTCAACGCTTTCCGCCAAGAACGGGGGGCAAGGCCGTGAAGAACCAGTAGATCCCAGTCCCTAGCACCAAGGTCCACCGGCTTTCCGGGTTGAGAAACATCCCGACCACGCCAAGCGCGATCAGCGCAACACCAGCCCACCGTCTGCGCTTCGGGTTGAACCACACCTGGAACGCCCGGAGCCTATCACGCAAACGCATCACCACTCTCCTTTTGGTAAGCGGCGAAGCATATCACCCCTATTCAACGATAATGCCTCCCCGGCGAGGCATCCGAATACCAGTCGCCTGGCGGAAGTCGCAGAGGCGGCGCCCTACGAAATTCACACCCCAAACCACAAAGGAATGACCATGAATAACTTTGGAAACATCACCGCGCACGGCACGCTTTATCTCTATCCAGAGCGACCGCCGCAAGACCTCTTCTGGATCGACCAACTGGGCCACACCAACTACTGGTGCTCAGTCCAAGGTGGCACATCGGGAACCTCTAAGACCCCACGCACAGAGAGCCGCCAGACACTTCCTGATTCCCCTGTATCGTTCAACTGGATTCGCGGCAGCGCCAAGCACTCTATGGCAGGCCGGGTACGGGTCGAGAGCGCTCCATCTAGCGGTAAGGTTATCGTCGGTCAAATCCACGGACTGAATGCCCCGAACCCATTCCTGATGGTGATTTGGTGGAACGGCTTTGTTCGGATCGATGCCCGCGATAAACCAAGTAGCACAACCCGGACGCTGTTGAAGAAGGCAATCCCACTGGGCCAGCCCTTTGAATACAGCGTCCAGGTTGATGCCACCGGCGAGTTGAGTGTTCAGCTCGACACACTGTTCGGCAATGCAACAGTGAACACGGCATGGGACAAATTCCCGTTCTACTTCAAGGCTGGCTCCTACGTGATCGACAACGAAGGCCCGGTAACCGAAGGCGGCTGGGTAGTGTACGAGTCTTTCGACGTGTTCAACGGCGCGTTGCACCCCTAAAACCCAGTCAGCCCCGAGCTGACTGACCAGATCCTGGAAGAGTCCAAGTCAGGCTTCCCTTACTGACTCTTCCAACGGGCCTAATCAACAAATCCACCATGCCGCATCCGGCCACGGAGGGCGGCGCATGCATGGAGAAAGCCATGAGCGATACCGAAGCCAGCCCGAGCTTGGCAATCGGCCACCCGATGACCTCCGACACCTGGTCGGACTTCGTTACCCGCCTTCGTCACCACTGCAATGGCCAGGGCGTGAAGTGGCACCACACGGCCTGCGCGCTGTTTACCGTGCAGCAAAAGCGCATCGACTACGGCTATGACGCTGACTACGCCGAGGGCCTGGTGGCCTGCTTGGAAGACAGCAGGTGGTTCAGCCCCGAGGAATACTGGTCAGATCTCGACGAGGAAGAGCAGGGAGAGCTGAATCGGGTGGTTCAGGCCAGAAACGAGTGCGATTTTCTGGAGCTTGATACCGATGACCAATGGGAAGTCCTGGGCGAACTCGCCGACCACACCGTCACCGGCTGGAACAAGCGCTGGGAAATCGTAAACAGCCACTTTACCAAGGAAGCGGCCGAGGCCTTCATTCGCCGCAAGCAGCACGACTACCCAGAACTGCGGGTCTACGTCGAGTCCCAGTACTACGCCTGGGAATTCGAAGCGATCAAGGCCGCCATCCTCGACGGCACGCTGATCTACCAGCCAAAGGCTGCAACTGACGACGACGCTGCCGGCTGACCCTCAGGCGCTGCACGCCAGCGTCTAACCAAGTCAGTCTTTTCTATCAAGCCAGTACTGCAGCCTCGTTTTAGGATCATCCATTAATTCTTTGCACAGGTCAGCGTATTGATTAATGACGATAGAGAAGTTGTTAAAGCTGTCGCCCATATCATCCATCATTGACTTAAGCGACATGTTGTACCTTGCCGCAGCGACCTTTTTGCTCGTTAGCCCCGTCGACAGCTCAAGTGCAACATTTGCTGCCTCATTCATCTTTACCGCCAAGTCGGGGTCTCTCTTCCCTGCTCCTTTAGACCCCAACGTGTAGTAAGCGGCGCACTGCGCGAAATCGTGCGCCAGATTATTTACAGCCAACTCCTGCTCATATGCGTGGGAGTCAGAGACGACCAAGACAAAAGCGGCGAGATAAATTCGACGGTGACTCATTTCAACACCTACTTTCGCCCGAGATCGAACGTTCAAGCATAGACACACCAGGTGCTGCCATTGCCTGGCGCGCAGTAGCGCCTCCCCTAACGCCTCCCCGGCGAGGGCGGCGCCTGCACGCAAGGACCAAAAATGACCTTTATGACATCCGTCACCCTGCCATTCAGTTAGCGTTAAGCAAACCCTCAATTTCAATGCGCTGCCTGCACTCCAAGACGCGACCATAATCAATTTTGTGGAAACACTTCAGAGTTTTATTGTTGGTCATGAGGGCTTCGATGGCACGGTACGCGGTGAGATGAATTTCACGCTTGGCTTCTAGATAATTCTCATCGAGAGCAGCATTAACAGGGTTGCAGAGGTTTACTTCTCCCTTCGTGCGCCAACGCTCTAGGCCTCTAATGAAGAGCGCGGCTTCGCTGGGATTATGTGATAGATAATTAACGAAATGACTACCACACTGACGCGACTCTTCTTCCGTAAGGTGATAACCACTAACAAGCGGGACATCAAGCGCGCTAAAGAAAAAACCTAAGTCATCAGGGAATAGAGGCATTAATAAATTTCTAGCATGTTCCCTGCGCTTAACAGCAAATCTTTTGACTACCCCTCGGGCAACTGCCAGGCAAAACCATAAAAGAATGGAAAGCCCGTAGGTCGGCCACGCCAGAAGAACCGCGACAATAAATAGCAAACCCATACTCGCTCCTTAGTGCAGTGTGCATTTCACCATGAGCCATACGTACATGGTGCCATCGGCGACGCCAATGCTACCAACTTGCCATTATCAGGTGTATTCCCATGACGACAGAAAACCGGTCCAGCAACACCTATAGGGCTTCAACGTCGCGGCCTGACAAGAATCGCTACGCTGCCTGACCCTAAACGCAGCGGTTTGGCTACTTTCTTGAACCACCCTCGAAACTCCCGGAAACAAATGGCCACCCGCCACGCTTCTTCTTCCCGGACTTAGCCATCGACTCTGCAATTCGTTCCCGCTCTAGCTTTTCGTAGAGCTTAGCCCGGTACTCGGCCGGAGTTGACTCAAGCAGTGCAGCAATATCATCAAACTGGTGCTTCTGCTTGAGCCGTTCAGCCCTGGTCCGCCGGTCCTTTTTTGCCATCGCGATTCTCCATATCCGGCTCCATGCCGGGCACAGCACCAATACCCCACTTCAACGAATCACGCCACCCCGGCGAGGGCGGCGCCTGCCTGGAGGCACCATGAAGATTCAGATCAGGACGCTCTACAAGTGCGGTTCCTGTGGAGACATCCACGACGATGAAGATGGAGCCCGGGAGTGCTGCCAGCCAGAAGTGGAGGAGATGTTCGAATGCCCAGCATGCAAGACCATCCACGACGGCGAGGACGAAGCTCGCTTGTGCTGCGGCATCGACTCGATCAAGTGCCCGTCCTGCTATCGGGATCACTCATCCATCACGCTGTCCTTCCAGGCAATCAAGATCGCCGGCCACTGCACCACCTGCAACCCGCTGTTCACCATCGACCAGCAGCAAGCCATTCAAGACCTGCACTACCAGACAACGGGACAGCGCGAGCATTTGTTCGAATGATTTCGGCCGTACCTTTCCCGCCCCGCCGCACTGGCGGCGCAAGCAATGGAGATTGCCCCATGAACCCCTACCAGATCACTGGGCCGGCGCAGATCGGCGTCAGTGGTGGCCGCACCAGCGGACACATGCTCTGGAAAATACTGGAGGCCCACGGCGGCAAGCTACCGGCAGACGTACACGCCTTCTTCCAGAACACCGGAAAGGAGCGCGAGGAGACGCTGGTCTTCATCGACGCCATGGCCAAGCACTGGGGCGTCAAAATCGTCTGGGTGGAGTGGTGCCGGGTGTACGGGCAGCCGGACGACGCGCCCTGGTACAAGATCGTCGACTTCGAGACTGCCAGCCGCAATGGCGAACCCTTCACCATGATGCTCGAGTACTACCAGGGATACCGGAAAGCAGAGAAGAACCTGCCGGCGGTGCTGCCCAACTTCAGCAACAACATGTGCACCGCCTACCTGAAGGTGAAGATCGGCGAGAAGCACATGCGCGCCCTGGGGTACGACGAATGGGACTGCATCGTCGGTATCCGCTACGACGAGCCCCGCCGCTACAGCCGAATGATGACCGCCAACGAGCGCGGCAATGCCCGCTGGTACAGTGTCTGCCCATCCTACGTCGCGGGAATCATCAAGGAACACGTGTCGGCTTTCTGGGCTGAACAGCCATTCGACCTGGGCATGGATTCGGACTACGGCAACTGCGACCTGTGCTGGAAGAAGAACGAGGCAAAGCTGATCAGGACCATTCAGGAGGATCCTTCCCGGGTGATCTGGTGGTCTGGCACCGAGGAGAGGTTCGGCCAGGTGTTCCGGCAGGACCGGCCAAATTACCGGTCTCTGGCCTGGTCAGCCGATCAGCGCGCCAGGCAGACGGATTTTGATTTCGACTACCTGGCCGAAGACATAGACTGCTTTTGCGGTGACTGATCTCAGTTAGGCCATGCAGATACAACGCCTATGACGATGCCTCCAATACCTGTTATCCATGTCAACCAGAAGGCCTTTACCTCCCGACGATGCTTCTGCTCTTCCCTAAGTGCAGCTCTTGCAGCCACCTCTCCATCGGTTGTGAGGCACCTGATTTCTTCCTCGGTTATCTCGCTTCTTACACTTTCCCAAAAGTCGTCGTTTTTATAGCTCGGCATTGGAACCGAAAGACGATCCAGCTTCCTCCGATACTCCCTTGTAATCAGGTCGCGCCGCCATTGGTGAACGTCTGAGTACTCTTGAACGTACTGACTGACCGCCCCGCTCTCGTGCGCTTCTCTAGTGTCCGGGGGGCTATTTCTTCGCATTTTTTCTTGAGCATTCCGGCATAGCCTGATTTCGATCTGATACCGCAATGCGTCAGGAATGTACTTCCTAATTTTCCAGTAAAACCTCATCCCAGAAGTCTCCCAATTAGCAGCATGCCAATATAGCTGCGAGGTATCCCCATGCCCACAGAAAACCGATCCAGCAACACCGAGATGGTCAGCGTGCTCCAGCGCGAAGACCGGTACATCGTCATCAAGCGCAGCGACCTCGGGAAGCTGACATACACCGAGCAACGCGTCTTCAGCGCTCAATGCCGCAAGCTGCACGAGAGGATGTTCGCAGCCGGTGCCCCAGCTCGGCAGTTCTTGGTCATCGAAAGCGACTGGCCAGAGTACGAACCGGCCTGGGCGGCCATCGAGTCGCGGGTCACCGGAAAGCCAGCCGAGCAGCGCCAGGGCGAGCCGGTGGCGTGGCGATTTCGCTGGAGCATTGAGCCGCACAAGCCCTGGATTTATCAACCAGAGAAGCCGGTCGATTCTCGGGGCTACGATATTGAGCCGCTCTACACCCACGTCGATCCTGGCGAGGTTGAGCGGCTGCGCGAAGTCATCAAGCACTCTGACGCGCAGATCATGCGGCAGAGCATGCGCATTTCGAATCAGCGGGACCAGCTGGCCGAGCGGGATGCGCCGCACCCAATCCGAGCACTTGGACAGGAGGCCTATTCAACGCTGGTAGGCATGGTCGAATTCTGCCTGAACAAGCGTGTCTGCCTGGGGATGGATGAGGGCTACAAGAACTTCCTGGAAGAAGAGGGCGAGCACGACTTCATGAAAGAGTTGCGCAGCTTTGTCGCCCTATCCGCCAGCGCAGAGCCGAGCGCGCCTACTTGGGTGTGCCTGCCATGCAAGATTGAACAACCGACTGATCGACCTTGCGCTGCTTGCGGCGCAAAGACCGAGCTGAAAGTTCTGAATTCCTGACAGGAGTACATCCGTACTCCTTAGCTGTAACCCCTCTCCCCTCTATTCACTGCCGCGATATGGCGGCCAAGGACGAAGTCATGCCTGAAGAAAAGCAATTGATCCAGCCAGCCTCTGTCGCGCGCGATGAAAACGGGTGGTGGTGCCATCCAGGCATCCCTGATTTTGGCGGAACGGAAGACCCGGCCCCCTTCAAGGCCTGGGCAGCTGAGCAAGGCCTGGAGCTGAAGACCTGGGATATGGATTCAGACCTGGTTGAGCACTCGTACTTCGACGGCGCCGGCCATTGCAACGGGTGGGAGCCGGAGTCACCCGGCCCTGAGTGGTTCCTGATGGGCATCTTCGACACGGAGGACGGCCCGCATGTGCAGTGGGCGCGCCGCAAAGAACAGTGCGGCGCCTGCGGCGGCTGCAGCAATGGTTGCCAACTCGGTAAAGACAGCCCGGCGGTGAAGCCATGACCCGCCTCGCCCTCTGCCTCCTGCTGCTGGCCACCGGCGCCAGCGCGGAGCGACTGACCGAAGACATCGAGGTCGTGCACGACCAGAAGCGCGGCGTGACCTGCTGGGTGCCGCGAAACGGTTACAACACCCCGCAAGCGATCTTCTGCATCCCCGACAGCCAGCTGCAGGCCGGCAACGAGCGCCAGCTCTCCCCGCACGAAACCCAACCCGAACCTACACCCGCTCTGGCGCCTGGGCGCTGGATTGATGAGAGGTATCAGCTGTGAGCAAAGCCGCCCGCAAAGACGTGCTCGACGAGATGACAAAGGAAGACCTGGTTGAGTGGATCCGGTCTCAGCATTTCTTCATGAAGCCCAAGAAAAGCGGAGTGCTGTACCTGCGCTGGAAGCGGCAATCGGCCGACATCATTGCCGAAATGGAGAAGGAAAATCGATCGCTTGACCACCTGGACTTTGGCGAGCGCGATCGACTGGCCAAGCAGTTCAACGCAACAACAGATCCGAATGAGCGGCTTCGGCTGGTCGAGAAGATCGAGCCATATGACAAGGCTCTGAGGGACCACCTGAGCCGCTCTGAGGCAATCAACCGCAAACAGAAGCGGATGGACGCCCTCTACGATCAGATTGAAGTCGAGCAGCAGAAGGAGCGCCGCGCATGACCGACCTGATCGAAGTGAGGACGGCCGAGATGGTCGGTGAGCAGCTGGCCTGGGCGGTGGGCAAGGCTGAGGGCCTAGAGGTTCTCCTCGCCCCGCCCATCTACGGCAACCCGTGGCGGGTGTTCGTCCACTACACCGGCGAGGTCACCATCCGCGATGCGCGCTATAACCCACACGAAAGCTGGGCAGTAGGCGGCCCGCTTCTACCAAAGCACCGCATCGGCTTCGGGCTTTATCCGAATGCCTATTTTGCCTGCACCGGGGTGAATGACGACGCGGGCGAAGCGAGCGGGCCGACTCATCTGGTAGCCGCCTGCCGCGCAATCGTCGCCGCCAAACTCGGCGATACCGTCCAGGTGCCGAAGGAGCTGTGCCAATGACTAATAACAAAGAAAAGCTGAAGGCCTTGGCCGATCGTGTAGCAGTTGATCGGCGCTTCTGCGCTGACGAACACCACCGCGAGCTTGCCGCCGGAGTTACAAGCCTGCTGGCCGAGATCGAGGACCTGAAAGGTCTTCGCCCTGAATGGCCGCCACGGCCCCCCAATGGCGAAGGGCTTCCTCGCTACGGCCTCCGGTGGAACGGCCCCCAGCAGCCTTTGGCCGTACCTATGGTGGATGGTTATTGGACGCCATGGCACCTGGCCGAACGGCTGCGCGAAGAACGCGACGGCCTGCTCGAAGCCGGAGCCCATCTGCTGTAACCCCTCCCCCTACTACTCAAGCCCGCTGACGTGCCGACCAGAAGTGCGTCACGGCCAGCAGTACACCCGGTATGGCCATGCCAAGGCCGCTGTAAATGAAAGCAGGCTGCTCTGTCAGCAGTCCACCCACTAAGAACCCGATGCCGGAGGGTATCAGTGTGACCGCTACATAGCCAAACGGCTTTCTGACTTCCTTCGCCATTCCATGCTCCTTGCTTTGGGGCCACTATTTAAGCATGCATGCCCGCCGCTGTGCGCGGGCGAGGATCCCCTATGTCTGAACGCAAAACGATGTGCATCTACCACGGTAACTGTGCCGATGGCTTCGGCGGCGCTTGGGTCGTTCGCAAGGCCTTGGGCGACCAGGTCGAGTTTGTGGCCGGTGTGCACGGCCAGGAGCCGCCTGATGTCACCGACAAAGACGTGATCATCGTCGACTTCAGTTACAAGTACGACGTACTCGCACGGATCAGCTGGAAAGCCCGGAGCATCATTGTTCTGGACCATCACAAGTCCGCGGCTGAGGACCTTGCCCAGTTCCCGCCGTTCCATGCCGGCGTTCGGGTAGATGGCCGGCACGCCGACGGTTCTACTGCGCTGGGCTGGGAAAGCGCGCACAAATTCATGAACTCGCAGAACTCACCGGCGATCGCCTGCTGCTTCGACATGAACCGAAGCGGCGCCATGCTTGCCTGGGACCACTTCTTCCCCGGGCAAGAGCCGCCAATGCTGCTGCGCCACATCGAGGACCGGGACCTGTGGCTGTTCCAGCTGGATGGCACCCGCGAGATTCAGGCCAACCTCTTCAGCTCCCCCTACGACTTCGAAGTCTGGGACACGCTCATGGCGACTGATGTGCAGTCCCTCCGCTCGGACGGCGCCGCGATTGAGCGAAAGCACCAGAAGGACGTTGCCGAACTGGTGGCCGTGACCAAGCGGCGCCTGGTCATCGCCGGGCACGATGTGCCGGTGGCCAGCCTACCGTACACGCTCACCAGCGATGCGGGTCACCTCATGGCCCAGGGCGAACCTTTCGCCGCCTGCTACTGGGACACCCCTGATGGCCGCGTATTCAGCCTGCGCAGCACCGACGAGGGCATGGATGTGTCGGAGATCGCCAAGCAGTACGGCGGTGGTGGCCACCGCAACGCCTCCGGTTTCCGCGTGCCTTTCGGCCACGAACTGACCAAGTAACCCCCCTTCTTTCAAAAGCCCGGCGGCAATGGCTGCCGGGTGAGGATTACCTATGTCCGCATTAAACCGATTCCACGAAGTCGCCAACGATGCACTGGTGAAAATCAGCAGCCACCTGACGGCGGAAGCCAAGCTGGCACTGGTGATCTACACCCCGGGGGAGCCAGAGCAAGACATCCTCCTCAAGGGCCCCGGCGTCGATGCCGACGAGGTCGTGAACACCATACGCCAGCGGGGCGGCCTGAGTCTTGATGGTGACAACGCTTACAAGCGCGGGATATGCGATGTAGCCGTAGGCGCAATGGCGGCCGGGAAACAGAACTACAACCAGCCTCCTGAAGGGCATTGGGGCCAGCGGTTCTGGGACATCGGACGGGCCGAGGGCGCACTGCAGGAGGAGCTGATTCAGGCGCTCCGCCTGGCCCGCAAAGAACTGGACGCCTGCCAGCGGGTGATCCACTACGCCGGTGGCTTTGATCCCGCTTACGTCAATGATGCCCAGGTCGCTCTCAAGGCTACTGACGCAGTCTTGGCCAAAGCACCTCTCTGACCACCAACCTGCCGCCACCGGCGGCGTGGAGACCATCCCATGGATATCGAAAGCACCGGTGACGTAGACAAGGTCACCGAGCAGCGAATGGCCGAACTCATCGGCTGCACTAAACGCTCCCTGGAACACCGACGCCTGGATGGGAAGATTCCAGCAGGCGTCTGGATGAAGCACGGCGGCCGGATCATCTACAGCAAAAAGAGGTATGACGAATGGCTGGAAAGCCAATGGGTTTACCCCGTGGGGTCGAAATCTTCCGCAACGCCCTCCGCATTCGTTTCACATGGGACGGTATCCGTCGATGCGAAACGCTCCCCTATCCCCCGACACAAAAAGGGATCAAGGCTGCCTCCAGCCTTCGCGATCAGGTAGCTAGCCTTAACAAACTCGGCCTGCTTGACCAGGACAAGTATGCAGAGCTGTTCCCCAGCTCTCAGGCTGCAGTCGGCGGTAAGCCGACCTTCGGCGAGTATGCACAGCTCTGGCTCGACAGCCGGGAAATCACTCAGGGCACGCACAACAACTATAAAAGCGCCCTGAACCTCTACTGGGTACCGCGACTGGCCATGGTCCGTGTCGACCTGATCACGACCAATCTCCTCCGCCGCGTCATCATTGAAACCGAATGGACCTCGGCAAACGTGAAGCGCAATGCGATTACCCGATTATCGACGATCCTTGCGGCAGCGACCCGGGAGGGCCTGCTAGTCAAGAACCCCGCCGAGCTGATCGAACTGCCGAAGAGGTCGAAAAAGGAGATCGACCCATTCAGCCTGGCGGAAGCCAATACCATCATCGACAAGCTGTATCAGCACAAGCACTGGCCAAGCCTCATTTATGCCGCTCTGTTTGAATTCATGTTCTTCACCGGTCTCCGCCTGTCTGAGGCCTTGGCCGTGCGCTGGGACGTGGTCGACATGGAGAGGAGGACAATACACGTCAAGAGAACCGTCGCCCTGGGCGAGGTTGAAGAAAGGACGAAAACTGGCAGGGACCGTTTCGTGCTGCTGAATGATCGGGCCTTGCGGGCGATTCAGTTTGCCAGGCAGTACGCGGATCGCCGTAGGCATGGCAAGGGGGCAGTGACCGAAACACCGTTCCTGTTCCCACCGTCGAAGAACGCCGAGTACGTGAAACAGACCTCCGATCTCCATAAACAGTGGGTGCATGTGCTGAATGAATTGGGGATCAGACGTCGCCCCCCATACAACTGCCGTCACACCTATGCGACAATATGCTTAATGTCCGGCCTCAACCCCGCATTTATCGCCCAACAGCTGGGTCACAGCGTTCAGATGCTGCTGTCGACGTATGCCCGTTGGCTTAACTCAAGCTCCGACTGGAGCGAGCTGGAAAAACTCAAGATTGGTATCAAATCGGTATCAGCTGAAAGCCCAGCGTCGTAAGTTACTGATAGGTAAGCCCTTTGATCTCCACCGCTAACATCACCATGCAGTTCGGCTCCAAGCCGCTGTTTGAAAACGTTTCCGTCAAATTCAACAATGGCAACCGCTACGGCCTGATCGGCGCCAACGGTTGCGGCAAGTCGACCTTCATGAAGATCCTCGGCGGCGACCTGGAGCCGTCCGGTGGCCAGGTCATGCTCGAGCCGAACACCCGCCTGGGTAAGCTGCGCCAGGACCAGTTCGCCTACGAGAACTTCACCGTGATCGACACCGTGATCATGGGCCACGGCCAGCTGTGGAAGGTCAAAGCTGAGCGCGATCGCATCTACTCGCTGCCGGAAATGACCGAAGAAGACGGCATGGCCGTCGCTGAGCTGGAAACCGAATTTGCCGAGATGGACGGCTACACCGCAGAATCGCGCGCCGGCGAACTGCTGCTGGGCCTGGGTATCCCACTGGAACAGCACTTCGGCCCGATGAGCGAAGTGGCACCGGGCTGGAAGCTGCGCGTACTGTTGGCCCAGGCGCTGTTCTCGGACCCGGACGTGCTGCTGCTCGACGAACCGACCAACCACCTGGACATCAACACCATCCGCTGGCTCGAAACGATCCTCACGGCGCGTAACAGCACCATGATCATCATTTCCCACGACCGCCACTTCCTCAACAGCGTCTGCACCCACATGGCCGACCTGGATTACGGTGAGCTGCGTCTGTTCCCAGGCAACTACGACGAATACATGACCGCCGCGACCCAGTCGCGCGAGCAGTTGCTGTCGGACAACGCCAAGAAGAAAGCCCAGATCGCCGAGCTGCAAACCTTCGTCAGCCGCTTCTCGGCCAACGCCTCGAAGGCCAAGCAGGCCACCTCGCGCGCCAAGCAGATCGACAAGATCCAGCTGGCCGAGGTCAAGCCGTCGAGCCGGGTCAGCCCGTTCATCCGCTTCGAGCAAACCAAAAAGCTGCACCGCCAGGCCGTCGTGGTCGAGAAGATGGCCAAGGCCTTCGACGACAAGGTGCTGTTCAAGAACTTCGACATCACTGTCGAAGCCGGCGAGCGCGTTGCGATCATCGGCCCCAACGGTATCGGCAAGACCACCCTGCTGCGCACCCTGGTAGGCGAGATGAAGCCGGATGCGGGCTCGGTGAAGTGGACCGACAGCGCCGAAGTGGGCTACTACGCCCAGGACCACGCCCACGACTTCGAAGACGACCTGAGCCTGTTCGACTGGATGGGCCAGTGGACCTCCGGTGAACAGGTGATTCGCGGCACCCTCGGGCGCATGCTGTTCTCCAACGACGAGATCCTCAAGTCGGTGAAGGTGATTTCCGGCGGTGAGCAAGGTCGCATGCTGTTCGGCAAGCTGATCCTGCAAAAGCCGAACGTGCTGGTGATGGACGAACCGACCAACCACCTGGACATGGAATCGATCGAAGCGCTGAACCTGGCGCTGGAAAACTACCCGGGCACGCTGCTGTTCGTCAGCCACGACCGCGAGTTCGTGTCGTCGCTGGCCACCCGCATCATCGAGCTGTCGCCGGACGGTGTCGTGGACTTCAGCGGCACCTATGACGATTACCTGCGCAGCCAGGGCGTCGTGGTCTGATGTAGCTGATGTAGCCTGGCCCCTTTGAGGGGGCTGGGCCACCCCTCTTCGCGGGGCAAGCCCGCGATGAGGCCAATGATTAATTCGTTAGCCTGCTTTCATTTCCTTCGCGCAACGGCCATGATGAAACAACGCCCAACCGCCTGCCCGCGAAAGAGCCCATGACCGCGCAACAACCCGCCCCCGCCAGCAACACCGTCAACATCACCCTGCAGATCCTGTCGATCGTCTTCTACACGTTCATTGCCTTCCTCTGCATCGGCCTGCCGATCGCGGTGCTGCCCAGCTATGTGCATGACCAGCTGGGCTTTGGCGCGGTGATCGCGGGGGTGACGATTGGCCTGCAATACCTCGCCACCCTGCTCAGCCGCCCCTTCGCTGGGCGGGTGGCGGACACGCTGGGCGGTAAGCAGGCGATCCGTTTCGGCTTGCTGGGGATTGCCAGCTGCGGGGTGTTGACCCTGTTGTCTGCCTGGACACTGAGCGTGCCATTGCTGAGCCTTGCGCTGCTGCTGGGTGGGCGTTTGCTGCTGGGTATCGCCCAGGGCCTGATCGGTGTGGCTACTTTGAGCTGGGGCATCAGCCAGGTCGGCCCGGAGCACACAGCTCGGGTGATCTCCTGGAACGGTATCGCGTCCTATGGCGCCATTGCCATTGGTGCTCCAGTGGGCGTACTGGCCGTGGATGGCCTGGATTTCAGCGTGCTGGGGCCAACCTTGCTGGTACTGGCGCTGTTTGCCCTGCTGGTGCTGCGCAAACGGCCGGACGTCGTGGTGGTACGTGGCGAACGGCTGGCATTCTGGTCGGCATTCGGCCGGGTTGCGCCCTGTGGCCTGGGGCTGACCCTGGCATCGATCGGCTATGGCACCCTGACCACGTTCGTCACCCTTTATTACCTGGAACGTGGCTGGGCCGGCGCGGCCTGGTGCCTGAGCGCCTTTGGCGTGTGTTTCATCATTTCGCGGCTGTTGTTCGTCAATGCGGTCAACCGGTTTGGCGGCTACAACGTGGCGGTGGTTTGCATGGCTACCGAGGTGGTCGGCCTGGGCCTGCTGTGGCTGGCCCCCTCGCCGTCTTGGGCTTTGGCAGGTGCCGGGCTTACCGGCTTCGGGCTATCGCTGGTGTACCCGGCGCTAGGCGTCGAGGCAATCAAGCAAGTGCCCAGCAGCAGCCGCGGCGCCGGGTTGGGCGCTTATGCAGTGTTCTTCGACATGGCCTTGGCCATCGCCGGCCCGGTGATGGGGGCGGTGGCGGTGCATTTGGGCTATGCCTCGATCTTTTGCGTCGCAGCTCTGCTCGCCCTGGCGGGCGTCGGTTTAACGCTGCTGCTGGCGCGGCGCGGCCGACGCGGCTGAGCGCTCGCCCGACGCCGGCGCGCCGAGGGTCTGGCTGAAAAAAGCTGCGGTGTCGCGCTGCAGCGAGTGGTGAATATGGCGGCGGTCAACCCCTTCGGCGTCCTTGCACAGAGCCGGCATGCGTGTGCGCTGTTCTTCGTCACACCGCGCCATGAACACAAAATGCCCCGCACCAGCCAGCAAGCGGTAGTCCGGTGTGATGGGTAGCTTGCGGGCCAAGGCTTTGGCGTTGCGGTCCACGGCCACCAGCTGGTCACTGTCACCGCTGTAGATCAATGCCGGGATCTGTACCCCGGCCAGTGCATGGCGACCAAACAGCAGGCTCAGCGGTGCCATCAGCATCACCGCCCCCACCCGCGCGTCGGCCTCGGGCGCCAGCTCGCTGCGGTCGGCAATCAGCACGCCATGGGTCTTGCAGGCGTCGGCATCACCAGGGCGCTCAAGGCAGTACTGGCGCAGACGGTCCAGGTCGGGCTGCGCCCCGGACACGATCAGCGCCGTTTCGCCCCCTGCCGAATAGCCGATCACACCGACCTTGCCATCGTTCAAGTAAGGCCCCAGCAGCGCGTCGTCCCGGGCAGCCGTGATCGCGGCGCTGACTTGCAGCGGCCGGCCATACAGGTTGCTCAAGGTACCCAGCCGACTATGATCGCGGGCGTTGTCACCCGGGTGCACGACCGCCACGACCACAAACCCCTGGCGTGCCAGGGAGGTCGCCAGGTAATGCAAGGCCAGCGGGCTACCCGTGTTGCCGTGGGACAGCACCAGCAACGGAAACTGCCCGAGGGCCACCGGGGCTTCCTCGGCGACCTCGATCGGGTAACCGTCGATACGGCTCTTGCGGGGTGTACCAACGGCCGGGTAGAACGCCAGGGCCTGCATGGGGCGGTCATCGACAGGGTCGGCCATGGTCATGTGGTGCAGGCCGGCGACCCAAGGCGCGGCGTCGGCATGGGCCAACAGGCCGCCGAGCAGGACCAGCGCCAGCAAGCAGCGAGGGATGTTCATCGGCCGGTTGCTCCGTGCAGGGCGAAGAGATTGCGCCAGCATAGAACCGCTGCAGGCAATGGCAGATGAAAACTGGATGAAACTCTCCATGCAGCCAACGCCTGCGCCCAATGCATTTGCGCTTTTCCAAGAACCCGTGGCATAGATGCAGGTCAACGTCTTTAGCTGACGCTTTCGCGGCATTCAAGGAGAACCCAGCATGAGCAAGCCCCCGTACGCCCCACCCAATGTCTGGCGCAATGACGCGGCCTCCGGCGGCCAGTTTGCCAGCATCAACCGCCCGGTTGCCGGCCCGACCCACGACAAGGCGCTGCCGGTAGGCAAGCACCCCTTGCAGCTGTACTCCCTGGCCACGCCCAATGGCGTCAAGGTCAACATCGCCCTTGAAGAGCTGCTCGCTCTGGGCCACAGCGGCGCCGAGTACGACGCCTGGCTAATCCGCATCGGCGAAGGCGACCAGTTCTCCAGCGGCTTCGTACAGGTCAACCCCAACTCGAAGATCCCCGCCCTGCTTGACCGTAGCGTAGAGCCGCCGGTGCGGGTCTTCGAGTCGGGTTCGATCCTGCTGTACCTGGCGGAAAAGTTCGGCGAATTGTTGCCCAAGTCAGCGGCTGCGCGTATCGAATGCCTGAACTGGCTGTTCTGGCAGATGGGTGCGGCGCCTTATTTGGGCGGCGGCTTTGGCCACTTTTATGTGTACGCGCCGGAAAAGTTCGAGTACGCGATCAACCGCTTCACCATGGAAGCCAAGCGCCAACTGGATGTGCTCGACCGCCGCCTGGCCGAAAGCCGCTACCTGGGTGGCAGTGAGTACAGCATCGCCGATATCGCCGTGTGGCCCTGGTATGGCGAACTGGTGCGCGGCAACCTTTATAGCGCGGCAGCGTTTCTTGCGGTGCACGAATACACCCACGTGCAGCGTTGGGCCGAAGAAATCGCCCAGCGCCCCGCCGTACAGCGCGGCACGCGGGTCAACCGAACGTGGGGCGATGAAGCCAGCCAGGTGCCGGAGCGACACTGCGCGGCAGACCTGGATTGACCGTTCGGGGCCGCCTGGCGGCCCCGACAATGCCCGCCTGCATAAAACCATTTGCCCCTGCGCAAACCTGCGTCCGTCAATGCCTTCTTGTACACTCCTCGCACTAGCCCCCACCTGCAAAACTCTTTTTTGGTGAACGCATGATCGAGGTAACCGAGGTTTCCATTGCCGAGCTGCGCGACGCGCTCGAGTCGGGCCGCACGACAGCGGTCGAGCTGGTCAAGGCCTACCAGGCGCGCATCGACGCCTACGATGGAGCCGACACCGCTACCGCACTGAACGCCGTGGTGGTCCGCAACCCAGACGCACTCAAGGAGGCCGAAGCGTCCGATGCACGCCGCGCCAAGGGCCAGCCCCTGAGCCCGCTCGACGGCATCCCCTATACGGCCAAGGACAGCTACCTGGTCAAAGGCCTCACCGCCGCCTCTGGCAGCCCGGCCTTCAAGGACCTGGTAGCCCAGCGCGACGCCTTCACCATCGAGCGTCTGCGTGCAGCCGGCGCCGTGTGCCTGGGCAAGACCAACATGCCGCCCATGGCCAACGGGGGCATGCAGCGTGGCGTCTATGGCCGCGCCGAAAGCCCGTATAACGCCAGTTACCTGACTGCGCCCTTCGCCTCCGGCTCGTCCAACGGTGCCGGTACCGCGACGGCCGCCAGCTTCAGCGCCTTCGGCCTGGCCGAGGAAACCTGGTCGAGCGGCCGTGGCCCTGCGTCGAACAACGGCCTGTGCGCCTACACCCCCTCGCGCGGGGTGATCTCGGTACGTGGCAACTGGCCGCTGACCCCGACCATGGACGTGGTGGTGCCTTATGCCCGCACCATGGCCGACCTGCTGGAAATTCTCGACGTCGTGGTTGCCGATGACGCCGACAAGCGCGGCGACCTGTGGCGCCTGCAGCCGTGGGTGCCGATCCCGGCCGCCTCTACCGTGCGCCCGGCTTCGTACCTGGACCTCGCCGTGGACGCCAGCGCACTCAAGGGCAAACGCTTTGGCGTACCGCGCATGTACATCAATGCCGACCCAGAGGCTGGCACCTCCGAAAAACCGGGTATTGGCGGCCCGACCGGCCAGCGCATCAACACCCGCGACAGCGTCATCGACCTGTGGCAGCAGGCGCGCCAGGCCCTGGAAGCGGCCGGTGCCGAAGTGCTCGAAGTGGACTTCCCGCTGGTCTCCAACTGCGAGGGCGACCGCCCTGGCGCCCCGACCGTGTACAACCGCGGCATCGTCAGCTCGCAGTTCCTCCATGACGAACTGTGGGAGCTGTCGGGCTGGGCCTTTGATGACTTCCTGCGGGCCAACGACGACCCCAAGCTCAACCGCCTGGCCGATGTCGATGGGCCAAAGATCTTCCCGCACGACCCCGGCACCCTGCCCAACCGTGAGGATGACCTGGCAGCGGGTATGGACGAGTACGTCAACATGGCCAAGCGCGGCCTGAAGACCTGGGACCAGATCGAGACCGTGCCCGACGGCCTGCGCGGGCTGGAACATACCCGCAAACTGGACCTGGAAGACTGGATGGACAACCTGGGCCTGGACGCGGTGCTGTTCCCGACCGTGGCCGACGTAGGGCCGGCGGATGCCGACATCAACCCGGCTTCGGCGGACATCGCCTGGAGCAACGGCATCTGGGTGGCCAACGGCAACCTTGCCATCCGTCATCTGGGCGTGCCAACCGTCACTGTACCGATGGGCGTGATGGCCGATATCGGCATGCCGGTGGGGCTGACCTTCGCTGGCCGCGCCTATAGCGACAATGCCCTGTTGAGCTTTGGCGCAGCCTTCGAGGCAACCGGTTCGCGCCGCATGATCCCGCCGCGCACCCCAGCACTGGGCGCATAAACGCGCCACCGCATCGCCAATTTCAACTTTATGTGCAAAAATGCACAAACCGTTGAAATTGGCGATATTTCCATGCCGCTCTCCCCACCTGAAGAACGCACGCTCACCCTCACCATTCTCAAGGCCGCCATCGAGGCGCTGGGCAGTGTTGCCGCGCGCAACATGGAAATCCTGCTGCACGATCTCGACCACCCGGAACACTCCGTTGTGGCGGTCGTCAACGGCCACCTCTCCGGTCGCGTGGTCGGCAGCCCGATCCTCGCCGCACCGGAACAGGACCAAGGCTTCAAGGCCCTGATGCAGGCCACCGTCGAACAGCGCGGCTGCAACCCTGTGGTATTGCCCGACTACCCCACCACGCTCAAGGGCCGCACCCTGCGCAGCGCCACGGCCATCTTCCGCGACAGCACCGGCCACCCGTTTGCCAGCCTCTGCGTCAACACCGACGTCACCGGGCTGGACGCCGCCTTGAGCTTTTTGCAGCAACTCCAGCCACTGGGCGCCTCACCGGCATCGACCACCACCAGCGAACCGGCGGACATGGAACTGTTGATGAGCGAAATCATCCACGACTCGCTGCTGCGCAGTGGCCAGGGCCGCATGAACAAGCGAGCCAAGGTCGAGGCCGTGCGGGTCATGCAGGAGCGTGGCCTGTTCATCGTCAAGGGCGGCGTGGAAAAGGCCGCCAGCGCCCTCGGCGTGACCCGATACACCGTTTACAACTACCTGGAGCAACTGCGTGGCGAGAGCCCCTCGGTTGCCCGTGAAGACTGACCTGTGGAGCACGCCATGACCTTGCATATCCAGACGCCCCTGATCGAATCCCGCCCCCTGTCACTGGCCGCTGGCCGTACGGTCTGGCTCAAACTCGATGCCCTGCAGCCCTGTGGCTCGTTCAAACTGCGCGGGGTGGGCCATGCCTGTGAAGTCCACCATGCCCGGGGGGCGCGCCATTTTGTCTCGTCGTCCGGGGGTAACGCCGGGCTGGCGGTGGCTTATGCCGGGCGCAAACTAGGTGTGCCGGTGACCGTGGTGGTACCTGAAACCACTACCGAACGGGCCAAGGAACTGTTGCGCCTGGAGGACGCCAAGGTGGTGGTGCACGGCAGCTCCTGGCAGGAGGCCAATGAACTGGCTCAGACCCTGCTCGGCAGTGGCGATGCCTTTATTCACCCCTTCGACGACCCACTGCTGTGGACCGGGCATGCCAGCCTGATCGACGAAGTGGCCGCAAGCGGGCTCAAACCCGATGCGGTGGTGCTGTCGGTCGGCGGCGGTGGCTTGCTCAGCGGCGTGGTCGAGGGCCTCAAGCGCAATGGCTGGGGTGACGTACCCGTACTGGCGGTAGAAACCACCGGCGCCGCCTCGCTGCACGCCGCCATGCAGGCGGGCCACCCGGTCGAACTGGAGCGCATCGCCTCGGTGGCGACCTCCCTGGGCGCGAAGCGGGTTGCCGATCAGGCATTGGAATGCGCGCGTAACCATCCGCTGCACAGCCATCTGGTGAGCGACCGTGCCGCACTGGAAGCCTGCGAGCGCTTCTTGCTCGATCATCGGGTATTGGTGGAGCCCGCGTGTGGTGCTGCATTGGCGGTCGCTTACGAAGCCGAGAAGTTGGCCAATTACAACAATGTGCTGATAGTGGTTTGCGGGGGCGCCACGGCGACACTGGCGCAGATTCAGGATTGGTTGCAGCAAGTCGATTGAGGTTGCCTGTTCCGGCCTTTTCGCGGGCAAGCCCGCTCCCACCGTTACCCCACTGCTCTTAAGGTTAGTGGAGAACCTGTGGGAGCGGGCTTGCCCGCGAAGGGGCCGGCGCAGTCAATCGAGTAAGCCTCTGGGCGCAACAAACTGTTCCAATGGGATGGGATAAAAAAACGCCCCTGAGATCAGGATAGTCACACAGGCCTGTTCTAATGAGCCTCACGCACCTGGGAAATTTCCAGCGAGCCTGACGAAAAGCGCATCTCGCCCTTTCGATCTGTAGCGAGTGAAGGCACAATGCGTGTCCTTTTTTTGGCCGGCCTTGCCGGGGGCCTTTAAATGATCAAGACGCCGTACTACCTCATCGATAAAACCAAGCTGCTGAGCAACATGGAGAAGATCGCCTACGTGCGTGAACACTCCGGTGCCAAGGCGCTGCTCGCCCTCAAATGTTTCGCCACCTGGTCGGTGTTCGACCTGATGCAGCAATACATGGACGGCACCACCTCTTCGTCGCTTTTCGAGCTCAAGCTTGGCCGCCAGAAGTTTGCCGGCGAGACCCACGCCTACAGCGTTGCCTGGGCCGACGATGAAGTCGAGGAAATGCTCGAGAACTGCGACAAGATCATCTTCAACTCGATCGGCCAGCTGCAGCGCTTTGCCGAACAGTCCGAAGGCAAAGTCCGCGGCCTGCGCGTCAACCCGCAAGTCAGCAGCTCCGACTACCTGCTGGCCGACCCGGCGCGCCCGTTCAGCCGCCTGGGTGAGTGGGACCCGGAGAAGATCGAGAAGGTCATCGAGCAGATCTCGGGCTTCATGTTCCACAACAACTGCGAGAACGGCGACTTCGGCCTGTTCGACAAGATGCTCACCCACATCGAAGAACGCTTCGGCCACTTGCTGCACAAGGTCGAGTGGGTCAGCCTCGGTGGCGGCATCCACTTCACCGGCGAAGACTATGCCGTCGATGCGTTCTGCGCGCGCCTGAAAGCCTTCTCGCAAACTTACGGCGTACAGGTTTACCTGGAGCCAGGCGAAGCCGCCATCACCAACAGCGCCTCGCTGGAAGTGACCGTGCTCGACACCCTGTACAACGGCAAGCACCTGGCCGTGGTCGACAGTTCGATCGAAGCACACCTGCTCGACCTGCTGATCTACCGCCTCAACGCCAAGATGGCCCCCAACGATGGCGAGCACACCTACATGGTCTGCGGCAAATCGTGCCTGGCCGGTGACATCTTCGGCGAGTACCAATTCGATCGTCCGTTGGCCATCGGCGATCGCCTGTCGTTCATCGACACGGCGGGCTACACCATGGTCAAGAAAAACTGGTTCAACGGTCTGAAAATGCCATCCATCGTGGTCAAGCAGCTCGACGGCAGTGTCGAGGTGGTGCGCGAGTTCGGTTTCGAAGACTACGTTTCCAGCCTGTCGTAAGACCGGCTTTCAGTAAGGAGCAAGGGATAAATTGAAGAAGAACGTTCTTATCATTGGTGCAGGAGGTGTCGCCAAGGTGGTGGCCCACAAGTGCGCGCAGCATAACGACGAACTCGGTCGTATTGCCATTGCGTCGCGGAACATCTCCAAATGCCAGGCCATCATCGACAGCGTCAAGGCCAAGGGTAGCCTCAAGGTACCCGCCGACATCCAGGCCTTCTCGCTCAACGCGCTCGATGTCGAGGCGACCAAAGCACTGATCCGCGAGACCGAATCGCAGATCGTGATCAACGTGGGCTCTGCCTTCCTCAACATGTCGGTGCTGCGTGCCTGCATCGATACCGGTGTTGCCTACCTGGACACCGCGATTCACGAAGAACCAGGCAAAATCTGCGAAACGCCGCCCTGGTACGGCAACTACGAGTGGAAACACCTCGAAGAGTGCCAAGAAAAGAACATTACAGCCATTCTCGGCGTCGGTTTCGACCCGGGTGTGGTGAACAGCTACGCAAAACTTGCGCAGCAGCAATACTTCGACCGCATTGATTCGATCGACATCCTCGACGTCAATGCCGGCTCGCATGGCAAGTATTTCGCCACCAACTTCGACCCGGAAATCAACTTCCGCGAGTTCACCGGGCAAGTATGGAGCTGGCAGAACAGCCAGTGGACCAGCAACACCATGTTCGAGGTCAAGCGTACCGACGACCTGCCGGTCGTAGGCTCGCAAAACCTGTACCTGACCGGTCACGACGAGGTCCACTCGATCTCGAAGAACCTCAACGTGCCGAACGTGCGTTTCTGGATGAGCTTCGGCGAGCACTACATCAACGTGTTCACGGTGCTGAAAAACCTGGGCCTGCTTTCCGAGCAGCCGGTCAAGACCGCCGAAGGCCTGGAAGTGGTGCCTTTGAAAGTGGTCAAGGCCGTGCTGCCTGACCCGTCCTCCCTGGCCCCGGGCTACACCGGCAAGACCTGCATCGGTGACCTGGTCAAGGGCACCAAAAACGGCCAGCCGCGCGAAGTGTTCATCTACAACGTAGCGGATCACGAAGAAGCCTTTGCCGAGACCGACAGCCAGGGTATTTCCTACACTGCCGGTGTACCGCCAGTGGCTGCCGCCCTGCTGGTCGCCCGTGGCGAGTGGGATGCCAAGCGCATGGTCAACGTTGAAGAACTGCCAGCCGAGCCGTTCCTCAAGGCGCTGGACGTGATGGGCCTGCCGACCCGCGTCAAAGATGAAAAAGGTGATCGTCCGTGGGACGCTGAAGCCTAAGCAACACCCCGCAGGGCGCCTATCAGGCGCCCTGTTTTTTTGTGCATCTGCCAGCGGTACACGTGGCAGTGCCCGAACGGCTCGACCCCTGCCGCCTGCTCGCGTACGCTTGCCGCTTTCCTTCCGTAGCAAGGCAAACGCTCCCATGGCAAACACAGACATCACCTACACCCCCGACCCGGACGCCGACTCCATTTCGTCCGACGTCGCCGAATACAACGGCGTGCTGGTTTCCACCCAAATCCCCACACGCGCCGATGGCAGCCTCGAACTGGGCGACATCGTTGCGCAGAGCGAATGCACCTTGCAGGCGCTGAAAGTGGCCCTGGAAAAAGCCGGCAGCGGCATGGACCGCGTGCTGCACCTGACCATCTACCTCACCGACATGGCTGAACGTGCAGCGTTCAACGAGGTGTACCAGCGTTTCTTCAGCAAGCCGTGGCCAGTACGCGCCGCCGTTGGCGTGGCCTCGCTGGCTGTTGAAGGCATGCGCGTGGAAGTCACTGCGATGGCTGCCAAGCGCTGACCCCAGCAGATTGCGCCCAGCCTCGTAGGAGCGGCCTTGCGTCCCATTCGCGACGCAAGGCCGCTCCTACAACCTGGCATACCACCTCTAAGCAGCGTAGGGATGCCACCAACCCGTTTCACCGCTACAATGCCCGCCTAAACCGTGACCGCCCGAAAATATAACGACATGTCCCTTCCAAAGAATCACCTGGAACTGCTCAGCCCTGCCCGTGACGTGGCCATCGCTCGCGAAGCGATCCTGCACGGCGCTGATGCCATCTATATTGGCGGCCCGAGCTTCGGCGCGCGCCATAACGCCTGCAACGAAGTCAGCGAAATCGCCGAACTGGTCGAGTTCGCACGTCGCTACCATGCACGCGTGTTCACCACCATCAACACCATCCTCCACGACAACGAGCTGGAGCCTGCGCGCAAGCTGATCCATCAGCTCTACGACGCCGGCGTCGATGCCCTGATCGTGCAGGACCTGGGGGTGATGGAGCTGGATATTCCGCCGATCGAGCTGCACGCCAGCACCCAGACCGACATCCGTACCCTGGAACGGGCCAAGTTCCTCGACCAGGCCGGCTTCTCGCAGCTGGTACTGGCCCGCGAGCTAAATCTGCAGCAGATTCGCGCCATCGCCGCCGAAACCGACGCCGCCATCGAATTCTTCATCCACGGCGCGCTGTGCGTGGCTTTCTCCGGCCAGTGCAACATCTCCCACGCCCAGACCGGGCGCAGCGCCAACCGTGGCGACTGCTCGCAAGCCTGCCGCCTGCCCTACACCCTCAAGGATGACCAGGGCCGCGTGGTTGCCTTCGAGAAGCACCTGCTGTCGATGAAGGACAACAACCAGACCGCCAACCTGCGCGACCTGGTCGATGCCGGCGTGCGCTCGTTCAAGATCGAGGGCCGCTACAAGGACATGGGCTATGTGAAGAACATCACCGCCCACTACCGCAAAGAGCTCGACGCCATTCTCGAAGACCGCCCGCACCAGGCCCGCGCGTCGAGCGGCCGTACCGAGCACTTCTTCGTCCCCGACCCGGACAAGACCTTCCACCGCGGCAGCACCGACTACTTCGTCAGCGACCGCAAGATCGACATCGGTGCCTTCGACTCGCCTACTTTCACCGGCTTGCCGGTGGGCGTGGTGGAAAAGGTCAACAAGCGTGACATGTTGGTTACCACCGAGGTGCCGCTGAGCAATGGCGATGGCCTCAACGTGCAGGTCAAGCGTGAAGTGGTGGGTTTCCGCGCCAATATCGCCGAGCCACGTGGCGAGTTCGAGGAAGACGGCCAGAAGCGCTACCGCTACCGCGTCGAGCCCAACGAAATGCCCGATGGCCTGTACAAGCTACGGCCCAACCATCCTTTGTCGCGCAACCTCGACCACAACTGGCAGCAAGCCTTGCAGCGCACTTCGGCCGAGCGCCGGGTGGGTGTCGAGTGGCACGCGGTACTGCGCGAGCAGCGCCTGATGCTGACGGTCAGCAGTGAGGAAGGTGTGAGTGTGCAGGTAGCCCTGGACGGCCCGTTCGGCCCAGCCAACAAGCCGCAACAGGCACTGGAGCAACTGCACGACCTGCTAGGCCAGCTGGGCACCACCCAGTACCACGCCAACGCCATCGAGCTGGATGCACCGCAGGCGTACTTCATCCCCAACTCGCAACTCAAAGCCCTGCGCCGCGAAGCCATCGAGGCGCTGACCGCTGCACGGGTCGAGGCGCACCCGCGTGGCGGGCGCAAGGCCGAAACCACGCCGCCGCCGGTCTACCCAGAGTCGCACCTGTCGTTCCTGGCCAACGTGTACAACCAGAAGGCCCGCGACTTCTACCACCGCCATGGCGTGCAATTGATCGACGCGGCCTACGAGGCCCATGAAGAGCACGGCGAAGTGCCGGTAATGATCACCAAGCACTGCCTGCGCTTCTCGTTCAACCTGTGCCCCAAGCAGGCCAAGGGCGTCACCGGCGTGCGCACCAAAGTCGCGCCGATGCAGTTGATTCAGGGCGATGAAGTACTGACCCTGAAGTTCGACTGCAAGCCGTGTGAAATGCACGTGGTCGGCAAGATGAAGAGCCACATCATCGACCTGCCGACACCCGGCAGCGCGGTGGCTCAAGTGGTGGGGCACATCAGCCCGGAAGACCTGCTCAAGACCATCCCGCGCGCACCGCATTGATCGGGCGGCGCATGAGGTAGCCCACTCCCACAGGGTGGGCTGCCCTGCGGCGATCGCTGGTCACTCAGCTCAGCGAATCTGGTGCTTGTGCAACAGCCGATAGAATGTTGGCCGTGAGATCCCCAGCACCTTCGCCGCGATGCTCAGGTTGTCACTGTGGCGGTTCAGCACATCACACAGGGCTTGGCGCTCTGCCCGGTGCTTGTATTCCTCCAGCGTCCCCAGCGGCGGCTGTTCCTGCTCGGTCTGCAAACCCAGGTCCTGCGCTTCGATCTGCCGCCCTTCAGCCAGCACCAGCCCGCGCCGCACCCGGTTGGCCAACTCGCGCACGTTGCCGGGCCAGTCATGCCGGCCCATGGCCGCCAAGGCATGGTCACTGAACGAGCGCGGCCTGCGCCCGGTCTCCAGGCTATAGAAATGCGCAAAATGGCTGGCCAGCATCGACAGGTCGCCATGCCTGTCACGCAACGGCGCGGTCACCACCTGCAACACATTGAGCCGGTAATACAGGTCTTCGCGAAAGCGCCCCTGTTCGATGGCTTTTTCCAGGTCCACGTGGGTTGCCGCCAGCACCCTCACATCCACCGGGATCGGTTGGCTGCCGCCGACCCGTTCAATGTGCTTTTCCTGCAGAAAGCGCAGCAGGTTGGCCTGTAGCTCCAACGGCAAATCACCGACCTCGTCCAGAAACAGGGTACCGCCATGGGCGGCCTCGATACGCCCTGCCTTGCGCTGATGAGCGCCGGTGAACGCGCCCTTTTCATGCCCGAACAGCTCGGACTGAATCAGGTGCTCGGGGATCGCCCCACAGTTGATTGCGATAAACGGTTGATCGCGCCGCTGTGACTGCTGATGCAGGGTACGCGCCACCAACTCCTTGCCCGTGCCACTCTCACCGCGGATCAGTACGGGTGACTCGGTGGGCGCCAGCTTACCCAACAGTTTGCGCAATTCGCGAATCGGTCGGCTTTCACCCAGCAGCTCATGGGTGGCCTCATCGACCCGCGCCGCCCCCTTGCCGCGCAAGCGCGCCATGCCAAACGCCCGCCCGAGGGTAACCTGCACGCGGGAAACATCAAACGGCAAGGTATGGAAGTCGAAAAACCATTCGCAAACGAAGTCACCCACGTTCTGCATGCGCAACTGCTCGGCGCTGAGCACAGCAATCCATTCGGTATTGCTGCGCTTGATCATGTCCTTCACGGCGTCAGGATGGCGCAGGTGCGATGCCTGCAGACGCAGCAGGCCAACATCGCAGGTGTGTTCCAGCGCGGCGCCGAGGACACAACTGTCCACATCCCAGCCGGCACTGCGCAAGCCCGGCAGCAGGCGGTGGCAGTCGTCGCAGGGGTCGACGATGAGCAAACGGCGTTGGGAAGCGGGTTGCTGCATGACCGATCCTTGGCGCCAGTGTTTGGTTTTATGAAGTAAAACAGCAAGTTGTGGCGCCCAATTAACAGTAGCAACGAACTTGACGGTGCCCAGTACCGTCTGTCTGCCGACTCATTTTTTTACAATGTGTGACGGGAATTTTCGCACTTTATCGACATCACATGGCGGCGCAGGCAAGCACGGATTCGACCCTGACAAATTTTTTTACATCCAAAGTGTGACTTGCCCCCGGACAACGAGCATCAGTACACATAACCCCGCGCTGCACTTCGCGATAATTGAGGCGACTTAAAAGCAACGCGGACTCACTTCGATGTTTGGGACCATAGAGAGACCGAACCATGAATGCCCCGCTCCGTGTCAACGAAGCACTGCTGATTGCCGACCACGCCTTCGAACCTTTCCAGTGCGTAGCCTGGGATGCACCCAATGGTACTGGTGAGCTAAGCCTGGCAGTGATCGACCGGACCAGCACCCGCATCGGCAGCAAACAAGTGTCCTCGCGCATTTATTCCGACCCTGCGCAGTGGGCCAGCCTGATCGAGGAAGTGCGCGCCGAATTGTGCGAAAAAGGTTATGACCTGCAACCCTGGTCGATGCCAAAGTAATATCGATTGCCCCTCCAAGTGCGTGCCCTGTCACGCACTTGTACAACTTCCCGGTTGCTGTCCTGGCAACTTTTTATTGCGACACTCTTTATTGCGACATCGTGTCGCAGTATCCGCCGTTATTCAATCCACGACCTTGAAATGCTCAAGGTGCTGGTAATCAGCCTGCAGCTGTTCTGCCAATCGTTGCGCACGCCCCAGGCGAACGGGCGCCAGTTCCATGTCGACCAAGAGCGTCGCACACGGCATGGGTTGCACGGCATCCCAGTGCTGCAGTCGGCCATCAGTGAACACCAGGCAGCGCAGCGCCTCGTTGGGGTGCGCCTGCTGCCGCGTCTGCAGCCATTGCCGTGCCTGCTCCAGTGCAGCGATCAACGGCGTACCGCCACCGGCGCCCAGCGCTTGCAACCATGGCTGCAGGGCTGCCGAGGCCTTCAGGCCGTGACGCTGCCACTGTGGCGTCTGCCCGCTGGCGGTCAGCAAGGCCAGACGGGCCCGTTGGCGGTATGCCTGGTCGAACAACGCCGCCAGCAAGCCTTTGGTCTGGGCCAGCGCCTGGTGGCGGCGGGTTGAGGCAGACGCATCGACGATTACCAGCCACAGCTCGTTAGCCTGGGCCTTACGCTGTTGCCAGCAGAGGTCGTCGCGCAGCCGTGGCCGCCCCTTGAGCAAAGTCGGCAACCAGGCCACCCGGCCCGTGGCGGCGCTGTGCGCGCGGCCACGGCTGGCGCCTGGCAGCTTCCCCGTGCGTGGTCTGGCATCCGTCCCTTGGGCAGGTCGCTGGCGGATGCTCAGGGCTTTTTTGCCCAGTTCGGCACCTCGCGGCGTGCGCCAGTGGCCACCGGCTGAGGTGGCAGCGCACCCCAGTCACCCTGCCCGCCCTGGTTATTTGCGCCCTGCTCGCTTGCTTGCGGCGGCGGCGAAGACGGCTGCTGCGCAGGCGTGACCCGACGGCGATGGCGCAGGGCGAACTCGGCCACCGCGTCGACATCGGCTTCTTCAATGGCCACGCCCCCACGCCATGCGCAGTGTGCGCGGGCAGCGCGCAGCCACACCAGGTCCGCACGCAAGCCATCGACCCCTGCGGCATAGCAGCGCTCGGTGATCCAGGCTAGGGCCTGGTCGTCCAGGGCTATCTGGGCAAGGCCGTGACGCGCCTGCTGGCAGCGCTCACGCAACTGCGCCTGGGCAGCGGCCCATTGCGCGCAGAAGGCCTGCGGGTCGCTGTCGAACGCCAGGCGACGACGAATGATCTGCTGGCGCGCCTGCGGCTCTGGCAAACCTTCCAGGGCCACGTTCAAGCCGAAACGGTCGAGCAACTGCGGCCGCAATTCGCCTTCTTCCGGGTTCATGGTGCCAATCAGTACAAAACGGGCGCTGTGCCGGTGCGAGATGCCGTCGCGCTCGATACGGTTAGTGCCGCTGGCAGCCACGTCGAGCAACAGGTCGACGAGGGTGTCGGGCAACAAGTTGACCTCATCCACGTACAGCACGCCGCCATCAGCCTGGGCCAACACGCCCGGCGAAAACTGTGCCTTGCCCTGCCCCAGCGCAGCGTCCAGGTCGAGGGTGCCGACCAGGCGCTCCTCGCTCGCGCCCAATGGCAGGGTGACGAACGGGCCTTCGCCGAGCACGTCGGCGAGGCCACGGGCCAGGGTACTCTTGGCCATGCCGCGCGGGCCTTCGATCAGCACGCCGCCGATTTTCGGGTCGATAGCAGTCAGGCACAGGGCCAGTTTCAGCTCATCGGCACCGACCACGGCGGCCAGCGGAAATTGTACGGATTCACTCATTTCAAGCCTGTTCCTCGCCGTCGAGCAACTGTGCCTCAAGGGCTTCGCGGTAATCGCCAGGCGCCTCCCAAAGGCCGCGCTGCTGGGCCTCCAGCAGGCGCTCGGTAAGGTCGCGCAGGGCCTCGGGGTTGTGCTCGCGCATGAAGTCGCGGGTCGCCGGGTCGAGCACGTAGGCATCGGCCAGGGACTGGTAATGATGGTCGTCGATCAGGTGCGTGGTTGCGTCGAAGGCGAACAGGTTGTCGACCGTCGCGGCCATCTCGAAGGCCCCCTTGTAGCCGTGACGCTTCACCCCGTCGATCCACTTGGGGTTTAGCGCACGGGCACGGATGACCCGGTTCAGCTCTTCCTTGAGGGTGCGGATACGCGGCCGATCGACCTGGCTGTGGTCACCGTGATAACTGGCCACCGGCGTGCCAGACAAAGTTTCCGAAGCGGCCAGCATGCCGCCCTGGAACTGGTAATAGTCGTTGGAGTCGAGCAGGTCGTGCTCGTGGTTGTCCTGGTTCTGCAGCACGGCCTGGACTTGCCCAAGGCGGTGGGCGAACTGGGCGCGAGCCGGGGTGCCCTCGTCACTGGCGCCGTAAGCATAGCCGCCGTGGTTGAGATAGACCTCGGCCAGGTCGTCGCGGCTGTGCCACAAACGGCCATCGATGGCGTTTTGTACGCCCGCGCCATAAGCACCGGGCTTGGCCCCGAACACCCGCCAGCCAGCCTGGCGAGCGGCCTGCTCGGCGTCGATGCCCTGCGCCTGCAACGCTTCGCGCTCGTTGCGCACCCGTACTGCCAGCGGGTTGAGGTCATCGGGCTCATCCAGCGCCGCCACGGCCTGCACTGCGGCATCGAACAGGCGAATCAGGTTGCCGAAGGCATCGCGGAAGAACCCCGAAACGCGCAAGGTCACATCGACCCGTGGGCGGTCCAGCAGGCTCAGCGGGAGGATTTCGAAATCGTCGACCCGCTGGCTGCCGGTGGCCCACACCGGGCGCACGCCCATCAAAGCCATCGCCTGGGCAATATCGTCACCGCCGGTGCGCATGGTCGCGGTCCCCCAGACCGACAAGCCGAGCTGGCGCAGGTGGTCGCCGTGGTCCTGCAAGTGGCGCTCAAGAATCAGGTTCGCCGAGGCGAACCCCAGGCGCCAGGCCGTGGTGGTGGGCAGGTTGCGCACATCCACGGTATAGAAGTTGCGACCGGTGGGCAGCACATCCAGGCGCCCGCGGCTGGGTGCGCCACTGGGGCCCGCCGGGACGAAGCGGCCAGCCAGGGCCGCCAGCAGGCCGTTGATTTCGGCCGCACCACAGGCGTCCAGGCTCGGCGACACCGTTTCACACAGCGCCTGCACCACCTCATGCACCGTTTGCCATTCGCTCACGGCGGGCAGTGCCGACGTGCCGCCCAACGCCTGCTCGATCACCTGCAGGGCCAGCAGTTCAAGGCGCTCGCGGGTATCCCCACAGGTGCGCCAGGGCGCGTCGTGCACCGCCTGCAAAGGCTCTGGGCGCTGCCCCTGCCAAGGCTGACCGAGGTCGCAATCGAGCGGGTCAAAGCCCGGCACCAGGGCCTTGGCCAGTGCGCGCAACAGGCTGGCATTGCCGCCCCGGCCGTCGCCGCGCGGCACGCGCAGCAAGGCCAGCAAGGTGTCCAGCCGCAGCCGCCCCTCGGGCGACTGGCCAAACACATGCAAGCCATCGCGGATCTGCGATTCCTTCAGGTCGCACAGGTAGGTGTCCAGACGCGGCAGCCACACGGCGGCATCGTCCAGCTGCCCTTCCAGTTGCAACTCGCGGTCGATGTGGTTGGCCTTGACCAGTTCGAGAATGTCGCGCTGCAGCTCGCGGGCACGCCGCGGGTCAAGCAGCTGCGCCTCATAGAATTCGTCGGCCAATTGCTCCAGGTGACGCAGCGGGCCGTAGGTTTCGGCGCGGGTCAGTGGTGGCATCAGGTGATCGATGATCACCGCCTGAGTCCGGCGTTTGGCCTGGGCGCCCTCACCCGGGTCGTTGACGATGAACGGGTAGATGTTCGGCAGCGGGCCGAGCAATGCGTCCGGCCAGCATTGCGCAGACAGGCCCACGCCCTTGCCGGGCAGCCATTCCAGATTGCCATGCTTGCCAACATGGATGACCGCATCGGCAGCAAAGGCATGACGCAGCCAGAAATGAAACGCCAGGTAAGCGTGTGGCGGTACCAGGTCAGGGTCGTGATACACCGCGCTCTGATCGACCTGGTAGCCCCGCGCCGGCTGGATGCCGACGAAGGTCAGGCCGAAGCGCAGGCCCGCGACCATCAACCGACCACTGCGGTACATCGGGTCTTGCTCGGGTGGCCCCCAACGTTCCAGCACCGCCTGGCGATTGGCCTCAGGCAGGCGTGAAAAAGCGGCCTGATAGTCATCCAGGCTCAGGCTCTGCGCGCAGGGGCGCTGATCCAGATGGTCGAGGTCATTGGTCACGCCGCCAAGCAACTGGTGGATCAACTGCGTGCCAGTGCCGGGTAGATCCGCCAACGGATAACCTTCGGCCTGCAGTGCCTGGAGGATGTTCAAGGCGGCCGCCGGTGTGTCCAGCCCCACCCCGTTACCAATCCGGCCGTCGCGGGTCGGGTAGTTGGCCAGCACCAGCGCTACGCGCTTCTGCCCATTGGGCAGGCGGGCCAGCGCTACCCAGCGCCGGGCCAGTTCAGCAACGAAATCCATGCGTTCGGGGTGGGCGCGGTAGCAGACCACGTCGGACTGGCTGCGCTCGCTGCGCCAGGCCATGTCCTTGAAGCTGACCGGGCGCGTGATAATGCGCCCGTCCAGCTCCGGCAAGGCAATGTGCATGGCCAGGTCACGCGCGCCCAGGCCCTGCTCACTGGCCTCCCAGCCGGTTTGATTGTCTTGCGCGCAAATAGCCTGCAACACCGGGATGTCGCGGCGGAACGGGCGCAGGTTGGGGCGTTCGGGGCTGGACAGGGCAAACCCTGTGGTATTGATCAGGACCTCGGCGCCGACCTCATCCAGCCAGGCCTCGACCTGTTCCAGGCAAGCGCTTTCCTTGAGGCTGGCCACGGCAATCGGCAAGGGGTTGAGCCCCGCCGCCAGCAAGCGTTCGCAGAAGACGTCGATGAACGCGGTGTTGGCCGCCTGCAGGTGTGACCGGTAGAACAGCAGCGGCGCCACCGGGTGCTCCGGGTGCCACTGCGCGTACCAGTCCTCAAGCAGCGCACTGCCTTTGGCCGGGTGATACACCGAGGTGCGGGGCAATGGCTGCGGTTCGTCCCAGCCATAGTCACGGTCCAGCCATTGGTTGGCCAGGCAGTTGAACAGGTTGAGGGCATTGGCCTTGCCGCCCTGGCGCAGGTAGTGCCAGAGGCGTTCGGCCTGATCGCCGGTCACCGTGCCCAAGCCGGTCAGTTCCGGGTCCGGGCGGTCGTCGCCCGGCACCAGAATAAGCTGCACGCCACGGGCCGCCAGGGCAACCAACTGCTCGACGCCATAGCGCCAGTAGCCAACGCCACCGTGCAACGACACCAGGATGACCTTGGCATGGCGCAGTACCTCGTCCACATACAGGTCGACCGAGGCATGGTTCTGCACCTGCATCGGGTTGGCCAGGCGCAGGCTGGGGTAGTCCTCAGGCAGTTGCTCGGCGGTGTCGGCGAGCAATGCCAGGTGTGAATCACCGCTGCAGAGGATCACCAGGTCGGCGGGGGTCTGGCCGAGGTCGGCGATGCTGTCATCCGGCACGAAGCCGCCGGGCTGGGTCCGCAGCAGGTGCATGGGTCAGGCGCCCAGGGCTTGGCGCAGGCGCGCTTCGAGTTGCACGGCGTCCAGCTCCTGACCGATCAGCACCAGGCGTGTGATACGCGGCTCGTCGGCGCGCCAGGCGCGATCGAAGTGTTTGTCGAAGCGGGTACCCACACCTTGCACCAGCAGGCGCATCGGCTTGCCCGGAATGGCCGCGAAGCCTTTGGCGCGCAGGATACCGAACTCGACCACCAACTGGGTCAGGGCATCGAGCAACAGGCTTTCGTCCGCCTCGGGCAGGTCGATGGAGATCGAATCGAAGGCGTCGTGGTCATGATCGTCATGATCATCGCCATCGTGGTGCGAATCGTGGTGGGTACGACGGCCATCGATATGCGCCTCGGACTCGGCGCCAACACCCAGCAGCACCTCCAGTGGCAGGCGACCACTGCTGGCCTCGACCACCTTGACGGCAGGCGGCAGCTCTTCGGCCACCTCGGCGCGCACCTTGGCCAGGCCTTCGGCGTCAATCAGGTCGGCCTTGTTCAGGACCACCAGGTCGGCACTGGCCAACTGGTCGGCGAACAGTTCATGCAGCGGCGACTCGTGGTCCAGGTTGGGGTCGAGCTTGCGCTGTGCGTCCACCTGGTCCGGGTAGGCGGCAAAGGTACCAGCCGCCACAGCCGGGCTGTCGACTACGGTGATGACCGCGTCGACGGTGCAGGCGTTACGGATTTCCGGCCACTGGAAGGCCTGTACCAACGGTTTTGGCAGCGCCAGGCCACTGGTTTCGATGAGGATGTGGTCGAGGTCGCCACGGCGGGCCACCAGCTCGCGCATCACCGGGAAGAACTCTTCCTGCACGGTGCAGCACAGGCAGCCATTGGCCAGCTCGTAAACGCGGCCGCTGGCTTCTTCCTCGGTGCAGCCGATGCTGCACTGCTTGAGGATTTCGCCATCGATGCCCAATTCGCCGAATTCGTTGACGATTACCGCAATACGGCGGCCCTGGGCGTTGTCGAGCATGTGGCGGAGCAAGGTGGTCTTGCCCGAACCGAGGAAGCCGGTAACGATGGTGACGGGGAGTTTGGCCAGTGTTTTCATGTCGCGATGCCCTTGGCAGATGGCGCGGGCATGCAGGACGAAAGCCACGGGCCAGGTCGGCCGGGCTTGTTCGCCACCGGATCACCCCGCCCGGTTGAAAGTCGAAATCGCTTCGAGGCAGGTCTCCTGGCTCGCACCGTACCCGCCGCGCGATAAATAGCAGGGCTGGAGGGCACGACGCCTTCCCGCGTGATTGCGCAGTGGCTGTGTCGACCCGTTGTCGGTGCTTACAGTTGCGGGGGCAGCCGCGGCTTGTACCGCGTTCCCGTCTTAGCTTCGGCCTGGCCGAAGAACCTCGAAGTGGCAAGGCTACGCAGTGGCTGGCAGGTGGTCAACCATTGCCGCCCGCCAAGCGGCCAGAGATGCGCAAGCAACGGCACAACTGCGCTACAGTTGCACCTTCGCCAACGGCCAAGGACGCCTTATGCCGCTCGCCCCCGCCATCCCGGTACTGCGTATTTTTTCGGTCGACAAGGCCAAAGAGTTCTACCTCGACTTTCTCGGTTTCAGCCTGGACTGGGAGCACCGCTTCAGCCCGGAACTGCCCCTGTACGCGCAAATACACCGCGACGGGCTGATCCTGCACCTTAGCGAACACCATGGCGATGCCACCCCCGGCTCGACCGTGTTCGCCCGCATCGACGACCTGCGCGCCCTCGAACGCGAGCTGCAGGCCAAGCGCTATGGCTACGCCCGCCCCGAGGCCGAGCGCCTGGACTGGGGCCTGCAGATGCAGGTTTACGACCCGTTCGGCAACCGCCTGCGCTTTTGTCAGCAGATCGACGACGAGGCCACCCAGTGAAGGCCATGGGCAAGCGCGAGATAGCGCGCGTGGAACGTGAGCTGGTGCTTTGCCTGACGGAGGCCTGCGAAACAGCCAAGGCAGAAATCGTCGGATTCAGCTGGCTCACCCACCACCTCGACCCCGACAGCTTCCCCGCCAGCTTGCGCATCACCTGGGTGTTCGAGCGCGAGGCGGATAAATCCACCGCACTGGCTGGGGATGCCAAGGCGCGCATGCTGGCGCTGACCGGCCAGGCGCTTGATGACGTAGGGATTCGCCTGGACCACCTGGCCTGGCATGTGCGTTTTGACAGTGAAGAGGCGTGCAGCCGCAGCCACGGCGGGGATTGGAGCAAACGGCTGCGGGGGCGCTGAGGCCTAGCAGCGGGCGGCGCTTTACCTGCCTTCGCCGGTCCGATACGATCCTGCTTCCACTCCTACGAGGTATTCGTCCAATGCGCCATTGATGCCGCCGTCCCTTCGACGGCCAGTCTTCAGCCTCCGGTTCGCTCCGGAGATGTCGCGGCATGAGTGGAGTTGTGCATGACGAATACGTCGATCCTGACGCTGGACAGCGTCTCTTTGGCTTTGCCTGACGGCAGGCTGTTGTTTTCCGATCTCAGCGAATCGTTCGATCAGCGCCGTACGGGCATGGTCGGGCGCAATGGCGTGGGTAAAAGCCTGCTCGGACAGATCCTGGCCGGCCAGCGCGAGCCCAGCAGCGGGCGCTGCCTTCGCCATGGTCGCATCCATCACCTGAATCAACAGGTCATCCAGCAAAGCGCCACGGTAGCCGACCTTGCCCAGGCAGGTACGGTGATCGCGGCGTTGAAGCGCATTGAACAGGGCAGCGTCGATCCAGTCGATTACGACACAGTAGGTGAGCGCTGGGATATACGCGAGCAACTCCAGTTGCAACTTGACCGACAGGGCCTCGGCCAGCTCGACTGGCACCAGCCGACCCGCAGCCTCAGCGGTGGCCAAGCCATGCGCGTGGCCTTGATCGGTGCCTGGCTCAGCGACGCCGACTATTTGATTCTGGACGAACCGAGCAATCATCTGGATGCCGAGGCCCGCGCGCAGTTGCTGACCATGATCCAGGCCTGGGACCGAGGCTTGCTGGTTATCAGCCACGACCGCAGCCTGCTTGAACACATGTCGCGTATCGTCGAGCTGTCCAGCCTCGGTTTGCAGGCGTTCGGGGGCAACTTCAGCCTCTATGCCACGCAAAAAGCCAAACAAACGGAATTGGCACAGCAGCAACTTGCTCGACTCAAACACGAGCGCCAACGTCACGCCCACGAACTTCAGCGCCAGCGCGAAGACCTTGAGCGCCACCAGGCGCGCGCCGGGCGCCAGGCCAAGCACGCAAACCAGGCGAAGATTCTGCTGGATCGTCAGCAGGAGCGCAGCCAGGCCACGGCTGGCAAACAGCGCCGCGACCATCGCGAAGCCTTACAGGCCCTGCAAGTTCACGTCCGTGATGCAGCCCGTGAAGTTGAACAGAGCAGTACCATCATCCTGCATGCACCGACCCCTCAACGTCACCCTGGGAGGGAAGTACTGGCTCTGCAACAACTGCGTCTGCCGCATGGCAACAGCAAACCCTTGAACCTGCGGCTGTGCGTGGGCCAGCGTGTGGGCCTGGTCGGCGCCAACGGCAGTGGCAAGTCCACCTTGCTGCGCGTGCTGAATGGCGATTTGACCGTGCCGTCCGACATCGTCCGCCTGAGCGGCGAAGTGGCCTTGCTCGATCAGCATTGCAGCGTGCTATCGGGGCAAACCACCGTGCTCGACCACCTGCGCCAGGCCAACCCGACCTTGGCACAGAGTGAATTGCGCAGCCGGCTGGCGCAGTTGGGCCTTGATGCGGTGCGTGTTGAGCTGCCCAGCGCCCTGCTCAGTGGCGGTGAACGGCTCAAGGCCGCACTGGCTGCCGTGCTGTACCGCGAACGGCCGCTGGACCTGTTGCTGCTGGATGAACCCGGTAACCATCTGGACTTGCCGTCACTGGCCGCGCTGGAATGCATGCTTGGGCATTTTCGGGGGGCGCTGGTGGTGGTTTCCCATGATGCGGTGCTGCTCGAAAGGCTCGCGCTGGATGATTACTGGCATCTTTGAGTGCATCAGCGCCCAGCAATTCGTGACTGGCCGTTCCCGATCCGCGACGGATGTATTATCGTGGCGTGGTGCGCATATAACAGCAGCCCGAGCGATCGGGCATCTGCAAGACAATCGAGGGTGTCATGAGTAACGAGAGCATTAACTGGGACAAGCTGGGTTTCGACTACATCAAGACCGACAAACGCTACCTGTCCGTATGGCGCAATGGCGAATGGGACAAAGGCACCCTGACCGACGACAACGTACTGCACATCAGTGAAGGCTCCACTGCCCTGCACTACGGCCAGCAGTGCTTCGAAGGCCTCAAGGCCTACCGCTGCAAGGACGGCTCGATCAACCTGTTCCGCCCGGACCAGAACGCCGCACGCATGCAGCGCAGCTGCGCCCGCCTGCTGATGCCGCACGTGCCGACCGATGTGTTCATCGAGGCCTGCAAGCAAGTGGTCAAGGCCAACGAGCACTTCGTGCCACCGCATGGCAAAGGCGCCCTGTACCTGCGCCCGTTCGTGATCGGCACCGGTGACAACATCGGCGTGCGCACCGCCCCCGAGTTCATCTTCTCGATCTTCGCCATCCCGGTTGGCTCGTACTTCAAGGGCGGCATGAAGCCGCACAACTTCCAGATCTCCAGCTTCGACCGTGCCGCCCCGCAAGGCACCGGCGCGGCCAAGGTCGGTGGCAACTATGCCGCCAGCCTGCAGCCGGGCGCCGAAGCCAAGAAGGCGAACTTCGCCGATGCCATCTACCTCGACCCGCTGACCCACACCAAGATCGAGGAAGTCGGTTCGGCCAACTTCTTCGGCATCACCGCCAACAACGAGTTCGTCACGCCGAAATCGGCCTCCGTGCTGCCAGGCATCACCCGCCTGTCGCTGATGGAACTGGCGTCCTCGCGCCTGGGCCTGAAAGTGATCGAAGGCGATGTCGAGATCAACAACCTGGACCGCTTCATCGAAGCCGGTGCGTGCGGCACCGCCGCAGTGATCACCCCGATCGGTGGTATCGAGTTCAACGGCAAGCTGCACGTGTTCCATGACCTGGAAAAAGTCGGCCCGGTCACCCAGAAGCTCTACAACGAGCTGACCGGCATCCAGAGCGGCGACGTCGAAGCACCGGCAGGCTGGATCGTCAAAGTCGCCTGAGGCACTGCGACAGCCTGAAAAAGGGGCATGCCAGACGATGGCATGCCCCTTTTTTTGGCCGTTTGCTCGGCCGCGACCCGCCAGATGAATTTTTCTTAAATCGCCGTTTGTCTATTCTTTGGCACAATCAAGTCTCTACTCGCCGCCCAGGAACCAGCATGCCACGCGTACTGACCATCGAAGACGACGCCGTCACCGGCCAGGAAATCGTCGCCGAACTCACCAGCCACGGCCTGGACGTGGATTGGGCCGACAATGGCCGGGAAGGCCTGGCCAAGGCGATTGCCGGTGGCTACGACCTGATTACCCTGGACCGAATGCTGCCCGAAGTCGATGGCCTGACTATCGTCACCACCCTGCGCAGCCTCAAGATCGCCACGCCAATCCTGATGATCAGCGCCCTGTCCGACGTCGACGAGCGGGTGCGCGGCCTGCGTGCCGGGGGTGACGACTACCTGACCAAGCCATTCGCCTCGGACGAGATGGCCGCCCGGGTGGAAGTGCTGTTGCGCCGCAACAGCGTGCCCATGACCCAGACCCGCCTGCAAGTCGCCGATCTGCAACTGGACTTGATCAGCCACGAGGCGCGGCGCGGCGAGCACACGCTCAACCTGCTGCCCACCGAATACAAGCTGCTGGAATACCTGATGCGCCACAGCGGCCAGGTCATCACGCGGATGATGATCTTCGAAGAGGTCTGGGGCTATCACTTCGACCCGGGCACCAACCTGATCGACGTCCACATCGGCCGCCTGCGCAAGAAGATCGACTCACCCGGCCAATCGCCGCTGATCCGTACGGTACGGGGCTCCGGCTATGCCATTGCTGAACCCGTCTAAGGGCTGGAGTTCCTCGACCAGCCGCCTGTTGGCGCTGTACAGCTTTCTGTTCGTGGCCTGGAGCAGCATCCTCATGGGCGTGCTGTACTTCGAGGTTTCCAGCTACCTGAACAAACTCACCCGCCACTCCATGCTGCAGCGCCAGCACCTGTTCGCGCACATGAGCGGCAAGCAACTGGACGACGCGCTGATTGCCAGCCAGGCCTTCGAAGAGCGCGCCTTCGACGCCTACGGCCTGTTCGACGCTCAGCTCAACCCGATCGGCGGGCGTATCCGTGCCATTCCGCCGGAGCTTGGCATGGACGGCAAGGTGCATGAACTCAAGCGCTGCCTGGATGCGGACGACCCGCACATGCCGCGTGACAGCTGCGATGCGGTGGCGATCAAGGTGCAGGACGGCCGCTGGCTGGTGCTGTTCCGCGACAATGGCTCACTGTTCGTCGTTACCCGCATCATCCTGGATGCGTTGCTGTGGGGCATTTCCCTGACCCTGATCCCCGGGTTTGCCGGCTGGTACCTGCTACGGCGCAGGCCACTCAAGCGTATCCGCGCCATTCAGGCCCAGGCCGAGCTGATCGTCGCGGGCGACCTCACCCACCGCCTGCCACTGTCGGCCCGTCGCGACGAGCTGGACATGCTGGCCGCCATCGTCAATGCCATGCTGGATCGTATCGAGCGGTTGATGCACGAGGTCAAAGGGGTGTGCGACAACATTGCCCACGACCTGCGTACGCCGCTGACCCGCCTGCGCGCCCAGCTGTACCGCATTCGCCAGCAGAGTGACGCCGATTCGGCGCAGGCCGAGGCGCTGGACCAGGCGATTGGCGAAACCGACACCTTGATGGCGCGCTTTCGCGGCCTGTTGCGCATCAGTGAACTGGAAGACCGTCAGCGCCGTGCAGGCTTCGTGCAACTCGACCCTCATGAGCTGCTGGTGGAGCTGCACGACTTTTATCTGCCCCTGGCCGAGGATGGCGGTATTCGCCTGGAGCTTGACCAGCCCGCGCAGCTACCGGCGCTGCACGGTGACCGCGAACTGCTGTTCGAGGCGCTGGCCAACCTGGTGGGCAACGCCATCAAGTTCACCCCAGAAGGTGGCCGCGTGCGCGTTTTGGCGACGCAGGACGACCAGGGCCTGCATATCGCAATCGAGGACAGCGGCCCGGGGATCCCTGAAGAGGAACGCACTGCGGTACTGAAGCGGTTCTATCGCAGCGAGGAAGGCCACCGCCATCCGGGCTTCGGGCTGGGTTTGTCGATCGTTGCCGCGATCGTTGATCTGCATGGGTTTGGCCTTCAGGTGGGTGCCAGCGAGCTGGGCGGCGCGAAGCTGCTGCTGCATTGCCCATGGGTTGGGGTGTCGAAGTAGCGGCTGGGCACCTCGCCCAGCACGCGCTTGAACACTGTCGCAAAGGCGCTCGGGCTGCTGTACCCAAGCGCCAGCGCAACGCGCGTAACCGGCTCACCCTTGCCCAGCCGAACCACGGCGTCCAGCAAGCAGGCCTGCTGGCGCCATTCGATAAAGCTGATCCCGGTGTGCAGGCGAAACTGGCGTGTGAATGTGCGCCGGCTCATGCTGGCCAGCCGCGCCATGCCGTCGATGCCTGTTTGCAGTGAGGGCGCAGCCAGAAACGCTTTGCACGCACGCGCAAGGCGCGGCTCTGTGGGGATAGGCGCATTCAACGACAACCCCGGCATGTCGGCAATCTCATACAACAACAACCCCATCAAGCAGGCATCCCGCCCCTGCTGGGGGTAATGGGCAGGCACTTCGACAGCCTTCTCAAGCAGCTGCTGCACCAACGGGGAAACCGCAAATACCTGGCAATGCCGAGGCAGGCCGACCTGCTGGGCTGCCTGCGGGCGAATGTAGGCATTGAGCATGGTAACGGGGCCACGCATGTGCATGGCATGGGCCAGTTGCGCGGGCACCCAGACGGCCCGCAAGGGTGGCACGGCCCAGTTACCTGATTCGGTTGCAACCGTGATCACGCCGCATGCTGCGTAGGCAAACTGACCCCGACGGTGGCTGTGCATCGGGAACAGTTCGCCGTCGGCGAATGCCTTCCTTGTCACCACCACATCGCAATGTGTGTCGTCGTATAGCGTGTCTTCGGTGTATGTCATGGCCCGATTTTAATTAGATTTGACCTTGAATTGAAAGCGGGCCAAATCGTGATTCGGCATATTCCTCACGCGTCAAGGCGCACTGCCGCGACCTCAGAAGATTGCCATGCCATGCACAAAAAACACCTGATCCTTGCCGTCCTGGTTACTGCCCTGTGGGGTATCAATTTCCCGATCACCAAACTGGGTTTGGCCCAGGTCGATCCCCTGCTGCTCACCGGCATCCGCTTCGCGCTGTGCGCATTGCCGTGGGTGTTCTTCGTGAAGCGCCCGAAGGTTGCCGTCTACTGGATAGCTGCATACGGCCTGATTTTTGGCGTTGCCATGTGGGCCTTGATCAATCTGGGGATTGCCATGGGCGTGCCGCCCGGCAGCGCCTCGCTGCTGATTCAGTTCAGTGCGTTCTTTACCTTGGCCTGGGGCTGTTTGCTGTTTCGCGAACCCCTTACCGGCCCCCAGCTGATCGGCATCGTGCTGGCGGCAGCCGGCTTGGTTGGCATCCTGGCAGCAAGCCCCGGCAAAACCACGACAACAGGTTTGACGCTGGTCTTGATCAGCGCGCTGGCCTGGAGCATCGGCAACGTCATCATCAAGCTGTCAAAGGTGAAGGCGATCTTTGCCTTCGTCGTATGGGCCAGCCTTTTTGCACCGATACCCTTGCTTTCGCTGACCTGGTGGCTGCACGGCGCAAGGCCGTTCGTGGCGCTGGCATCGCAGACGCATGCCGTCGTGGTCTTTTCCCTGGCGTTCCAGGTGTATGCCGCGACGCATTTCTGCTATTGGGGATGGAACTACCTGTTGCGCGAATATCCGGTGTCCACGGTAGCGCCGCTGTCGCTGCTGATTCCGGTATTCGGCATCGTCAGCTCAGCGTTGATCGTCCAAGAGGTGCCAAGCGGATGGGACTGGCTGTGTATTGCCCTGATCTTGTCGGCCCTGGCGGTCGGCATGAAGAAAGGGCGAGCGGTGTTGGGCAGAAAAGCGCTGCCTGCTGTTTAGCAGTGTGTCGCGAAAGGGCTGCCTGGCAGCCCCCTCGCTTCACTGATCAGTCAGCCAAGCGCCAGGTAGTTGCGCCCTTGCTGTCTTCCAGCACCACGCCCAGGGCGGTCAGCTGGTCACGGATACGGTCGGATTCCGCCCAGTTCTTGTCTGCACGCGCCTGCAGGCGCGCCTGGATCAAGGCTTCGACTTCAGCAGCATCGACCTTGCCCTCCGCCCCCGCACGCAGGAAGTCATCGGCCTCCAGTTGCAGCACACCCAGCACATCCCCCAGCTCACGCAGGCGCGCAGCCAGGCCAGCAGCAGCCTCCAGGTCGCTGTCGCGCAGGCGGTTGATCTCGCGCACCAGGTCGAACAGCACGGCGCAGGCTTCCGGGGTGCCGAAGTCGTCGTTCATCGCCACGCTGAAACGCTCGACAAACGCTTCGCCACCCTTGGCCGCCACCCGTGGCAGGCCGCGCAGTGCGTGGTAGAAGCGCTCCAGAGCGCCCTTGGCATCGCGCAGGCTGTCTTCGGAGTAGTTGATGGCGCTACGGTAGTGGCTGGCCACCAGCAGGTAACGCACCACCTCCGGGTGGTACTTCTCCAGCACATCGCGGATGGTGAAGAAGTTGTTCAACGACTTGGACATCTTCTCGCCGTTGATACGGATCATGCCGCAGTGCATCCAGGCATTGGCGTACTGCTTGCCGGTAGCGGCCTCGCTCTGGGCGATCTCGTTCTCGTGGTGCGGGAACTCCAGGTCGCTACCGCCACCGTGGATGTCGAAGCTTTCACCCAGGCAGCAGGTGGACATCACCGAGCACTCGATGTGCCAGCCCGGACGACCGGGGCCCCAGGGTGATTCCCAGCTCGGCTCGCCCGGCTTGACGCCTTTCCACAGCACGAAGTCCAGCGGGTCCTGTTTGGCCTCGTCGACCTCGATGCGGGCACCGATGCGCAGGTCTTCGATCTTCTTGCGCGACAGCTTGCCGTAACCGACGAACTTGCCTACCCGGTAGTACACGTCGCCGTTACCTGGCGCGTAGGCGTAGCCCTTGTCGATCAGCGTCTGGATCATCGCGTGCATGCCGGCGATGTGGTCGGTGGCACGCGGCTCCTGGTCCGGCGGCAGGATGTTGAGGCGGCGCTCATCCTCGTGCATCGCGTCGATCATGCGGGCGGTCAGCGCGTCGAAGGTCTCGCCGTTCTCGTTGGCCCGGTTGATGATCTTGTCGTCGATGTCGGTGATGTTGCGCACGTAGGTCAGCTCATAGCCGCTCTTGCGCAGCCAACGGGTGACCAGGTCGAAGGCCACCATGCTGCGACCATGGCCAAGGTGGCAGTAGTCGTACACGGTCATGCCGCAGACGTACATGCGCACCTTGTTGCCATCGAGCGGCTTGAAGGCTTCCTTGGTTTTGCTCAGGGTGTTGTAGATGTTAAGCACGACGGTTCCTTAACTGCCCCAGGAGTCACGCAGGGTGACGGTGCGGTTGAACACCGGGCGACCCGGCTGGCTGTCCTTGAGGTCGGCGCAGAAGTAACCTTCGCGCTCGAACTGGAAGCGGTCTTCAGGCTGGGCCTGACCCAGCGACGGCTCGGCACGGCAGCCGGTCAGCACTTGCAGCGAATCCGGGTTGATGTTGTCCAGGAAGGTGCCGCCGTCTTCGGTCTTTTCCGGGTTCGCCGATCGGAACAGGCGGTCGTACAGGCGCACTTCGCACTCGACGCTGCCTGCGGCCGGCACCCAGTGGATCACACCCTTGACCTTGCGGCCTTCCGGGTTCTTGCCCAGGGTGTCCGGGTCGTACGAGCAACGCAGCTCGACGATGTTGCCGTCGGCATCCTTGATGGCTTCATCAGCGCGGATGACATAGCTGCCACGCAGGCGCACTTCACCGGCCGGCTCCAGGCGCTTGTAGCCCTTTGGCGGCTCTTCCATGAAGTCGTCGCGGTCGATGTACAGTTCACGCGCGAACGGCAGCACACGCACACCCATGTCTTCTTTAGGGTGACGCGGCAGCTCGAGCTGCTCGACCTGGCCTTCCGGGTAGTTGGTGATGACCACTTTCAGTGGGCGCAGCACGCACATGGCGCGTGGTGCAGTGCGGTCGAGGTCGTCACGGATGCTGAATTCAAGCATCGACATATCGACCACGCCGTCAGAACGGTTGGTGCCGATCATTTCGCAGAAGTTGCGAATCGACGCTGGCGTATAACCGCGACGGCGGAAGCCCGACAGGGTCGACATGCGCGGGTCGTCCCAGGCATCGACGTGCTTTTCGTCGACCAATTGCTTGAGCTTGCGCTTGGAGGTGATGGTGTAGTTCAGGTTCAGGCGGCTGAACTCGTACTGACGCGGGTGCGCCGGTACCGGCAGGTTGTCGAGGAACCAGTCGTACAGCGGACGGTGCCCTTCGAACTCCAGGGTGCAGATCGAGTGGGTGATGCCCTCGATGGCGTCCGACTGGCCGTGGGTAAAGTCGTAGTTGGGGTAGATGCACCACTTATCACCGGTCTGGTGGTGGTGGGCATGGCGGATGCGGTAAAGAATAGGGTCGCGCAGGTTCATGTTCGGCGACGCCATGTCGATCTTGGCTCGCAGTACGCGTTCACCGTCCTTGAACTCGCCGGCCTTCATGCGGGCGAACAGGTCGAGGTTTTCTTCGACGCTGCGCTCGCGGAACGGGCTGTTCTTGCCCGGCTCCTTGAGGTTGCCGCGGTATTCCTTGGCTTGATCAGGGGTCAGGTCGCAGACATAGGCCTTGCCACGCTTGATCAGCTCGACGGCCCAGTCGTGCAACTGGTCGAAGTAATTGGAGGCGTAGCGCACGTCGCCGGCCCAGTCGAAGCCCAGCCACTTGACGTCGCTCTGGATGGCGTCGATGTACTCCTGGTCTTCCTTGGCCGGGTTGGTATCGTCGAAACGCAGGTGGCAGACGCCACCGAATTCCTTGGCCAGGCCAAAGTTCACGCAGATCGACTTGGCGTGACCAATGTGCAGGTAACCGTTGGGCTCCGGCGGGAAACGGGTGACGATGCTGCTGTGCTTGCCCGAGTCCAGGTCGGCCTGGATGATCGGCCGCAGGAAGTTCGCAGGGACAGCGGGGGCGCCTTTGGCAGCGGCGTTGGGCGCGTTGTCGGCAGTGGGCTTGCTCATAGGATCCTTGAATGCACGTGTCCGGCCTGGGTAGGCCGATTGAATCAAAGGGCCTATCATAGCCGAAGCAGTCAAGCTGCTGACAGCCGGGCTCGGACAAACTGGCGCGATTTATCACGGCTTTTTTGCCGCAGCCTGGCAAAATGGCCCGTGCGCGCCATTGTGTCGCGATCGCCTGATCCTGCGTCAGGTGATAACCCGCGCACTGCGCACCCTAATTTTTGATTGCCTTGAAAGAGCGAATTTCAGCATGTCCAAAGTCAAACTGAGCACCAACCACGGCGACATCGTCCTGCAACTGGACGCCGAAAAAGCCCCTCTGACCGTTGCCAACTTCCTGGCCTACGTTGAAGCCGGCCACTACTCGAACACCGTGTTCCACCGTGTGATCAAAGGCTTCATGATCCAGGGCGGCGGTTTCGAGCCAGGCATGAACGAAAAGCGTGACAAGCGTGCCAGCATCCAGAACGAAGCCGACAACGGCCTGAAAAACGACAAGTACACCATCGCCATGGCCCGCACCATGGAGCCGCACTCCGCCTCGGCGCAGTTCTTCATCAACGCCTCCGACAACGACTTCCTCAACCACAGCGGCAAGAACGTGCAGGGCTGGGGCTATGCCGTATTCGGTAAAGTGACCGAAGGCCAGGACGTCGTCGACAAGATCGAAGCCGTTGCCACCGGCTCCAAATCCGGCCACCAGGACGTGCCGAAAGATGACGTGATCATCGAGAAAGCCGAGATCGTTGGGTGATATTGCTGATCTCTGATCTGCACCTGCAAGAAGAACGCCCGGATATCACCCGGGCGTTTCTTGATCTGCTCGATGGCCGTGCGCGGCATGCCAAGGCGCTGTACATCCTTGGCGATTTCTTCGAGGCGTGGATCGGCGACGATGCCATGACGCCGTTCCAGCAATCGATTTGCCAGGCCATGCGCCAGTTGAGCGACAGCGGTACGGCGATCTACCTGATGCACGGCAACCGTGATTTCCTGATCGGTCAGGACTTCTGCGAGGCCGCCGGCTGTACCTTGCTGGCCGACCCGAGCGTGATCGAACTGGGCGGTGAGCAGGTACTGCTGATGCACGGTGACACACTGTGCACGCGGGACCTGGCCTACATGAAGCTGCGTCGTTACCTGCGCAACCCATTGAGCCTGTGGATTTTGCGGCACCTGCCGCTGTCCTCCAGGCACAAACTGGCGCGCAAGCTGCGCAGCGAAAGCCGCACGCAAACGCGCATGAAGGCCACGGAGATCGTCGACGTCACACCGGAAGAAGTGCCAAAGGTGATGGCGGCGCACGGGGTCAGGACGTTGGTCCATGGCCACACCCACCGGCCGGCGATTCACAAGCTGGTGGTAGACGGCCAACCGGCACGACGCATCGTGCTGGGGGACTGGGACCGTCGGGGCTGGACCTTGCAGGTTGACGAACAGGGCTTTCAGCTGGCGCCGTTCGAGTTTTCCTGAACAGCCGAAAATTTGGGGCCGCTTCGCAGCCCCAGATTCCTTTAATGCTGAGCCACTGCCCCTTTGTCCCGCTCACTGATCACATACTCCCGATACTCGGGGTCCGCCTTTATCTGCGCCTCGGTAAACGGAATCACTGCCAGTTGCTTGGCCGAGAATGCCTTGGTCTGGTCATGGGCATGGGCCGAACCCGCCTCGCTCGACTGGGAAAACGCCAGCAGCCCCCGGGCCTGAGGCCCCTGATCGGTGAAGCTGACCAGTTGCAGGTAGCTGGTGCCACTGAGCACCAGGCGCTTGCCCGGCCCATGCGGCACGCTGTGAATCGCGTTGTAGACCCCAAGCCCCTGCGGGCCACCCGGCACCGGCGTGCCATCGATAGCTTGCTGCACCTGCCCCCATTGGCTGTCGCGCCCTACCCCGCTTTCACTCACCTGCTGCAACGACGCCAAGGCCGCCTCGCGCAGCAGCTTGCGCACCGCAGCCTGCTCAACTGCCAGGCCGCGCGGCGTATGCTGCGGGTCAGCCGGGTCGAATGCCACCCGCCAGCTCTCAGGATGAGCCGCCAGGGCCTCGAACATGTTCTGGAAATGCACCAGGCCGATGCCGCTGTCTAGGTCAGCTTTGCCGTTCCAGGCGACCAGGCTGGCACACACGGGCTGCAGGTCTGCTGCGGCCCCCTTGCACCACGCTAACAGGTCCGGCAACAGCAGGCTGGCGAGGTAGACTTCATCATCCGTGACCATGTGCTGCAGATCGTCGATACCCAGCTTGGCTGTGCCTTGCAGGCGGTGCAGGGCAAAACGACCACGCATGCCCAGCGGCTGGTCATTGCGGCTGACCAGCGGCGAATAGCCGGTCAAAGGCTGCGCGGGGTTGGCCATCCAGGCGGGGTCGTTGGAATTCTGTACAAAGTCCTTGCGTTCCAGGCTCGGCAGTAATCGCGCCGGGAAGATGCCGGGCTGCGCAGCTTGCGCATCGACCTTCCACTGGCAGGCGCTGCGCGAGCCATCCAATACCACCAGGCGCCCCGATGCCTTGGGGTTGCCGCATGCACTGAGCAGTTGCTGATCGACGTACGGGACCACCGACTGATTGAGGTACAGCGCTCGGCCGCCTTCATCCACAGCAAGCGTGTTGACCCAGGGAATGCCTTGCAACTGCTCCACCGAGCCCTTCAGCGCGTCCAGGCTGTCGGCATGGTTGATGCGATACCACTGCTGCAGCACCCGCGTGTTCTCCAGGTTGGCGTCGCGCAAGCTGTAAGCTGCCCGTGCGTCCCAGTCCAGGCGCCCTGGCCACTGCACCACTGGCCCGAACTTCGAGCTGTAGACCTGGCGTTCAACCTGGCTCAAGGAGCCATCTTCTGCCTTGACCGTGACGCTGACAGTCTGCCGCGACAACGGCAGCGACTTGCCGTCGAGCAAGTAGCGGGTCGGGTCTTTTGGATCAAGCTCAAGGCGATAGAGCGTGAAATGGTTTGACGTATCAACCGTGTGCGTCCAGGCCAGATGCCGGTTGAAGCCGATGTTCACCACGGGCAGGCCCGGTAATGCAGCCCCCATCACATCCAATTGGCCCGGTATGGTCAGCTGCATTTGATAAAAGCGCATGCCGCCCATCCAGGGGAAGTGCGGGTTGGCCAGCAACAGGCCACGGCCGTTGGCCGAGCGCTGCGACCCGACTGCCACCGCGTTGCTGCCTCGCTCCGATGCAAAGCGCGCCTGGCGGGCCAGTGCCGAGGCAAAATCCGGTGCCCCGTGCTGACTGGACAGCGCGGGCGGCTGCGCCCCTGCCAGCGCCTCGACGAACTGACCGACACCCCCTTCAGCCAGCAGACGACGGGTCAGCTTGACCAGGTCCTGGCTAGTGATCGGCCGCACCCAGTCCCCCTTTGCGCACTCTGCAGGCAAACCTTGGCTACGGCGCTCGGCCAGGGCACGGTTGAAACCACCCGCATAGCCCTCCAGCAGATCACGCACTGGCGCCGGTTGAGCCTGGAGAAACGCACCCACGGCAGCCGGTGTGTTGAGCCAGGTGAAAAACAGGTCGCTGGCAAGGTTGTCCCGTTGCTCGATGGTTTTACCCTTGGCACCGAAGTAGCGCGACCGCTCGCCGTTCACCGTCAGCACTTCGTTGGCCAACAGGCACACGTTGTCCTGTGCGTAGGCATAACCGATGCCGTACCCCAGGCCGCGCTCATCCTTGGCCACGATGTGCGGCACCCCAAAGCTGGTACGGCGAATCTGTGCGCTGGCATCAGCGCTGGCAGGCTGTGCTTGCGCGGCAATGCTGAAGGCGACCAGGGCAGCGGCGAGGCTGGCACGGGTCATGGGACGCGAAATCGAAAACACGGGCACACCTCGGATTCAGGGGTCATCCCGATCAGACGAATGGCTGCGTGAAAATTTTACGTATTACAAGGCGATAGAACGTCTTGAAACAGGAGCAGGCAATTTTTTTTCGGGCGGACTGCAGATTTTCCGTTCTCATTCGTCCTAGTAAGTGAGGCAACCACATTTCGGGTAGTCCACGAAAAGGAGCATTCACATGTACAACCCGCAACCCTCAATGCAGGCTGGGCACATCCCAGGCAAGGCGCCCAAAGGACAGGACGCTTTCGCCGACGAGCGTGTCGGGAACGAACACATTCGCGAGCTGTTGCGCACCTTTGGCCTGCGCACCAGCCTCATTCGCCTCAAGGTGATCGATGCCTTGCACGCGGCAGACCGCAATGGCCGCAGCATTGGCGTGCGCGGCGTGCATGCACAGCTGGAGCAACTGGATATTCCGCTGTCATTTCTGAGCGTGCGCGAAGTACTCAAGCGGCTGTGTGCCGAAGGCGTCATCAACCTGGGCAGCGACAAATGCTACAGCCTCAACCCCCAGGCCCGCGCGGTGCTGGACCAAGCCTCGCCACGCTGAGCGTATGGCCGGCCACACCTGGCCGGCCCGCACAGGTCAGGGTTTGACCTTGCGCCGCAGAATGCCATTGATCACAACCACGACCACGGCAATGGCGATCGCCACCAACTGGAAGGTCTGCTCACTGATCGTGCCCTGCTTTTGCAGGTGGGACAGGCCCAGCATGAGGCCCAGTACCACCAGGATGATCAGAAGTGAATATTTGAGGCGCTGCACGTGTGTCATTGATAGTTCCTTGCAACATCAGGGGCAAATGGCTCGCAACGAGCAGCGGCCATGATACAACGCCCACCCGCACCGGCGCTGCATTTCCTGCTTAGCGTGGTGCCGTCCGCCTGAAAGCATTGGGCCCTCATCGCCCGTGCCGGAGGCACCATGTACAAATCCATGCTGTTCGCATCCTTTGCTCTGACTTCCTTCCCTCTTTATGCGCTGGACACTCGCCAGACGCCTGCCGAACAGCTGCTCGAACTAGGCAGCGAGCTGGCCGCCAGCGCTGGCTCCAGCCAATGGCAACAACTCTGGCACAGCGTTCGCGAAGCCGGCTATCTGCACCCTCATGCCAGCCAGGTTCACTTCACCTTGCCAGCATCGCAGTTGCCGGACCTGGCCCGCCAGACGTTGGCGCAGGCCGATCAGGTGTACTCCGTGCAGCAGACACGAGCACTTTATCGCCGAAATTTTTCTGATCGCGTTGTAGGAAAGCGCGGCGAGCACGCGTTCAGTGCACTGTGCCTGCTGGTCGACTGGCGTGCCCTGCCCCAGGGCATGACCACAACCCCCCGGGCCTACTTGAAAAGCGCCAGCCTGCTGAGCAGCTACCCGTGTGACTAAGGGTTATAGCCCCCAGCAGTCATGTCAGGTACCACGCCAACGGGAAATCAACACCTGTAGCGAAAAGATGAAGCGATGTCCTACAGCAAGCTAAATCACTGCCTGCAAACCCTGTTCACCGAGGCTACAACCCCCAGCTTATATGCCGCCTAGCGACGCGCCTTGGCTCTACCTGAGAATCCAGTCACACCTTCGACACAACGCCGCTGGTGATCGCGTCCCGCATCGCAACCCCGAACGAAGGAGCGTCGCATGGAGTTACCAGACCTCACCTGCATAGATGTCAGCCAGTTGCCGCACTCACTGCAAGCGCTGATCGAGTGCATCGGTATCGACAATGCTTTTCAGCTGACCTGCGCCTATGGCGGCAGGCCCAAATACATCCCCAAGCACCGCGAGCGCACCAAGCTTGCCGATGTGCTGCCAGCCGAAGCGCTCGACGCGCTGATCAAGCGCTTCGCCGGCGTGGCCCTGGAAATCCCCAAGGCCGACCACTTCACGCGCCAGCTGCGCAACCTGCAAATCCAAAAAGAAAGCGCCGATGGTTTGTCGCGCAGCCTGTTGGCCGACAAATACGGCCTTAGCCTGCGCCAGATCGGCAATATCCGCCGCCAGGAACCTTGCGTTCGCTAGCCATGAGCATTGTGGTCGCCACTGACGCCCACCGCCCCCTAAAAAGAGAATCCAGCTATGCCCATAGACAACAGCCTCATCGGATCCGTCGTCAATGCCTTGCCGATGGACCGCATGATCGCAGGCCCCCTGCAAGCCATGGTGCAGGCGCAGGTCACCGCTAGCAAATCTTATGCCGACTTCCTGATGCAAGTCTGCGTCCAGGAAGGCAAGGCCGTCGCCATCCAGTTCGACTATGACGAAACCATCGTCGACGAACAGGGCGAATACCAAGGTGTCGTCAGCAAGACGATGAAAGTACCGCTGGTGGCGGCGATTACCCACCCGAACATCGCCATCGAGGAAGGCCATGTCGAGTTCGAACTGACCATCAATCAGATGTCGGAAGATGTAACCGACAAGAGCATGGCCGCCGAGGCCGGTGGGTCTCTTGGGTGGGGGCCGTTCAAACTGAACGTCAAGGGCAGCATCAGCCACAAGTCCACGCAGACCCGCAAGACCGATACCCGCGCCCGCTACGCATTCAACACGACCCTGAAGCGCCAAGACCCGCCCGAAGCGATGATGAGGGTCATCGATTTCCTCACCGATGCCGCCACCAAACCCACCGTCGTCAAGAGCGCGACGCTCGATAGCACGGACAAAATCTCACAGGCCGATACCCTGAACGCCCCGGCCAAAAGCAGCAACCCGGAACCTGTCAGCCAAAAAGAAGGTGGCAGCAAGGCGAAGCCCGCCACCCCTCCTGCGAACTGATGTCGGTAACAATCGCCCCCTTGCAGCAGGGGGCACCACCTGGACCCAGGAGCCTGATGATTGGAAAAGTCCCTCGCCCCCATGACATCGATCGATTTGCGCGAGATCACGCGCGGCTTGCAAGAAGCCGCGAGCGCCACCAACAGCCTGATTGCGCAACAGTACATCAACCTGTTCGATCAATTCTTCGACTGTGATACCGACGCACTGGGCGCCCCGATGAAAGCCAAGATGGTCGAGGTGGCCATGGATGAGCAGCACATCATGCGCGTGCCCTTGTTTGCACTGGTGTCACCCAAGGGCCTGGCGCTGGAGCGCATGCAGGTGGACCTGTCGGTTAGGGTCAAAGGGACCGAGGCGCAACAGGCGTTGCTGACCGCCAGTGAGAACAACGCCGCCAGCTTCAAGGTGACCATTGGTGGCCAGGGCCGTCAGGGCGATAGTCGAGACCCTGACGAGGTGCAGATCCGCATGCAGTTCCAGGCCAGCGAGCCGCCTGAAGCGCTCAACAGGCTGATCGAGGAATACACCAGCCTGATCACACCGGTGCGCATGCCCAAATTCACGCCCCCGCCCACGCCCGATACCAATGAATTCATCGAGGCTGCCACGGTCCGTTGACCGCGGCGATCAGAAGTCCCGTTTGTAGAAGATATCCAGCGAGCTTGCCAACCCGCTGGCCGCCTCCAGGTACACCATGCGGCTCAACTTGTAGCGCAACGCGATGGTGTTGGCCGGTTCGAACACCCCCACCCCGTAACGCAAGCTCAGCTTCTCGGTCAGGTTGCCGCTGGCAACCACACTGGTGGTATTGCCTGAGCCTTCGGTATCCAGTTGGAAGTCGTCGATACCCAGGCTCGATGCCAGGCTCCCGGTGATGCCGGCACTGCCTGCCAGTCCCAAGCCCAACGCTGCCTCGGCAAGCATGTTGTTGTCTTCACCCGTCGTGCCCAAGGGGCGCCCCAGCACCAGGTACGACAGGGCCTGCTCCTGGCTCATGGCAGGTTCGGAAAACACCTTTGTGGTGGGCTGCTCAGCACTGCCGCTCAAGCGAATACCGGCAATTACGTCATCTACTTTGCGAATCGCCTCGATGTCCAGGTACGGCTGATCGAGCGGGCCGGCGAACAGTAGCCGCGCCCGGCGAATGGTCAAGCGCTGCCCGTAAGCGCGGTAACGGCCGTCAGCCAGGCTGAGCTCACCCCGGGTATCGAGGTTGTCGCCGATGTGCACGTGACCGAGCAGGTTGGCCGTGAGGCCAAAGCCACTGAATGACAGCTTGTCACGCCCGACTTCGACATCGATGTCCATGGCCATTGCCATGGAGGGTTTACCCTCTTCGGTCTGATGGCCGACGATCACCGTGTCATCGGAAACCTTCACAGTCGATGGCGGCAGCTCACGTACCGTGATCTTGCCTTTTGGCACCTGTACCTTGCCGGTTATCGCCAGCTTGTCATCAATCAGGCGCAGGGTCAGGTCGGGGGCAACCTCCAGCGTGGCGTAAGGCTCCACCGTCACCGGTAGTTGCTGCCCTTGCAAACGCAGGTCCATGCCCAGGGCCTGGCCCCAGGTCAGATTGCCGGTCAACTGGCCGCGCCCCGCTTCGCCACTGCGCCAACCGCCATTGAGCTGAACCTGCTCACCCGCGATCGATGCCTGCAACGACAGGTCTTCCAGGCTTACCGGCAACTCGGCGCCACTGACTTCGCCATGGATCAGCACCAGGTTGCCGTTGACCTGTGGTGCAAGCAAGGTACCCGACAAACGACCGCTGCCATTCAACTGCCCGGCCAGGCGCTCGACCATGGGCACGAACGGGCGGGCGACCGACAGGTCCAGGCCCGCCAGGCGGAAATCCCCCGACAGCGGCTTGTTTTTGCCCAATGGGTCGAGGTGGGTGTTCAAACTCAGTTCACCCAGGCGCTCGCCGCGAAAATCCAGGCGGGCGTCGATACGTCGTGGCGCCAACGTGCTGTCCAGGCGCAAGGTCTGATAGGGGAAGTCGATCCAGCGCCCCTTGTCACGCACCCGCAGGGTGCCGCCACTGGCGTCTACGAGGATGCTGCCCTTGGGGCCACGGGCCGGGATGTCCAGGTTGACGTCGGCGTTCAGCAGGCCTTGCCAGGCAAAGTCCTTTGGCAGCCACTGGGCCAGGCTGTCCAGGGGGAACTGCTTGAGGTGGTAGCGCAGGCGCGGATCAGGTGCCAAGCGCTGGTCTTCACCGCACAGGCTGGCCTGACCAGAGCGCCAGCAATGGGCGCCAAAATCCAGCGTGCCGCTGGCCAACCGCTGCAAGCGTGCTGGTGCCTGCAACTGCCAGTCCTGGCCACCGGCCTGGATGCGCCCACTGGCCAGACGACCCCGCCAGTCGCCCTTGTTCAACTGGCCGTCCAGGCCAAGGTCCAGCTTGAGCTGCGGGCCGTCGAGTGCCAGGGTCAGGGCCTGCTGGCGAATGTCGCCTTTGCCATTGGCCTGCAAGGTACCCAGCGCTGTGTCACCGAGGTGTATGCCACTTGCCTTGAGGTCGATCACGCCACGCTGGGTGTTATCAAGGCGCGCGTCGAGGTCCAGCCGCTGAATACGGTTTTCGGCCTGCGCCAGCTGCTGGCCCTGCAGGGTCAGCGTGCCTTGTGGCGCTTTCAAGGTCCCGGTCACGTCCAGCCGGCCCTTGACCTGACCTTGTAGCCTGGGCCAAAGCTGCCCAAGCCGCGGCAGATCGAGATCCACGCGTCCGGCCAGCCGCTGTTGCAGGCTGCCACTGCCGTTGATGCGGTTGTCACCCAACTGGATCGCCAAGGCACCCAAGGTCCAGCTCTCCCCTGCCCCTTGGGCTTCGACCTTGAGCACCGCGGGCTGACCGCGCAGGCGGCCTTTCAGGTCGAGCTGGGCATCGAGTCTGAGCTCATCGCCTTTCATTTCACCTTTGCTGCGCAGTGGTCCGGCCAGTGTACCGGGCAACTCGGCAAGCCAGTACGCAGGGTCGAGCGCCGAGAGTTGCACATCGACATCCCACGCCAGCGTGTCAGCAAAGCGCACGGCAACACTGCCGGCGGCCTTGCCTTGCCCTGCGGTGAGCGCCAGCTGCGGCAGCTTCACCTGGGTCAGATCACCTTCGAATGGGCTAGCCAGCGTGAAAGCACCCGCCGGGCCGTCCAGATCGCCATTGAAGGTGCCTTGGTAATTGCCATCGCGGTAGTGAACCTGGGCATTGAAACGCTTGAGCGTGACGTCAGGCGGGGTTTCCAGCGGGTACAGACGCAGCCACGGGAAATCCAGCCATTCAAGCTGGGCATCGGCGCTCAGGCCTTGTTGCCAATCGGCGCTGGCCTGCAGCTTTAGCCGCTGGCTATCGCTGGCGTTAAGGTCAAGAGCATCGACCTTGGCCCCCTTGCTATCGACCCACCCGGTCAGCGCCAAGGCAATCGGCGACTGTTCAGCGGGTAAGCTGGCCGAGCCCGACAATTTATAGCCTTTGAGCAAATCGCCTTTGGCGTTGAGCTCAAGCTGGTTGAACTGCAGGGTATCGGGCAGCGAAGCGGTCGGCTTGAACGCCTCGGAACGGATCTGCAGCGTTGCCGGCAAGTGCTCGGCCAATGGCTGCAGCTCACCGTTGAGCTTGGCATCGAGATACCCCGAGGTGGTGCCTTCGAGCTTTAGGGTTTTCTGCAATTCGCCTTGCACTGTCACTGCCAGCTGCCAGCTTTTACCCTCCACCGAAGGCAGTTGAACCTGCCCCTGCAATTGCACTGGCCAGTCACCTTCAGGCTGCAGGTCACCTTGCAGGTCCAGACGCAGGTCATCGCGTTGCAGCTGCAGGTGGTCGATACGCATCCCCGTTCGGGTCCAGTGGGCTGCCAGTTGCAAGTCACCGAGCAAGTCGCTGCCGTCCAGGCGCAGCTGGCCGATCTTGACCTCGCCCAGCTCGATGGCAACCGGCAAACGCAGGGCCGGCAGTTGCAGCGGGCCGCTGTCGGCAGGCACATCACTCGGCGCAAAGGCCATGTCGATGCGTTGCGCATGCAACTGCTCGATGCATAAGGTGGCGCGCAGCAGGCAGGCGGGGGACCACGTCAACAGCGGGGCCTGCACCTCTACCCGGTTGCCGCCCTCGACCCAGCTCAGCCGGCTGGCTTGCCAACTGCCCGCCAGGCGCCCCTGGAAATCGGCGACCTCCAACCCCGGCACCCTTGCCAACGCCCAGCGGCTACCGCGTTCGGTCCCCACCAGCACACCCAGCACAAGGCCTGCGGCCACCACCACGCCGAGCACGCCCAGCAGTATGAATTTGAACACACGTGTCACAGCTCAGGCCCCATGGAGAAGTGCAGGCGAATACCGCCCTCGTCATCGAGTGCCTTGGCCAGGTCCAGGCGCAGCGGCCCGACCGGTGAAACCCAACGCACGCCAATACCCACGCCAGTTTTGAGGCTGGGCAGTTCAAGCGTGTTGAACGAATTACCTTGATCGACGAAGGTTGCCACTCGCCACTTTTCAGTCAGTGAATATTGATACTCGACGCTGCCAGCCACCAGGTAGCGCCCACCGATGCGGTCGCCATCGCTGTTTTTCGGCGACAGGGTCTGGTAGTCGTAGCCACGCACGCTCTGGTCACCACCGGCGAAAAAGCGCAGCGAAGGCGGAATGTTGTGCTTGTAACCGTTGGTGGCACTGCCGCCAAACTGCACCCGGCCGAGGAAGCGATGGTTGTGGCCGAGCGTGGTCAGGCCTTTGAGCAGTACGTTGGCATGCAGCAGGTTGGTGTCGGACACCAGCCCTTCCTTGGCCACCTGGGTATCGAACTGCAGGCGGTAGCCATTGTGCGGATCGATGCGGTTGTCGCTGCGCAGGTACGAAAAGCTGACGCCCGGCAACAGCAGATTGCTCAGCCCCGAGTCATCGCCCAGGCGATACTCTTCACGCTGGTACTTGAGCGAGATGACCCGCTGCCAGCCACTGGGCAACTTGCTGTGCCATTCAGGCCCTACGGTGAGCAGCTTGCTGAGGGTGTCGGTCCCCGCAAGCTCTTCGTTCTGATAACCCCCGGCAAAGCGCAGTTTGTCGGTCAACGGCGGGTCGAGCGGCACGTCATACCACAGACCAACGTTCTGCCGGGGTGCCGACAGCTCGGTTTCCCAACCATAGCTGTGGCCTTGTGGGTTGACCCAGTGCCGCGTCCAGTTGGCCTTGCCGCGGGGGCCGACGTCGGTCGAGAAGCCCAGGCCCAGCCCCATGGTGCGTGGTTTTCGGGTTTCCAGGCGGACATCCACCGGAATGTCCTCGCCCACAGCGGCGGTCGGCGCGGCATCTACCCGCACGCCTTCGAAGTAGCCACTCGATTGCAGGTCGTTGTTGAGCTCGGCGATCAGTTCGGAGTCATAGGGTGTGCCCGGTTTGAACGAGACCATGCGCTGCAGCAGGTCTTCATCCAGCGGGGTATCACCGCCGAACCTGACCGCGCCGAGGCGGTAGCGAGGGCCGCTCTGGTAAACCAGCTCGATGTCGGCCACACCGGCCTGGGGGTCGACCGCCAGGCGCTGGCGGCTGAAGCGGCCGGCGAAGAAGCCATAGCGCGAGGCCTGGTTCTGGATCAGCCGCTTGGCGTCTTCGTAAAGCCCGTGGTTGAGCTGCTCGCCAGCACGCAACGCCTTGCTGTCAGGCACTCGAAACGCCTTCATTTCACTGGCGGGGCCTTCGATGCGTACCGTCACGTTGCGCAGCCTTACAGGCTCGCCCGGGGCGATCTGGATTATCAATTGCGGGGCTTGGTCGGCCTTTGTCGGCGGCTTGACCTCGGTGTCGATCTGAGCCTGATAATAGCCAAGTGCCTGCGCGGCTTTGCGCGCCTGCTCCTCGGCCCCGCGACTGAAACGCAGCAGCGCTTCTTCGTCACGGTCGCCAAGGTTGCCGATATAGCCTTCGACATTGGCCTTGAGCGCCTTGTTGGCCGGTTTTACCTTCACCAGCAACTCGCTCTGGCCCCATGCTGTAAAACTGGCGACCCAGAAAACCAGGCCCCAGGTCAATCTTCCTGAATACGTCATGCGGCGCATGCTACCAGAGCCGGGCGCTCAAGGGAGCCGTCTGGCGGCCTGTCAGGCAAAAGCGGAATTTGAAGAGACCGGGTTGGGATGGAAGAACACCCTTTCTCGGACTGGCCCTACAGCGACCTCGCCAATTTCTTCATAGCCCTGGCGCTGGTAGAACGCCAAGTAGTGCTCATTGCCGGTGTCCAGTACCACGCCCTGGGTACTGGGGTCTTCGGCGCACCAGTCATGTACAGCTTGTAACAATTGCTCGCCGTAATGGCGCCCCTGAAATTGCGGATGCACGCCCAGCAGCGGCAATACGTGCACCTGGTCCGTAGGCAGGCAGCTGGCCAATGCCGCCTGATAGTCCATGTAGCGCCGCGTGCAGCGCAGGCCGGTACCCAGCATCATGCGCAAACGCCAGGCCCAGCTGTCGGCCACCCCCAGCCTGCGCAGCGGCGGTACGATCAGCGCCAGGGCGATCAGGCGGTCATCCACCAGCAGGCCAATGGCCGGCAGTTGCAAATAGAAATGCTGGCGTACCCATTCACGCACCATGACGCGCAGGCGGCGCTCGTAACCTGGGCGCTGCGCCTCGAAAATGTAAGCGAAGGTAGGCTCGTGGCGGTAGGCGTTGTACAGCAGCGAACGCGCCTCCCGGCTATAACCATCGTCGAGCTGGCAGATACGGGCCGGGGTGGCAGTGGTGTCGGGCATTGCGGGCAGTCCTCCTGGAATGGGCTTACAGTGCCTTGGATAGGCTCGACCGGGCATCGTTCACCCCTACAGCACGTTAGCAGCAGCCCCCCGAACCCGCCACGCTGGTGATGACGCGCGATGTCGGCTAGCATCGCGGCTTTTACCGGGATTGTCTTTCCATGAAGATCGTCTGTTTCAACATCAACGGCCTGCGGGCCCGCCCGCATCAGCTGGCGGCACTGATCGACAAGCACCAGCCTGACGTGATCGGCCTGCAGGAAACCAAGGTCAGCGACGATCAGTTCCCACTGGCCGATGTCCAGGCACTGGGTTATCACGTGCACTACCACGGCCAGAAAGGTCACTACGGCGTCGCACTGCTGTCGCGCCAGCCCCCGCTCAGCCTGCACAAGGGCTTCGCCACCGATGAGGAAGACGCTCAGCGCCGCTTCATCTGGGGTACCTTCGCCGATGACAATGGCAACCCGATCACCATCATGAACGGCTACTTCCCCCAGGGTGAAAGCCGCGACCACCCCACCAAGTTCCCAGCCAAGCAGCGCTTCTACAGCGACCTGCAGGCCCTGCTCGAAAGCCAGTTCCGCAACGACCAACCGGTACTGGTGATGGGCGACATGAATATCTCGCCCCAGGACTGCGACATCGGCATCGGCCCGGACAACGCCAAGCGCTGGCTCAAGACCGGTAAATGCAGCTTCCTGCCCGAAGAGCGTGAGTGGCTGGAGCGCCTTAAAGGCTGGGGCTTGGTCGACAGCTTCCGCCACCTGCACCCGGAAGTGGCCGACCGCTTCAGCTGGTTCGATTACCGCAGCCGCGGTTTTGAGGATGAGCCCAAGCGCGGCCTGCGCATCGACCTGATCATGGCTTCGCAGCACTTGG